>DTSE01000332.1:915-2607 GCA_012965515.1 Candidatus Melainabacteria bacterium | reverse complement strand
AGTGGAAGACTTGGTTGGAAGAACGTGTTCCACCATTCTATGAAGAATATGCACGTGCAGTCGTCGAGACTTTCTATGGCAGAAAGGTGAATCCGTTCGTCGCCTACATCGATTTCTTCCTAATGGAGTTCCGCGATGACGAAAGGACAGAACATCTGCAATGGCTTTTTGAGTTTTGGATGGGATTGCTTGAAACTACCGAGAGCATGTTTGAAATGGATGGCACCACAATTCCACACAAAGACTGGCCTCAGTTCTGTCGCCAAGTCTACCAAGACGCCTGTTGCCACGCCAATCTGACATCGGATCTAGATTTTTTCGTTGAAATGGCCAACGCGATCAAATACCGGAACGAAAAAATCGAGAAGTGGACTAGTCGAGATACTCAGATTGCCTCTCTCCAAGCCGATGTTTTGAGATCACAGGATGCGTATAGAACCGATTTCACACATAGACAACATGTAGTTGCGTGGTCTTACGATTGGTTGATGCAACACTCGCCGAGCTGGGTTGAAATCAACAAGCTCTCCGGAATGAAGGTGACAAAAAAGAGGATTGAGAAGGAACTTGAGCGCCTTGGTCTACCATCTTCGCGTCGAACAACTCCTACGTTTCTAGGACAGCAAGAATAGAGCTTTATTTGCTCCCCCTCGTCACTCAACAATCACTCTTGTTTCTTCGATTGCGCCTTATTGTGGGTGCATGAAGCAGCACGATTATCAACCAGAAAACGAACGCTTTTTAAGCCGTAGAGAACTCTCCACTCGGTGGGGAGTGTGTTGTGAGACACTGAAGAGGCAAGAGGCAAAAGGCATTCTCAAAGCTCATCGGCTTGATCAGCGTCTCCTCCGATACTCTCTGAAGTCGATCAAGAAAATCGAATCCGAAGCACTTGCAAAATAAAAGAACCCCACGTCTTTGTCAAACGCAGGGCTCTGGATTCAAAATGCTACCCTAACGGATACACCAAGCCTATAGTTTGTCAAGGCTACAACACGATTGTAGCAATGAACAAGGAACAACCAGAACCAAACAGCCAGGGGCCGCTTTCACAGGCTCAAATACAGAACATCCCTTCCGAAATACGTAATCTCAAACAGTGGGTTGTCTGGAGGAAGGAGGAACGAAACGGAAAATTCACCAAGGTCCCGATCCGGCCAGCTGATGGCCGGAATGCGGATGTAACCAACCCGGACTACTCGACCGACTTCGCCACAGCACTAGCCGCTTGCTCCCAGTGGAAAGCCGAGAGCATCGGATTCGTATTCACGAAGGGCGACCCCTACGTCGGTATCGATTTCGACAATGCACGCGATCCCAAGACGGGACAGCCCTTACCATGGGCCAAGGATCTGCTAGGGCGATTCAAATCCTACACCGAAAATAGCGTCAGCGGCACGGGTTACCACGTTTTCGTCAAAGCGCGGTTGCCCTCTTTTCAATCTGGATTTCGGCGGCCCGTTCTCGATTCCGAAGTCCAGGGCCAAGTCGAAATCTACACTCACTTTCGCTTCTTCACAGTTACGGGAGATCGTGTGTCACAGTGCAGGATTCTTCTCCAGCAGGAGGCTGTTGACGAACTCCTCTCTTCCCTCGGAATCGTGTTGCCTCAGAATCAACCCGAAGCCTCCGAGCTTCAAAGCAATTGCCACGAAGAACGGAGTGATGACGCGATCATCGATCGAGTCAATG
>DTSE01000332.1:0-905 GCA_012965515.1 Candidatus Melainabacteria bacterium | reverse complement strand
GTCCCCGGGCTTCAAAGCGATTTCAAGGAAGAGCGAACTGACGAGGAAATCATCGCAAAAATCGCCAACTCCCGTTCTGACAATAAATTCGAGGATCTGTTCAGGGGAAACTTGAGTCCTTTTGGCTACCCTTCTCAGTCCGAGGCTGATCTCGCGCTGTGTTCCCTGTTGGCTCGCGAAACACGTGATCCAGAGGCCATTGAAAGAATCTTCACCCTTTCCAAATTGGGTGAACGTGACAAGTGGCGGAAACGTCCAGGCTACCGACTGGGGACAATTCGAAGAGCACTATCAAACAAACAAGCCTGCTGATGTCGGATCAGGTGAATCAACAGTGGGTGAGTGGGCTGATTCAAGAATATGGAGAGCCTGTTTTTAAGAATGGATCCAGCATAAGTCCAAATGACGCGTACTGGGCCGGGCTTTATGCCGAGGAAAACCGAATCCTGTGGGAACCAAAGGAAAAGCGCTTCTACGAGTATAGCCGTGAAAATGGCCTATGGAAGATCGTTTCTGAAGAGAGTCTTCAGACCGCGATTGCCAAACGCCTGCTAAACGCGAGTCGCGACAACCAAGACTTTCGAGCTCTCGAGCGTCATCGAAGCTCGCACAGACTCAGAGCTATAGTGACCCAACTCAAGGGTCAGACCGAGAAACCTGACGCCTTCGCAAACGCACCTAGAGTCATTCATGTCGCCAATGGTGTTCTTGTGCCAGATGAACATGGAAGGTGTGAACTGAAGTCCTTCTCGCCGGACTTTTATAGCCGCAATCAGTGTCCGATCAAGTATGATCCCAGGGCGACGTGCCAGCGATTTCTCAGTGAATTACTTCGTCCACCTCTGGTCGATAAATACGACGAGCACGTGGTGCAAAAATATTTTGGCCTCTGCCTTTTGGGCCAT
>DTSE01000331.1:5640-27642 GCA_012965515.1 Candidatus Melainabacteria bacterium | reverse complement strand
GCCGCCTTGCTGCTTGCTTGGCGTTGTCGGCACGCGTAAATGCTTTGAGAATGTCCGGGTCGGTTACGTCGTTTATGGCAATACGATCAGTTACGGTCGAAGCTTCACTACGACGCTCGGTGCTTTCAGTGCTGGCACGCATTACATCTGAATACGTCAATTGGGTGTTTTCAGCGGGCGTCCATTTACCATTACTATGGGTGAGCTCAAGCAAAAGCTCGTCGAAGATCTCTCCAAGAATTCCGATTTCAAAGGATTCAACGATCCTGGACAATTGCGTGAATTCATCAGCAAGTCGACTGAATCCGCATTGCAGATCAGTCAGCTGACTAGAGAGAAGTACGAATCAAGAAGCAGAGAAACCGACACCAACGTCAATGCTCGCAATGAATTGGCTAAGCAGCTTGGTTTTCCCGCTACCACCCGCGAAATTCCTGACGGCAATGGCGGAAAGAGAACCATCACTTCTTACGATATAACTCAAAAGGATATCGATGCCAAACTCGCCACAACACAGGATGCCGGTCAGAAAGCCAATCTTGAAAAACTGAAAGGTCTTTTGACCAATTACGACAGTATTCAAAAAGAGCGCAACGCACTTACAGCAGTTGATGTGAGCGTCGCCGAATTGATGATGGGCGGTCACACTCACAAAGCAGGCGAGCAAAAACTGGAAGGTCTTCCCGCCACCAGAAGCGAAATTATGCGCGCCTATGAAATCATGAACAAAGCTGGACGCGGCAATCCTCAGATGGAGCAAACCGCTCAGTTCCAAGCGATCAAAGAGCAATCCGGTGCCATGTATGCCGACATCCAACTGCAACGCAGTAAAGATGCCGTTCTTGCTCTGCAAGCCGCAGACAAGCTGAGAACCGAAGGCAAGCCGACCGAAGCACAAGCTAAGTACGAAGAAGCTCTTCAGAAGGTAAAAGGCGTAGACATGGCCACGATTACCACTCAGTGGCAATCGCAAATGAAAGAGTTCAATACTGTTCAAGAGAAATTGACTGCGCTCGGCAATCCTCCGTCGAATCCGCAAGAAGCTCAACGCCTTACTATGGAACTTCAACAGCGCCAGCAAATTGGTTTGCAACTCGAGCAAATCATTCAAGTCGGCAAAGAAGTGAAGACCGAGTACGCAAGATTCCTCAATGAGCAAGGAAAACCTGGCGATGCGCTCCCGCTTTTGACCAGCGTTGCATCCGGCACTCCGCAAGAATTGCTTGCTGGTGATGCCACTTTCGTTGAGCAGTTGGAAAAGGCACAAAGTCTTGGCTCTGTCACCAGTGGTGATGCCGAAAAACATCGTGTTCTGTACGAGCAAGCAATGGCTGCCAAAGACTGGAGCAAAGCCGAAAGTGAACTGGCTATCCTTAAAGCCGCTGCAACCAAGGCTTCTGAAACAAACATTCAAAGCGTCAAAGATCGCCTTGGTGTAATGGATAAGCGTCAGACTGAAATCCAAACTGAGTTGGCTGATCTTCAGAAAAACACTGCTATGGACTCGGAAGCGAAAGCTTTGCGTCAACAACAGTTGGAAGCTGAAAAGAATGGCTACGACGTACTTCGCAAACAAATGAGCGAAGGCTTGGCACCGATGGAAAAAGCCGCCCAAGAACAAGCTCACCAGCTTCGTTACATGGAAGGCGTCATCGCATTCTCCAAAGATGACAAAGAAACCGCACACAAAATCTTCAAAGAACTCAAAGCAGAAGCTCCTGAAATTGCAGGAAATAAAGAATTCCAGTTGGAAGAATTGCTGGAAGAAACTCGCAAGAAGAGCCTTGCCGAGCGCCTCTGGGATCCCTTCGTTACCGGTCTCAAGATTGCTGCAGTGGTTGGTGCTATCGCGCTGGCAACTGCTGTCACCGCTCCGATTGGTGGTGTCGGTGGCGTCGCAGCCGGTATTGCTTTGGGCGGAGCCCTTGGCGCTGGTGGCGTGTTCACCGCTGGTGCCATCGGTCACGGTGTCGCCAAAGGTATGGACTGGAAGAGCACGGACAATTATCAAAACTGGAGACCAGGTCAGGACTTGGCGATGGGCGCCATCGGCGGCGGCGGCGGCATGGCCTTGAAGGCCCTCTTTGCTGCCGGCGGAGTTGCCGGAGTTGGCGGCAATATGACAGCAGCGGGAGCGAGAATGGCAGCTGCTGAAGGCGGCGCAACACTCGGCTCCAGAGCTCTGACATTCGGTGGCAACGCCCTCATCAAGACTACTGAATTGGCTTCGCAAGCGACTTCACTTAAAGGCGCGATGGCGATTGGCGGTTCTTACGGCTACGGCAGTGAAGCCTACAATGCGGCTTTCAACGGTAAGCAATTCAGCTTCCAAGATGCCACTATTCGTTCAGTCGGTACAGCAGCCGCTTTGTATGGCGCTGGCAAGACCGGCGGACTTGGTTCTTTCAAAGGCTCTGCTGTTTATGGTCTGGGAATGACCGCTCAAGAGCAAGGTATTGAGGTCAAGAACGGCAAAGATCTTACTCAAGCTGGTTGGGACAGTGTCGGCAGCTTTATGAATCATTCGACTATGGCATTTGCAGCTGGTACTTTCGCTAACATGAATGCAGCAGCTGCTGCAGGTCGCTTTAGAGTTCATTCAGTTCTTCCGGAAGGTCAAAAGCTTGGCTGGTCAACAGCACGTGAAGCTGCGGCCAATCTTCCTGGTGCGGCCAGTGCCAACTTCCTGTCGCAAGGTCGTTTTGTATTCGGTGAAGGTATGGGCCTAACCGCTAAGCAGGGCTTGGTTGGTGGTGGGATCGTCACCGGTCTTGTCGGCTACCAAGGGTGGCAAGCTAACTCTGCTTATGAAGAAAGCCGTACTGCCAAGGAATGGGACACTCCCGATCAAATGACCCGCATGAGAATGAATCAATCTATGGAAGTGCTCTCAAAACCAGTGCCACGTCCAGTTGTCAAACGTCCTGAACAACAGTAACGTCATCTGAATCCAAGACAAACAGTGTCTTGATGCATGACTTATACTGGATGGCATGCCGCATCTTTCGGTCATCATTCCGGCTTACAACGAAGAAAAGAGGTTGCCGTCCACGCTTGAGTCGGTGCACAACTTCCTTTCGGACCGTGAGCAGGAATTTGAGATCATCGTGGTGGACGATGGCAGCAGCGATAACACAAAGACGGTTGTCAATGAATTTGCCGCTTCGCATTGCAGTGTCCGGTTAATCGCACATACGCCGAATATGGGCAAAGGTTATTCCGTTCGCGAAGGAATGCTCAAAGCTGAGGGCGAGTTTTTACTTCTAGATGATGCAGACGGGGCTTCACCAATCGGCGAAATCGTTCGATTGATGCGCGCCATCGAAGAAGGTGCCGATGTGGCGATTGGCTCACGCGCTAAGCCGGGCGATGAGACTGTGGTGAAGTCTCTTTCCCATCGAAAGCATATAGGCAACACATTCAATATGATTGTGCAATCCTCTCTTTTGCCTGGTATCCAGGATACGCAATGCGGCTTCAAACTGTTTAAGCGAGATGTTGCCATGGATTTGTTCTCCATCGCCAAATTGAATCGTTATGCGTTTGATGTGGAGATACTCTACCTGGCAAGATTGAAGGGCTACACGATTGCCGAAGTGCCGATCAACTGGACTAACATCGAAGGGTCCAAGATCAATTTGGTGACCGATCCAATGAGCATGCTTTTTGAATTAAGTAAGGTTGGTCTCGGTCGTGTTTGTGGAAGCTATGGCAAGATGTCGAAACTCAAAAGACAGCCTACCGATGGCGATGGTGCTAACGCTGGTTCAAGTTGATCAGGCGACGGTGAATGCAAAACGGAAGCAGTGTAGAAATAAAGATCGCCAGGAATTACAGAAACGATCTTATCTGTCTTTTCTGCCTGACAGTTTTCGTCATCGCAATTTTTTCAGGCACCATATTCTCCGGCAAAGACATCTCTCGTATCGGCACTCTTGCGCATAGAGACACGCTCTTTGGGCGCCTCGCCAAAGGCAATCCCGATCCGATGGATACCTGCACGTATCAGGAACATGCACCCAATTATCTTTTGACCGAACGAATTATTGCCGGTGGCGATTTACCTCTGTGGAATCCGTACTTGGGATTCGGCTGTCCGCTTTGGGCTGATTCTCAAGTTCTAGCCTTCTCACCAATAACCTGGCTGCAAGCGCCTTTCGCGTCGTTGCGCTTGTACAACTTGCTGATGGTTTTTCATGTTTGGCTTGGTTGTGCCGGTGCTTATGCATTTGCTCGCTTGTTGAATCTTTCGCCTCAAGCATCTTTTCTTACATCAATTTCTTATGGTTTATGTCCTAACCTTCTCTACATGTTTGAATGGAACCGCTGCCAGAGCGCATTTTTCCCGATGCCGTTTGTTGGGTTTGCGTTGTTGTGGCGGCGTGGAGATGCACTTTCGATCGCTGCTTGTGCATTCTTATGTACTGCAATGATTGTTTCCGGGCACGCTGTTCCGTCTTTCTTTGCCATCACACTGGCTTCAATCATGTACTTCTCACTTGCTTTTGTGTTGCCTCAAAGCGAGTCGGCAACCGGCTATTCTAGTACTTTCTTGCGATTTGTGGGCAATTTCCTTTTGGTTGGTCTTCTCACGCTGCTACTTTCTGCACCATTTGTAGTGCCTTTCTTGGAAGGTGTTCGAGCTTCGGATACTTTTAAAGCAACCCAAGGCTATGTGCGCTACATCGTTAGAGAGACGGCTCTTTTGCCATCACTTTTCTATCCGTTTCACGGAGCTGGAAGTGTCTATTCAGGCGCTGTTTCGATACTCTTAGCCGTGAGCGCTCCTTTCATTTCAAAGCGAAATAGAAAACTCAATATACTTCTGTTTTCACTTGCTCTGTTCACTATTTGCGTATTAACAAGACCGGGACCCTTCGACCTACTGTTCCAACTTCCTTTTCTAAGCTGGTTCATGGTGGTCTATGCTCTGCCCGCACTCTTGCTCTTTATCGCTGTCCTGGCAGGGGCTGGATATGACGCGTTATTGGAAGAAGATATTCGGTTAAGATCCGTCGCTACGATTCTCGCTGTGGCATTGCTTGCGCTCTGCATGCCCTCTATTTTTCAAAGCATGCACTTAACTGCGAAATACACTCTGTTGAATGACTGGCTAAAGACGATGGAAGTGAGCTCGTCTGTGCGTGTACGTGAACTTGTGTTGATTTTGATTTCTCTTGCCGTTATTTTCGCGATGGCAAAGTGTCCAGCAAGTTGGCGTGCAAAACTGGCAATTGTACTGATTGTTTTGAACGGTGTCAGTTTGTCTTTTACTATTCGAAAATCCTTGCCGGCAAGTCCGGCGTTTGCATATGAAGAAGTCGAGCCCATTGGCTTTCTCAGCTCACAGGGACGACGAGTCTTGAGCATGGGAAGGCACGTGCTTGTGCCGAACACCAGTCAGATTTTTTCTGTCTCAAATCTGCTTTCCTTCATGCCGACCCATCCAAAGGGTGTTCCTGCATTCTTAGAAGCTATGGGTATCACTATGGAAGGGGTTTCTCAATTCGCTGAAAAGCCGCTTACCAAACTGGTTGATATAGGTGCCGTTAAATACGCCGTGGCAAGCGAACCGGTTCTTTCGGATGAAGATAAGCTGCCTGAGGTGATCGACGTCACTACAAATGGTGGTGTTTCTTTCGGTTCAAATCTGAGTCTAATAGGTTTTGGAATTGCCGTGGATGCGGGAAACCAGGACATCGTAACTGCATTGAAGTGGCGTCGAGGCGAGGGCAAAAACTTCCCGGTTTTCCTCTTGATGCTGGTCAAACCTGACGGTTCGGTGCTTTGGATAGGCGATCGTCACGCTGTTGGTAAGAATACTGAGAGTGTGAGCGCAACTGCCGCTATTCCCAAGTCTGTAAAGATTGGCGATGAAGTTTGTTTGATCCTTCAGGTCGTTGATGTATCCGGCACAAGTTTGATTAGACCTACCAATGTGCCTGATGCGATGCAGTTTCCTTCTAGTGCCAATTCGCTTCTCTTGAAGCGGTTTGCAGTTCCCGCAAAGGTACAGTCTTCTCCTCGCCACTTCCGTTTGGTCACCGAGACGGCACCGGAAATGGTGCGCGTATATGAAAACAAGTCATGTTTGCCGGAAGCGTATCTTGTATCATCCACCCGTCAAATTGCTTCCTTAGAAGAAACCTTAGCAACCTTGTTAAGCCCTGCGTTCGACCCGCGCAAAGAGGCTCTGACAGAGGAAGTAATTTCCTTAACACCTATCTCTCAGTCGACTAGTATTCGTCCCCTTGAGCCGAAAGTGAGTCGACCGAATGTGAATGAGGTGTTGATTGACGCTCAGACTACCAAGCCATCGTTATTGGTTCTCACTGATGTCTATTTCCCGGGTTGGCGTGTGACGGTTGATGGCAAGGAATCAAAAATTGTTCGCACCAACGGAGTGTTTCGCGGCGTACAGCTTGATGCGGGGCACCATAGCGTGCGCTTCTTCTTCGATCCGATCAGTTTGAAAATTGGCTTTTTGATGTTTCTCGTCGGCTTGGGCGCAATTGTTTTTCTTTTGCGACCGCCAAAAGGTTCCGCCAAGAATACCTCGCAAAGTGGGCTGACCTCTGTCTAACTGGAAATCCACCGATGCCTAGAAATTATAGGAGCGGTCCCTCGGTAGCTGGTTCCACTCCTGAGAGTATGCCGCTAGAATAAAGAAAGGTATTAAAGGTATCCGGTTTCCTTGTGTAGTTTTTGAATTGGGCTCTGCTCCGAGCGAGTGAACCTTTTAGTATGACCGGCTCCGATAACCACACACCAGAGGAAAGGCTGCAAAGAGCCTTGTCCACGCTCGAAGAGATGGTCGGCGAAGACCATCCTCATACCGTCTTGGCAAGAATGCGCCTGGGCGATTATTACTATGAGAACGCCCAATACACCAGGTGTAAGCCGTATTACGTGACAGTTCTGGAAAAACACACCCAGATCTATGGTCCGGATACTATCGAGACTGCCATGGCCACCCATAAGTTAGCATTGCTTTATCACGCTCTCGAGCAATACGACAAAGCGGAGCCCCTATACCACGAGGCTCTTCGTGTGCTGAGAATAGAGCGAGGCGACTATCATCAGGACGTGCTGGGAGTCCTTAAGGATCTAGCGACTATGCTGCAGATGATGAATCGCGATGACGAGGCACAAGAGCTTCTGAATTTTGCCCAGGACCACCTGTCAGGGCGCTGGAAAACCATACCCTATGAAGCTTAGCGGGTTTATGCCTGTTTCTGGAGCGACCCTCGAAGCTTTAGAAGTTAAAGCGATATCGCTTTAACTTCCAGCTTAAGGTGAAGCTTGGTCCGACTCTTCCTTTTCAAGGCGGGTGAGCACTTCCACCAATTCGTTGTGGATTTTTCCGTTGGTCGCCAGGATGTGACCGGTGGACATGTCCAGGGGATCGCCTGAAAGATTGGTTACTTTTCCGCCAGCTTCTTCTACGATTAGGCTTCCGGCACCGATGTCCCAGGGGGCGAGCTTCATTTCCCAGAATCCGTCCAGTCTTCCGCTGGCGACATAGCAAAGATCAAGTGCTGCCGAACCGTCGCGGCGCACGCCATGGGTTTGATCTGTGAGAGTCTTGAACTGAAGAATATTGGTTCGCTTTGCTTTGCTTGTATCCGGTGGAAATCCGGTCGCCAGCAAACTCGTTTGCAATTCTTTAGCGTCGGAAACGAACAGGCGTTCATCATTGAGATAAGCTCCCTGTCCGGGCTCAGCCGCGAAGAGTTCATCTGTCATCGGGTTGTAGACGATTCCCAAGATTCGCTTCCCGTCTTCTTCTAAACCAATTGAGACGGAAAAAAATGGATATGTATGTGCGTAATTCGTTGTGCCATCCAGGGGATCGATAAGCCAGCGTCTTTTAGAGGTCTGCCCTTTGGTGAATCCGCTTTCCTCTGCCAGCACGTCGTCTTCCGGAAATTCTTCCTTGATAATAGAGAAAATCTTGGCTTCGGAAGCTTTATCGACGTCTGTGACGATGTTGTAGGCGGCTTTGTAATCAATGATTCGAACATCACCAAGCCTTTCTTTGAGGATTTTCCCGGCTTCCAGTGCTGCTCTTGTGGCAATTTTTCGTGCGTTTTTCAAAGTAAAGGATTCTCTTTCTGATGTAATGGGGATGCCTGAAAGCCGCTAAATTCGCTTGTAGTTTACTCGACAGTCGGGCAAGCCGATATAAGAAACATTAACCGGCATGCCTAGCCGCTTGACGATTATTGATGGGTCTAATTATGCTGGTAAATCTCGCTGCGATTCAGGCGGCGACTGTTTACTTGTCAGTATAGGTTTTGCGCAAATGCTCACCCAGCTTTCAATTCCGGCGATTATTATCCTTGATTGAGGCTGGCTGCAGGTTCAAAGTTTTGACTGCCGCCAGTTGAGTTAGACTGGCGGTTCGTTTTTTTTGACCGCGCCAAAGCAACGTTAGCAACTAGTCATAGAGACTCCGGAGCACAAACCATGAGTGATTACAGCTTGAATCTCCCGCAAACAGACTTTCCGATGAAGGCCAACAGCGCCGTCAGAGAAGTCGAGATTCAGAAGCGTTGGGACGCCGAAGACGTTTATGCAAAAGCGATGAAGAAGCGCGAGTCGAGCGAAAAGTTTGTTTTGCACGATGGACCGCCATATTTGAGCAGCAGCAAAATCCATATCGGCACCGCGCTGAATAAAGTGCTTAAGGACATTGTTTGCAAGTACAAAAATCAAAAAGGCTTTTATTCGCCTTATGTGCCTGGTTATGACAGTCATGGCTTGCCGATCGAAAACGCCGCTCTCAAAGATGTGAAAGGCGGCAGGCATTCCATCACTCCTGTTGAATTGAGAAAGCGCTGCCGTGAATTCGCTCTGTCCAATCTGAAAGGGCAAGAAGCAAACTTCCGCAGATTGGGCGTTTGGGGCGATTGGGAGCATCCTTATATAACTCTCGATCAAAAATTCGAAGCTGCACAAATCCGTGTATTCGGACAGATGGCGACTAAAGGCTTCCTCTATAAAGGCCTTAAATCAGTGTCGTGGTGTCCTACTTGCGAAACTGCACTGGCTGAGGCGGAAGTCGAGTATGCAGATCACAAATCGCATTCCATTTACGTCAAGTTCGAAGTAGCTCCGCAATCGCGAGCCAAGCTGCCGAAATTCATCAAAGACGGAGATCAAGTCAACTTCGTCATCTGGACAACCACTCCCTGGACACTTCCCGCCAACCTTGGCGTGGCGCTTCATCCCGATTTCAACTATCACTTCTTGAAGACGAAAGATCACGGAGTGCTTGTTGTTTCCGAAGGGCTGAAAGAGGCGTTTTTAAGCACCACTGGAGTAGGTGATGTCGAACTGCTTGGCGAAGCACTCGGGAAAGAACTGGAGTTGATCGAAACGAAACATCCGTTTATCGATCGCACCAGTTTGGTTGTACTGGGCGGTCACGTTACGAATGAAACCGGTACCGGCGTCGTTCACACTGCACCAGGACACGGTCCTGAAGATTTCGAGTTGGGCGCCAAATACAAGCTGGGCGTCGTCTCTCCTGTGGACGAGCGCGGTATCTTCACGGAGGAAGCCGGGCAATTCAAAGGGCAGTTCTACGAGAAAGCCAATCAACCAATTCTCGATCACCTTACAGAATTGAACAAACTGCTTCATCACAGCACTTACAGTCACAGCTACCCGCACTGCTGGCGGTGCAAGAAGCCGCTCATCTTCCGCGCCACTGAACAATGGTTTGCATCTGTCGATGGTTTCAGAAAAGATGCGCTAAAGGCTATAGATAGCGTTCAATGGATCCCAGAATCGGGACGCAACCGCATTTTCAACATGGTAGAAAACCGCTCTGATTGGTGCATAAGCCGCCAGCGTGCCTGGGGGGTTCCTATCCCTGTTTTCTACTGTGAGAAATGCAACAAGCATTTGATGACCGCAGAAAGCATTGAGAAAGTTGCGACTGCATTTGAAAAATATGGTTCAGACTCGTGGTGGGAAAAGTCTCCGGAAGAACTGATCGGCGATGTGAAGTGTGAATGCGGACATGGTGAGTTTCGCAAAGAAACCGACATCATGGATGTCTGGTTCGATTCGGGAACGACATGGCACGGTGTTCTCGACATGCGCAAAGAACAACTGAAAGGCGCGCCTTGCGAACTCTACTTGGAAGGTTCCGATCAGCACCGTGGATGGTTCCAATCGTCTTTGCTTACTTCCGTGGCAGTCAGTGGAAAAGCACCCTACAAGACTGTTTTGACGCACGGCTTTGTTGTCGATGAAACCGGCAGAAAAATGTCCAAATCAATGGGCAACGTGGTCGAGCCTGATGAAGTGATCAAACAGTATGGCGCCGACGTGCTGCGTCTTTGGGTTGCATCAGTCAATTACACCGATGACATTCCCATCGGCAAAAACATGCTTGCTCAGCTGGCTGAGGTTTACCGAAAGCTGCGCAACACCGCGCGTTATTTGCTCGGCAACTTGAGTGATTTCAACCCGAAAACAGATCGTGTCGCCTATGAAAAGTTGTCGCCAATCGATCAGTTTGTCTTGCACCGACTGAGCAGCCTCGTAAAAGAGGTCACTGAAGACTTCGATCGCTTCGAGTTCTTCAAGTATTATCAGCTCTTGCAGAATTTCTGCGTCGTCGATCTTTCGAGCTTCTACTTTGATATAGCCAAAGACAGGCTTTACACGGAAGCGAAAAATTCGGAATCAAGACGCGCAGTACAGACTGTTCTCGAGGAAGTGCTGTTGACTCTCGTGCGCATCATAGCGCCGGTTGCGCCGCACCTGGCAGACGATATCTGGCAGCATTTGCCCGAGGCAATCAAGAAATTCGAAGCAACGGAGGAAAGCGTCCTTCTGACCGACTTCCCGGTTGCACAGGCTCGTTTTGTGGATGAGAATCTGTCGCAATTGTTCGAATCGCTGATAGATGTTCGAGAGACAGTGAACAAAGCATTAGAGCAGGCTCGTGCCGACAAGAAAATCGGCAAATCAACCGAGGCGCAAGTGCTTATAGCCGTTGAAAATGCGGAGTTGAGAAAGAAAGTCGAATCCTTGGGCGCTGACCTGCCGGGCTTTTTCATCACTTCGCAAGCCACAGTGCAAGCTGAGGTTAATGGCAAGGCGGCGGGCAATCGTTTGTCTGAAGTCAAAGAGAACGGATTGACAGTTGTCGTCTTCAACGCAGAGGGCACAAAATGTGCTCGCTGTTGGAAATTCAAAACTGAGGTTGGCACTATCAAGGAAAATCCTGAATTGTGCTCGTCCTGCTTGGAAGCTCTCAAGGAAAGCTAACTCAAGCTTTCAACATCCAAGGCGTCTGATATAGATGTCATCCGAAATCTTTACGTGTCAGCTTGTGGAAATCCTCATTCTTCGAGCCTGACTTCGTATAGATTTAGGGGTATAAATAAGTGTGTGGCCTTAGTTTTGTCCCGATCTCTTGAAGTGAAGTCTTGTCAAAAGACGATATAGAAAGCCAAGTCAAAAAATGCAGAGAGCAACTCAAAGATGCTCAGGATTTCTATTGGCAATCGCGATTTCAAGAGTCTGAAGCCCTGTACAAAGAGTGCCTGGCCAAGCTCGATCATCTATTTCCCGGCTATAGTCCTGAGACTGCAACCTGTTTGCAAGGTTTGGGCGACACATATTATTTCCAAAGCCGCTATTTGGCCGCCTTGGACCATTACAAGCGCCTGTTGTCCATGCGCGAACGTTTGGCTGCCAACGACCCTCAGGGCTTGGTCACTGCGTTAATCAAAATGGCTAAAACCTCCGAAAAGCTTAACGAGCCTGAAGAGGCGCTACGTTTTTACCGCAGAGCCCTTGAAGTTGCTCAAGTTTCTCTCTTTATCGGACATCCGGTTTTGACCAGTTTGCTCGAGTCATATCTGGCTTTCTTGAAGCGCTCCCAGGGCGATTCTGGTCTGGCAGTCGATATCGAGAAAAAGTTGAAGATGTCTCGCGAGAGATACACAGAAGAAGAACTGTCAAAAATCATGGGCAGCCCGGACAAACAGGCCCAGGGGCGCAACGCTCCTCAAGAACCTTTGGAAGAAGAGGCGCAAGCCGTTGACGTCGACCACCCTCTGTATGAAGGCAAAGTGCCGAATAACAGCATGATGGGATTGGTCTGGCTGATTGTCATTGTTGTCGTCAGTTTTAGTCTGGCTGGCGCCGGCATTTTTTTTGGAGCGCAGATCGGCGAGGGAGCTCAGTATGCCTGCGTGAAGGTCGGTCAGAAGTTCCTCACTCTTGATGAAGACAAGCAAATCAATGTCACATCCAACAACAGCGTTGATATGACGCTGAATGGAACGTCGAGCAAAGTGACTTGCCGCACTCTCAGCAATCCTGCCAGCGGACTGATGTTTGCAATCTCTGATTTTGGCGGCAAACAACCGCTTTATGTGAAAACGGGCGAAGTTATCACCGATCCCAAGGGAATGCTTCTCTATACAAGTGAAGCGCCTGAGTGGCAGACTATCAAAGCGATGAAGCGAGTGGCCTCCACGATCAAACTTTACGTGGCCAAAAACAAGAAGATGCCCGAGCAATTGGAAGAACTGATTGAGTTCGAAACAAAGCTCGAATATCACAATCCATTTTCCGGCATGCGCAATTTGCCTGCTGTTTCGTCCGGAACCTACGGACCTGAGGGCAATGTCGAGAAAGTGCAAGAAGTGCTTGTAGCCACGAAGCAGCTTGATACAAGAAAGCTCGACAGTAAGTTGCTTTCGTTGTCGTTGCCCAAAGTCGTGGCACCAGGAGCGGTGCTGGCGATTTGTTTGCAGGGAGATGATAAGAAACCATCATCATTTTTTGTTGTCGGTGCCGACCGCACAGGACAGCTATTTCGCAATTGTGATAACACCGGTGCACTCGTGTTGAGGGGAGAGCCGGATGGCAGCTCACACTTCGTCTGCCCGCTGTCATTGCACAAAGATTTGGACAAAGAGAATTCAATTATCATTTCGATTCGGTCAAGCAAACGTTTTGCAACGTTGCTAGGCATGGTAATTGCTGATGTTGTGTTTATTATTCCGATTATTATCGGGTGGATAGTTCTTCAGAACTACACCGATAACACTATGATCGGTTATGGCACGATGAGCCAAAAGACCAAGAAGATAAAGAGCGCCAGATGGATTTATTTCCCATTTGTGATGGTTTACATTGCATATACTCTTCTGGTCCTCGGTGAGTTTGTTATCGGTGGCATCATTCCGTAGCGAGCCGGCGCTTCCATGCGAAAAAAGGCTACAAAAGCGGGTCAAGAAGATAAGGCTGGTCATCTCGATATTGACCAATGTCTTTCTTCGAACGTTGACACTGACATCGATCTGAGTCAGATCTATGACGCCGCGCATGACACTGAGTTGAAAGAGTCTGTGCGCGCACTTCTCTTTCTCATTTATGGCTCCAGAACTGCCGGAATGTCTCAAAAGCAACCTGTTTTCACTGACACTGAAGGTTGGTTGCGCCGGGCATTCTATTTCGGTCTCAAATACGGAATGCCTCCGCAACCCAAGATGATTTCGCGCATCCTCGAATACGAAGAAGGGCTTGATTTGGCGGTCGCCTATGTTCGCGAATGCGACGCCGCTCCGGTTTTCAAAATCAGAGAAGACCTCGGTATTGCGCTTCTCGATAGCGGTATGGATGCGCCAAGTTTGATATCACTTTGTCGCGCCTTGCACGCGATTGAACCCTTGTCCGAGAGACTACTCGATGCATCAGAAGAAATAGCGTTGATTGTTCCTCACATGAGGCAAGCTGAAGAGCCGGCGGCAATCAAGGTGCGCAGGGAACAAGTCGATCGTTTGATAGAACTGATAGGCGAATACATGCTGCGCACGCGCTCTACTAAGGTGGTTATTTTGCTTGCCGGCTTCATCAATACAATGCTCGCCACTGCACCGCTTACATCACAGCTTGTTGGCACTATTGAGCGCGCCTTGGCTGAGTTTCTCAAATTTGATGATGCGAAACTCGCCGATTGCTTGAAGATCGAGATCGATCAAGATCGCGGAAAGGTTACGTCCAACCTTCCGGAAGTGGTTGAAGTTTTGGAGCGGGCGAAGCGAGAGAATTAATTTTTTATGCCTTGCGATGCCGCACCGTTTCAGCGATTAACGCTGCTCCGCCGGTGACCAGGATCATGAGAGTACTCAATGCATTGATTTCCGGGCTGACGCCGAACTTAACCATGCTGAAAATGCGCAGCGGTAGGGTTGTGCTGCCTACTCCGGCTGTGAACTGTGTGATCACAAAGTCGTCCAGGGAAAGAACAAAGGCAAGCAGCGCTCCTGCAACGATCCCGGGCGCAAGAAGTGGCAAAGTGACTCTGAAAAACGCCATCACCGGCGATGCTCCCAAATCCTGGGCAGCTTCTTCCAGGCGCGGATCGAGACCTTCCATCCGCCCCATGACAGTAAGGGTCACGTAGGCAACACAAAAAACGATGTGCGACACAACTACAGTTGCCAACCCCAGGGGAACGCCAATTGCTATAAACAGAATCAAGGCCGCTACCGCCATGGCAATTTCCGGAATGATAATCGGAAGAAGCAAGAGACCGCGATATGCTCCTTTTCCTTTGAAATGAAGTCGTGTTAAACCGACGGCGGCCATAGTGCCCATGATCGTTGAGAACAAAACGGCAAGCACCGCGACAATAAGACTATTTGCCAGAGCCAGTCCTATTTCTTCATTGTGGAAAAGCTTTATATACCAGTCCAAGGTAAAACCCGTGAATCTCACTGCCAGTCGAGATTGCTCGAAGCTGAAAGTGACTAAAACGAGAATTGGAATGTACATGAAGGCATAAATGCCAAAGGCGTAGAGATGAAGCCAGAAAGGTTTGGCGAGCATCCTAGTTCAGCTCCTTTAACTGGGCTTGCATCTGTTTTAGCGGCATCATGTCGCCGCGTTTCGATGCAACCTCGATTCCTTTCTGTAAGGTTTCAGCAGCTTCTTCTTTTCTATTCAAACCTGCAAATGCTTTTGCTAGATCAACGTATGCCACAGTATGAGTGGGTTTTACTTCAATTGCTTTTTGCAAATATGGCAAGGCTCTTTCAAATTCGTCCAGGGTAACGAGACAATTTCCCATGCCGCTATTGGCGAGCAAATCTTCTGAATCGATTTCTAGAACTTGTGAGAACATGTCCATGCGCCCGACAGCTTCTTCTTTCTGGCGTTTCTTTTCCTCCTCCTCCTGGCGCTCGCGAGTCGCTTCCTTGGCTGCCATACGCATGCGAATGCTCATAGATATCGCCTTTTCTTCTTCGGCTTGTTCTATTAGACCTTGCTGCATGTAGAAGACGGAAAGATTGGCATGTGCCATCACAGAGTCAGCGTTTAAATCGACCAGCGCTTTCATAAGTGTGACTGCTTCGTCGAGTCTATTTCTCCTTGAAAGTATTACGCCTAAAGCTTCATAGGCATCTTCCATAGTTGGTTCAAGCATCAGGGCTTCGCGCAATAGAGACTCTGCGTGTGATGTTTCATCATCATCTTTTTCCTTTGCAAACGATTCGAGCGCTTCTTCATACAATTGTCTGGCGCGCTGAGCTGCAGTAGGTGGAGTAATGAAAGGCAAGAGAGCAATTTCAATATTGAACGGTTTGCCGTCGATGCTTACTGCAAAGGACTTTCCGACAATTCTGTATTCGCGTTTGACATAAGCAAGTGCAACGTATTTGTTCAAGCTCGGTGAAAAACAATTTGATTGAATCCAGCCAATAGGCTGTGATTCATGCAAAATTTCTGTATTAAGCTTAAACGGAACCTGCGTCCTGCATCCTTCGAAGTCTTTGAAAAGCAGTCCTACAAGCCCTCTGGAAGGGGCACCGTGCGATTTGACACGGGCAAGAACTTCTTGACCTAAGAAACACCCTTTCGTGTAACTGACGTGTGAAACATCCAGTCCGGTTTCGGGCATCAGATTTTCATCAGTTAAATCAACGCCAAATGATACCAACCCTGCTTCGATGCGGGCAGTGTCAATCGCCTTTTCATCAGGTTCTACGAAGCCGAGTTTGGGCGCTGCTTTTTGAATCTCTTTCCAAAACTGCTCGCTATGTTTCTCGTCAACAAAAACCACATAACCTTCTTCACCGGTGAGAGATTTAGAAAATACACTCGCTGCGATGCCGAATAATGTCAATTCCGACATGGGAAGAGCTAGATCATCAGCGGTTTTGGCACCGGCCTGCATCAGTAGTCTTCTTGCGCGCGGTCCTTGAACAGCAAACAAGTTTCCCTCACGCTTTTCAAATTCAACTTTGTCAGCGAATCGAAATGCATCCAACTGCGCGATCACTTTTTCCCATTGTCCCGAAGGGATCAAGAGCATGTATTTCTCGTGCAAGCGAAAGACATCAAAGAGTGCCAATACATGAGCTTTTCGGTCCAGTAGAGCGCTCGACTGTCCATCCGAGCCCTTCATTCCCTTTACGTCGTTAGTGGTCTGAGAATGTAAAAATCGCTCCGCATCCCTACCTGTAACTTCAACCACAGCATAATCAGGCAGCGCAAAAATTGCTCCCGTCGCTCGCAGACTATTCTTGCTGGCCTGGATGTCTGTCTTTGCCGCCACTGGTAGATTTCTCGTCAAGAGTAGGGTTGCTTTCAAGATCGATAAGCATAAGGCAATCAGCCCGGCATAGCAAAATAGCACAACAAAAATCCGGTCTTCTGTTCATACAGCAGACCGGATTAAATGGCTTCAGATTGGACTATACGCTGAAGGACGAACCGCAGCCGCAGCTTCCTTTGGCTTGTGGATTCTTGATTACAAAACCGCGTCCTTCCAGCCCGCTTTGATAGTCGAGGACCGTGCCTTTCAGATAAATCGAGCTTTTCGGGTCTACAAAGACCTTCACGCCGTGCATTTCAATGACGTTGTCTTTCTCTGCCGGATTGTCGAAACTCATGCCATAGGACATTCCGGAGCAACCGCCGCCTCGGATCTCGAGTCTGAGACCAGAATTGCCAGGCTCTTTTTCCAGGAGCGCTTTTACTTCCTGAGCAGCCGCCTCGGTGATGGTCACAATGGCAGGAGCCGTCGCTGTTTGTTCTGTCATAGTCAGATTCCTCAAGATTTCTGTTTGCTGGAATGCAGGGACACTTGTTTTCGGTGGGGGCGGCAATTGCTAAAAACTTACCGCCACCGTCAATTTATCACATGACAACGGGAAAAGACCGTCAGGTAACGATATCTTAGGGTT
This sequence comes from Candidatus Melainabacteria bacterium, assembly GCA_012965515.1. Lineage (GTDB taxonomy): Bacteria > Cyanobacteriota > Vampirovibrionia > Obscuribacterales > Obscuribacteraceae > QKMZ01. Next base: position 10,414 of record DTSE01000331.1, on the reverse strand, counting down.
TTGGAAGATAAGTTATTGGAAATTGTCGAACATAATCTGTCCGAGTTCGCCAATCGTGGTGAAAGACTCCTTCACTACATCCATATCCAAACTATTGAAATTCTGAGGCACTGAAAGCGAAATGCCCGCATCCGTTCGAATCACGAGTTCACTGAATTTAGCGTAATGCTCGAGCTTGAGAATCTTTTCGAGCACGCCTGGGAAGTGTACGAACCTTTCTGCTTTTTCTCGGCTGTTGTAAGCAACGAGGAAATTGGACTTGATGCGCGGCTCATCGATAGGTTGTCCTTTCGATTCGAGCAAAAGCAAGCGCGCGAATATTGAGTAGAGACCACGTGTCATGCGCGGATAAAAGGTCATATTGAGCGCATCCGGATCCACTGGTTTGGGACCGTCGCTCAAATCTCCGATTTCCAAAAAGAACGTGACACCAAATGGAAAGCCGGCTCTAAATGCTTCCAGAGTGACTGGAAAACCAAGCAGGGTGCCCTTTATGCATACCTCGACGCGATCGGAATCGTCGACTACTCGCCCCTCGATCAGGTTGGCGACTGCCTCCAATTTCCAAGTTTGCACGCCCATTTTTTAGTTTACCGAGAGGCTTCTATTGCTATTTCCAAGCGTCGTTGCTTGTCTGCGAGTTGTTGTCCGTAGAACCGCCTTCCGAGGGACTTGGTTTTAGATCGTCAGCCGATCCCGGTGGTTGCACGAACATTTCCACCTTTTTCTCTTCTTTTGCTTTGCGCCTGAACATCGGGAATCTTGGTCTTTGCGCACCGGAATCGGTGGCGCCTTTGTCTGCAGCAGATTTGTCGGCGGTAGATTTTTTCTCGACTGCCGCTACAGCGCTGTCGCCTGTTTTCTTGGTAGTCGTGCCGCTTTCCTTTGTGGGAGGAAGAACTGTCATCTCCACTTCTTTTGTAGCAGCTTCACGCGTGAACTCGGTTTCTTGCTCTTTCAGCATTTTTTGCGCATCTCTGACGAAATCAGAGTTGGGGGCAAGTTCCAGAGATTTTTTGAGAAAAACATGTGATTGAGCAAGATGTTTGGTTTTGTGCAAAATACCGCCGATTCGGTAATAAGCATCAGGCATCGAAACCTTGGGATTGGCTTCAATAGCCTTCATGTATTCGGCGAGAGCTGCCTTTTCATCCTTTTCACTTTCGAGCGCATTGCCCATGTTGTAGTAAGCGGATGCAAAAGTTGGGTCGATTTCTACTGCCTTTGCCCATTTGTCCTTGGCTTCAGCAGCCTTGCCACGGGCATACAGTGCATTACCGAGACCGTTTAATGTTGTCGGTTTGTCAGGTTTGAGTGCGAGTGCTTTGTTAAATGCCTCAGCCGCTTTGTCATAGCTCTTTTGCGCTAAATAGACGGCACCTAAATTGCTGTAGGCTTCAGCTAGGCGCCCGTCTGCCACAATGGCGGCTTTGTATTCCTGAATTGCCTGATTCAGCGAACCATTTTGGTGAAACTCGACGCCGCGGTTGTAGTGTTTTACAGCTTCTTCGGCGTACTGTTTTTTCTTGGGCTTTTCGGCTGGAGCATCTGCATCAGCTTCTCCCTCAGCCGCTACAGCTGGCGCGTGCAAACTCGCAAAGTGCGCTGCCTGCGCAGGATTTGCCGTCCAAAGCAGCAGACCAGACAAGCAAGAAGTCAGCAAAACTATCTCAGGTACTGGTTTACGATGATCCGTCACAACGATTTAGATCCGGTTAATTCAGGTCCACTGAGCCCGCGGAGCTGGCACTGGGTTCTTATTATATCTCCAATGGCGAAAGCAAACCCGCTGCCGATGGAAGCTTGATAAGCTTTGAAAGAATCGGTCTGAAACACGCCGCCCGTCAAAGCCCAGGCTGAATGCTGAAATACGATGTATTTCATCAAGATATACGAATGACATGAAGTAAATTAGACTGTCAAGCGGATGTCTTTTTTCTGTCAGTGAGGCTCTTAACCAGTGCTCTCAGACCTAAGAAATATGAGTTGGCACCAAATCCGGTGATGACACCAATAGCAATATCAGACAAATAAGTCTTGTGTCTGAATTCCTCTCTTGCGTAAATGTTCGATGCATGTACTTCGACACAAGGAAGAGAAACCCCGAGAATAGCGTCTCTTAGAGCAATTGAAGTGTGTCCGTAAGCAGCTGGATTAATCAACAAACCATCGACCTTTTCTGCGCCGGCCCTGTGAATTTCGTCAATCAAAACAGATTCGCTGTTCGACTGCAGGCAGGTTATTTCGACAGAAAGTTCCTGAGCAATTTTCTCCAATTCGCTATTTATATCGGCAAGCGTAGCTGAGCCGTAGATGGACTTTTCGCGTGTGCCGAAAAGATTGAGGTTGGGCCCGTGCAGTACGAGAACTTTCAATTTAAACCTTAGTCTTGGTCTTCATCCATGCCGTCGAGCGAGCACAAAGAAGCGTTCAAGAACGGATCGTTGCGCTGCAAAATTTGCTCTGAGCGAATCAGTCCGATTATCTGCGCCAGCAAATCGCGCGCCAAAAGCTGCTCGCTGCCGTGTTCTACGGATTTTGGAACAGTGAACATCGTAGCGGCAAGAAGCATGCGCGCCTCAACCGGTCCGACATCCTGCGACTGCAAAATTTCAGAGAGGAGCTGCGGCTCGACTTTATTTTCAAATACGATCGATTTGCAATAAGTCAAAATCGATGGCTTCAAGCCTTTGCTGCGATCGCCGGGAAGAGATGCCGCCGCGCGAATGAGATTGACCTTGTTGGAAACATCTCCGAGTGATTCAGCGCTGTCAACGAGGTTGCGAACTTGGTTGGCTTTGGTATTGAACTGACGTCTCAATTCGTTTTCGGCAACCTGCGCAACCGGCTTGGTAGCGTTGTCGTAGCGTTTGTCATAGAAATCCTGGACTTGCTGACGTTTTAACTCGACGCCGTATGGCATCAGTTCGATAAAAATCGACTCCAGCCCTTCCAGCTGAGACTGCAGATACATCAATTCGTCCTGGGATACTGCGGGCAAAACTATTTGCTCCTTTTAAAAGTCGACATCCTGCACTTGACAAAAACTGGGGCGCGCAGGAATAACACCCATAATATTAGATCTTAATGCCCAACCTGTGGCACGTATCGTTCAATAAAGTCATCTCTTTCTTGGCTTTACTCAGTTTTTCATTCTCTCCAAAATTTCCTTCGCCACCTGATCGGTGGAAAGCCCGTCTGTCTGGACCGTAAGCTGCGCTCGCTCATAGACTTTGGAACGTTCGGACTCCAGAGTGCAAAGCCGTTTTCTTAATACATGTTCATCAGATTCAGACCCTGAAATCGAACTTGCCTTCAAAAGCGGCCTGTCATGAGTTGATGCCAACCTCTTTACCAGTTCGTCGATTGCGGTTTTCAGGTAGACGACCTTTCCAAGGTTCAATAATGCGTCCATATTTCCTGGTGTCATTGGCAAGCCGCCGCCGCAACTGAGCACGAATGATCCGGATTTGAAATCATCCAATAAGGCACTTTCCATTTGACGAAATTTCGGCTCTCCGTCTTCAGCAAAAATGCTGCTCACTGAGCGCTTTTCCTTAGCCTCTATGAGTCTGTCTGAATCGAAAAAGGACAGGTTCAATAGGCGCGCCAGAATTTCTCCAACGCTTGTTTTTCCTGCGCCAGGAAGTCCTATAAGTACAACAGGCACAGCGTTTGGAACAGATTCAATAGGTTCAACAGGTTCGGCCTGATTCGGTCTGCCGTCGTTCACCAGTGACTATCCCGACCGTCCGGAGCTGGCCAGACCGATGTGTCTGTATGCTGATTCGATTTTGTTGTGCGCATCTATCAAGCTAGGATCGAGTTGCAGAGCGCGTTTGAACTCACCAATCGAGTGCATGTAGTCTCTCAAGTTGTAATACGCGAGCCCAAGACCATAGTGCGCACTGGGCATGTCTGGCGCTACGCTGAGAGCCTTTTGGAAATTCAAAATCGCCGCGTGGTACTCACCTTTTTGCGAGTGCATGGTGCCTAAGTTATTGCGCAGAATCGCATTATTAGGATGATGTTTTACAGCACGTTCGAGAACTGCCAGCGCTGCGTCGTGGTCTCCATGAGTGCTGAGCATTGAAGAGAGGTGACCGGCAGCTTCGAGATTTCTAGGCTCGAGCAGCAATGCTTTCTCGAATTCCTGTTTGGCTTTGCCTGTGTCGCCCAAAGATGAATAGGTCATGGCCAGGCTCGTATGAGACACCACATCTTTTTCATCAAGACGGATCGCCTCTTTCAATTCTTTTTCCGCCAGTGTCAGATCGCCGGAGTGAGCTGCGACCAGTCCCAACTGCTGGTGCGCGATAGCGATACCGGGCTCCTTTTGAACGATCGCATTGTATTCATTAACTGCTTCCGGCACTCTTCTGGACTGCATCAAGGCTTGAGCGCGGGCAAGAGAAAGCAACGTTTCAGGGGACATGCGGGTTCCGCTTTGTCCGAGCGCCGCACCCGGCGCAGCCATTCTTGCCGATGCCGTCGGCTTATTCAAATCGGCACCGACTGATATGTCATGCTTGAGCTCTTCCAGTTGTGCCACCACTTTGTCATGCTGACCAAGACTCTCGAACATGCGCGCCAGATTACCGTGGGCGGCGGATAATTCGACATTTACCTTTGAGCACGCTAAAACTGCTGCGGTTGCGCCTTTAACGTCGCCGGTTTGGCGCAGTTTCTGAGCCTCCACCGATTTTTCCGCTATTTTTTCACCTAATTCATTAATTTTTGCTGTTTTTCCGTAATTTCCTAAATCTTTGGCTAA
>DTSE01000331.1:0-5630 GCA_012965515.1 Candidatus Melainabacteria bacterium | reverse complement strand
AGCTGTTTCGAAGTCCCCTGACTCAGCATAAATAAGTCCGAGCTGGTTATGTAATGCAGGATTGTCCTGGTCGCTCTCTAGAGCCTTCAAAAGCTCACGGGCTGCACCATCCAGCAATTTAACCTGGTCTCTTTTCTCGCCCACGTTTTGCGATGCGGTGATGACCCCGCCACGCGCGGTGGAAGGTGCTTTATTGATAATTCCGAAAATTTTCTGTTGCCACTCGTCGATTTTGGGCAAACCACCGTCGCCTAGAAATGTGAGCGGCAATACTGGCAGAGTAACAAGTCCTACGGCAGCAAAGAATACAAAAACAAGACGACCCTTACCGCGCCTCTCTCTAGGCTGGTTGAAGTGGTCGTAATTTTGTTTTGTCCTGAGTGATTCCAAATTCAGTTGCACCACGCCAGATGCTTTTTTTGAGGACTTGAACTAGTCGGGACCTTCTCTTGCAGGACCCAGTTTTTGGAAAGATGGTTATATATGCGCTCGTATGCCAAGAGTAATCTTGTTCGATCACCGAGTCAATACGGAATTCACGAATTACACCGCAAACGACACAATTGCCAAGAGGGTGAATGCGTTTGTTGTAAAGGGGTTTTGGGCTCGTTTTATTAACGACTCTTAAACCACAGAATGACTAGTCCGAGCATTCCCACGAAAAGGTTGGGCAACCAGGCCGCCAACATGGGGGGAATTCTTCCTGCTTCACCCAGAGCTCCTGAAGTAGATTGAAGAACGTAGTAGATGAAGACTACGACCGCTGAATAGATCAAGCCGAGGTTGCTTCGTGACCGTCTAGCCAAAAGTCCCAGTGGGGCTCCGGCAAGGGCAACGATTAAGCACGCCAGCGGTTGAGAGAATTTCTGGTAGTAGCGAACCAAAAGGTCGTTTGACACCGCATTTGATTCAGAGAGCAATTTGATGTAATTGCCCAGCTCCCACATGTTCATTTCTTTCGGATTGATTTTTCCCGTGTCCATCACCTTCTGCACGTTTTGAATACCAGGCAGGGTCAGTTTTTTGAATTGCAAAATTCGTGTGATGTCGCTGTTTCCGGCAAGAACATATGTCCTTCCCTCGCTGAGAATCCACTCTCCATGGTTCCAAACACCGCTGGCCGCGCTGATGATCTGAACCAGTTTGTCGCGCGTGAAATCGAGGATGATTACGTTGTTCAGGTTCTTGCCATTACAGAAGCCAATGTAGAAAACCCGATTCAAGTTCAAGTCTTTGCCGCGTTCCATATAAGTGAAATTGGCTTGGCCTGACGGAAGTTCTGATTTGTATAGGGCGAGGAATTCCAATTTTTTCGAAGTTCTGTTCGCAACAGGAACGACGCACTCGTTGACGGCAAAACTGGCCACACTGGTCATCAAGCCAAACAAAAGCGGTGCGACCATGATTCGGTAGAAAGAAACACCGCTCGTGCGCATGGCGATGATTTCCGAATCGCTGGAAAGTCTGTTGAATACGAGCAATGTACCGAGCAGTACACCGATGGGAATCGTCATGACGATGATTTCCGGCAAGTGCAAGCCGAGAATTGTGAGCGCCATATTGATGGGTACACCGGCGCGCATAATCAAATTGAAGATAGTCTTCAATTGGTCAGCGCCGAACCAAACGCCTGTGACGATACCGATACCGAACAAAAGCGGCTGCCAGAACTCATTGGCAATATATCGGTCAATAAGTTTCAAGCCGCCGATCATAGAACGAAGTCCTCTCCTAAATATTGTTTGCGCGCGACAGGGCTGTCTGCGACTTCACGGGATGTGCCGGCAACCAGAATTTTGCCGTAGTCAATCAAATAGGCTCGGTCAGTAATCTTGAGTGTGGCGCGCGGGTTGTGGTCGGTAATGAGAACGCCCATGTTCCACTCATCGCGCAGGCGGCGGATCAAGCCCTGGATATCTACGATTGAAATAGGGTCAACCCCGGTGAACGGTTCGTCCAAGAGGATGAATTCTGGTTCGATTGCCAGGCAGCGGGCGATTTCCAGTCGACGGCGTTCACCACCGGATAGAGAAACTGCAGTCATATTGCTCAGGTGAGTCAGCCCGAACTGTTCCAGAAGCCAGTCGATGCGCTCATTTTGCTCACGTCTGCCTATTTTGCGCAGCTCGAGAACCAGGCGAATGTTTTCCTTGCAAGTGAGTTTGCGGAAGATGGAGTTTTCCTGAGGCAGGTAACCCACACCCATACGCGCGCGCTCATGGATAGACTTTCTGGTCATCTCTCTGTCGCCGAGCAAAATTCTGCCGCGCTCGGGCTTGACCAGTCCTAGCACCATATCGAAGGAGGTTGTCTTACCGGCTCCGTTTCTGCCGAGCAGACCGACTACTTCGCCACGGCTGACGTGGAAACTGACACCATCAACTACCTTTCTGCCTGAGTAGCTTTTCTGGAGGTTTTCCACTGTTAGCGTTTTGGTCGCTACATTGGTGGTGCGATTAAGTGCTGTTGCTGTCATTTTGGGGTTTCCACCTTTGAGGCGCTCAGCTGTGATGTGCTGTGCGATGGTTTCGGTTGTGTGTTGGCAATCGAATTCTTAGGTATTGCTAGCATTGGTCCACTCTTTGGTGCGCTCTGATAAGGAGAGCTCGGTCCAACGCCCGGGGCTTTTTGCTGCAAGATGAATGCTTTTGTGTTGCCTTCGGCAATTACTTTGTTGTCGGCGACTGTATAAGTGATGCGATCGGCGATCCAGCGTTTGCCTGGTTGAGTGATCTGGCAGCGCCCGTAAAGAAGCACTTTCTCCGTTTCACCAGTCTGGACGTTTTTCACCATCACCATTTTTGGCGCGACACCAATCGTCTCTCCGTAGAAAAGCTTGACGTTACCGTCGGCAGTACAGCGACCAGTGTTCTCGCTGTAGTCTTGCGAATCGGAGAATATGAAGATGGGCAGCTTTGCCTCCTCATTTTCTTGTGCAACTTGATCGTTTGCATCCGGGCTTTCAGCAGCACTTCCATTAGCCAAGTCTTCCGAAGGCTTCTGTTCTACAAGAACATTGGTTGGCGCTTTGACGGTTTTTTTGACAGGTGCTGCGGCAACTAAAGGCTTCTGGACTCCGGTTTTAAAGGTGCTGAATGGGCCCCCCTTTTTAGGAGCTTCAGCTTGCTGAGTCTGAACCACCGTTGATTTCACATGTCCTGTCGCTTGTAATCGCTTCGTCGTTAGGAAGTAGGTCATTAAGTCCGCTTCCGTACAGTTCTTGCCCTGCGTCGCTTTCACGTGCCCCGTGAATAGCGCCGTCTCCGGCTTTTGTTCTGCATCGTATACAAGTTTCAGAGTGTCGGATTTGACAAAGACATCGCCGGTCTTGACCCGCACATTGCCGCGCGCGTCGAATTGACCGGTAGTGCGGTTGTATTGCTGGTGATCTGCATCTGTAATGATTTTTTCTTGCTTTGCCGGCTGTTCTTTCTTAACAGGCGCCGGCTTAGGTGTGTCTTCAGTGGCAACTGCCGGATCTTCGGCGGCATCGCCTTCAGGCTTCTGCTCCGGATTTGCTTCAGCAACTGCTTCTTTTGCCGGTTTCTTCGCTACTTTTGCGTCTGCTTTTTTGGAAGCTTTGGTAGCGTTCGAGCCGTCTTGAGGAATTACTTCGGAGTGCGCATTGCCTTCTGCAATGATGATCGATGAAGCCATTTCGAAAGTTAGTTTGTCGGCATGGATCAAATTTTGTCCCTGACGCAAACGCGGGTGACCAGTGAAAATCGCGCGCTGCGGCTTGCCGTTGGCGTCTTTGTACAGTGTCGCTACTGGTGCGTCGATGATGCTGTCTTTGTAGGTGACGTGCACGTTGCCGCGGGCAATTACGTGATCGTCTGCAAACTCTTGTTCGTTGGCTTGAATATCGATGGTGCCGCCGCCGCTGTCGTCCATGCTGAATTGCGCGCTGGCTTGCAGTGGTGCCAAAAGAACCATGGCGGCCGTGAATACGGTCGAGGAAATTTTGAGTTTGTCGCTTTGCTTTCTCACAACGAGTTTCCGATTCTAGGGTCTCTTCTGGTGCCTTTTTCCTAAATGTTCACTATTGAGTGGGTGTTGCCGATTACTCTTACGTTGCGTATTCCGCCCTTTGCGAATTCGCCAACCGCCTGGTTTCCGGTCACCTTGGCTACCCCGGGCATGTCGATGTTAACACCACCTGTAGCTGTAAACTGATTTTTTTTAGTTAACTCCAACTTCGAAGACTCCATGCGACCTTTTCCGGGCTCTCCCTCGGCGACTACGCGCGTGGTCTTATTCGAATCCAGCATTACTTTTCGTGACCCTTCGTTTGCAACACCGGAGGGCGCCGTTAAACGCATTTTAACTTGCTTATCTTTGTAGTACACGACCACGACTTCGGTCAAATTGACGTCCTTTGTCGCTGTCAGCATGGTGCCTGATTTTGCCGTTAGTTGCCAGCGCAAATTGTTTTGATCGTCTACTTCCTTTAGCTCGTAATTGTCGATGGAAACTCGATCTTGCAGCGGATTTTCTTTTTGCTCTTTCTTGTATGACTCCATTTCGATGCGCGCTTGCTCGTTCGAGTAATACCAGAAGTAGGTGAGCCCGGCAGGAATCGAGAGCGCCGCAACGAATTTGAGCGTATTCTTGCTGAAGATTTTTCCGAAGAAAGTGGACATGTTTCCTCTATCTACCGCCTATTGCGAAGCGCCGCGCAAGGCGATTGCCCGTGAAATATTACTCAAGCATTCTTTCAAATTGCCTTGTTTGAGATAACCCTCGCCAAGAAAGAAGAAAGCTGCCGGGTTGTTCGGAAAGCGTTGTGCGCAGTCTTTCCAAACAGCCATCGATGAATCGAGATCGCCGGTATATTCCAGATTTAGATGGGCTCGGTAGGCGATAGCCCAGACATCGTCAGGCTTTCTTCTGATCAGCTCATCGAGATTGCTGAGCGCAGATTGATAATAAGACTTTACCTGCGCCACTACAGAAGGTGCGGCTTGTTCCAGTGCGCCTTTGATGTGAGGTGCATCCGCTCCGGTCTTTAGCTCAGGAATTTTAAAGGCATTGCCGTCTTTATCCTTGGGCATATAGGGTGCGGCCCAAGCGTTTAACCAATTCGGCGCATTCGACTTTACGGCTGTACCGTCAGAGCCGGTAGTATCGGAAGCAGTTTCAACCTTCTTGCCTGAATTCTTCGCTGCTTGTGCAGCCGCCGCCTGTTTTAACTTCTCCAGATATTCTTGCTCTTTCTTCGATTGTCTGGCGATCAGATAGGCTTTCATGTAATACGCCCAGGCGAGCCCATAGCGGACGCGATTTTCGTCCGGATAGTTCTTCACCATATCTTCGTATTGCAAGATCATTTTGTCGAAATACGCTGGTCCGCCGTCCTTTTCAGCTAGCCTGCGAGCTCTTCGTATTTCCTTTAAGGCTTCCTCGACTCTGCTCGTGCGCGTCAGCGCGACTGCATAGATGAAACTTGCTTCGGCGCTGTCCGGGTACGCTTCTACTTGTTTTTTAGCCAGTGCCGGATCGTCGGTGGGCACCAAGTCTTCAGTTGCTGTGGAAACGTTTATCTCAATGCCCGGTTTGGCGATGATTTTCTTTCTCACAATCGGCTGGTCACCAGCGGCGGTGCTCGGCTGGGTAGCTGCCGCAGTGGG
>DTSE01000330.1 GCA_012965515.1 Candidatus Melainabacteria bacterium | reverse complement strand
CGGATGGAGCGACTGATTACATCTATCACCAGAGTGAAGGTACTTTCACTGCTAAGTTGAAGGAAAAGTACGGCTTGTTGGACAAAACAGGCAAGTGGATCATAAAGCCGGAATATGACGCTTTGACCGATTGTCGCGAAGGCTTAGTAGCATTCGCTAAAAATGGAAAGTGGGGCTTTTTGAACAAACAAGGCAAAGTTGTTTTGAAGCCCGTGTACACACAGGCAGGACCATTTTCCGATGGTGCTGCTCCTGTGCGTCGCGCAGACGGGCGGTGCGTTTTGATAACACATGAAGGAAAGACTACTTTCGTTTTTCCTCCGAAAAGCAAAGCGATTTTCAGTTGCCCACGCGGAAATACTCAGAGTGCTAACGAGGAGTACGAAGACGCTTTGGTGCCCGTTTTCGATAAGGGGCACTGGGGCTACGTTTCCGCGCGCACAGGAAATTTTGTCATCAAACCTTCGTTCGCTTATGCCGAGCCATTTAAGAACGGACGCGCTAAAGTCGCCGTTCTTAATTAGTTCCGAACATGTTTGAGTAACTGGCAATCAAAAGAAAAACGGCGCAAGTGAAAACTGCTATTGCGAGAAATCCTGCTGGAGTTAGCCAGAATGGAGTCTGGTGCTGCACTTGTTGAGTGCTCCTATTGCGGAGTAAACACGTTTCGAAGTAATTGCAAAAAAAAGACGATAGAGATTGCAGTTACGACGATAGCAATTATTGATTGTACGAACCATGCGGGCAGCTTCGCCGCTGCCTCTTCGGTGGTGGCGACTGTCTTTTCCTGAGAATCTGGCTGCAAAGGAAGAATGACTGGATTTGATTCTTCCTTTGCGGTGACTGCAGGCGGTGACACTGGCTCTTCGCGGGGCGCAGTTCTAATTCTCAGGGCATCTCGCATTTCGGTGGCGTTTTCGAATCGATCTTGGGGATTTTTTGCCAATCCGCGCATGATGATCGATTCCAGAAGACGGCCTTCTTCGCCGGCTAGGTTGAGCGGTTCTGGTGCTGCCGAGCGATGCATGCTCATTGTCAGAACGGGCGTTTCACCGCGAAATGGTGGTCTTCCGCTCAGACATTCGTAGATCGTGCAACAAGTAGAGTAGATATCAGAGCGTGCATCGGTCGGCTTGCCTTCGCATTGCTCAGGGCTCATGTAGAGCGGGCTTCCGAAGACCATGCCTTTGGCGGTCAGCCTTTGTATCTCTTCTTTTGTTGCTATGCGTTGAGCAATTCCAAAGTCGACCAATTTGATCTGCTCGTCTGCGTCTTCGGTTTTCCTTACGATGATGTTGCTTGGCTTAATATCTCTGTGGATGATCCCCAGTTGGTGTGCAACTGATAGTGCGCTCGATAATTGAATCAGTATTGCCTTTGTTCGCTCCACAGATATTCTGTGTTCTGTCTCAATAATGTCCGCTAGACTCCGCCCTTCAACGAATTCCATAACGTAGTATGGGCATCCGTTATCGGTTAGTCCAATGTCTGAAACAGCAATGAGATTGGGATGCTTCAGCGCGGCAACAGAGCCAATTTCGCGCATGAATCTGTAAACGCTTTCTTGCTTTTCAGCGAGTCCTTTTGAGAGAACCTTGATCGCGACTGGTTGGTCTGTCTTCTCGTTTTTGCCTTTGTATACTTCGCCCATTCCGCCTTTGGCGATAAGGGACACAATGCGGTAGCGACCGTACAGCAATTCACCGACAAAGGCTTTGCCTGACTTGGCCGGCAGGAAATCTAATACATCGTCCTCGGCAAGATCTTGGACTGAGCCATGCCACTCAGACGTGATGCCTTGATCGGAATTGACCTGCGGCTCAATCGAATCTGTAAGATCGGTTACAAGCTCGTCATCATGATTGTCAGTCATGATGATAAAGATACCGCCTGATTCGAGTTACGGGTAGCGAAAGAATCTAGCCTTTCTTGATTTCCCAGAAATCGTCGCCGAGCGCATTCCATGGCAGTCTGTGTTCGTCGGGCTCATCGGGATTGAAGCACTGGTTGACGAAGTAAATCATGCTGGCAGGCTTTTGCCAGACGTTAGCCAAGCCGTGGGCAACGCCGCGAGGAATATAGAGCGCTTGAGCGCGTCCTGCACCCAGAACGAAGCGCATTGTTTTGTTGTAGGTCGGTGAATCTTTGCGGGCATCGAACAAACCTACAAGAACACGGTCTGTTGGGATGACGAACCAGACATCTTCCTGGTTGTAATGTAAATGGAAAGCTTTGATCGTTCCCGGGAGCATTTGAGAGAACGTGCTTTGCTTGACTTTGAAATTCGGCAAGATTTGCAGGTTGCCGCTGTCATCCAGACGGACTATTTCAGCCAGCTGACCGCCGTCGTCGACGAACATATTCAAATTGATTAGCTGCACACCTTCAATCGGTGTTTTCTTTGCGTAGTCCTGTACGGACAGATCCGACACGTAGTCTTTGCCAATGGCGTCTTTTGTAAGCGGTTTGAGCATGTCGTTGGATGAGATTGTGTTCATGTGTGTTGCGATTAGCCGGTCTGGGCCTGGAATTAACAAGACCCGAGGTTGTTCTGATAAACAACCTGCATAGAATAGCATGTAGAGCCGTGAGGCTCCACTGGCGCGGGTTAATCGGAT
>DTSE01000329.1 GCA_012965515.1 Candidatus Melainabacteria bacterium | reverse complement strand
TAGCCTGATTGGATAATCTGTTGAGTGATTTGCTTCCTATGCCGCCCAGTCCTTCGATTACAAAGGCGAGGGCACCAGCTTTAGTATAGACTGCAACGTCGCAAGTCAGCTCGCGAGCGGTGGTGCCCGGAGTGATGAAGACTCGTGCGAAGTAGCTGTCTTGCAATAGCAGGTCGCGATCGCCGAGGTGCAGCTTCTTGAAGCCGGTCGGCAGTACGGTTATATCAAGGAATTGACGGGCCCAAACGCCTGCCAATTGCATGGCGCTGTCCAAGAGGATTGGGTCGATGGTCCACTCGTTGTTGCCGGTGCTTCTGCTCAAGCACTCTTGCGGGCGCGAGGCCTTCAGCTCGCCGACAATGCCTTCTTCACCGAGAGCGGTGATGTTGGTGATGCCCTGAAATCGCGGGCCGTGGAACATGAAGTCCTTGTATACGATCTGGCGAGTCGGTAATGGCGAAATCGATTTGATGTCCTGTCCGATGCCGGCAATTGTGGAGGTGGTAGGTACGAAAGACGGGATGTTGATCAGCCCGCTCAATCTGTGCGCTACGCCATTGCCATTGGCCGGCAAGATGCCCAGTTCGAAAGAGGTCTTGAAGTGCTGGCGTTTGTTGCCGGTGAGCACGACAGTTTCAATAGTCGCAGTCTGACCGGCAGTCTCGACTTTACGGGCGCTCACTGTCAGTGTTTTCGATGCGCTGTCGAAGACGATGCCGGCCGGAATTTCCAGGCGATTGACGCCGGTCATTTTGGCATCCGGGCAAATCGATTGAGCGGCTTCAGCCATCCTTTCCAGAGCCATGGCCATCGGCATGACCGGTACGCTGTCGAACGTATGGTCTTGCAGGTAGAGGTCTACTTCAGGGCTGAGAACGGACTCGAATTCGTATGATGCATCATCGAGCTGGCGCGTGTAGGCGTCCTGCAGGCGGACTGTCTTATCTGTCGGAATGCCTTTTGAAACAGGCAGTTGAGCGACAATCACCAGCTCTGCTTCGTCCTTGCGTCCATAGAGGAGGTCGTCGACGAATGCCTTGCGTCCGGCTTCCGGTGCGATCATCGCCCAGCCGTACTTGGCGAAGAGCGATTCCAATTCCGGCTGCGCCATGCCTGCATTCCATGGTCCCCACATGAGTGAGGCGACGCGGGCATTGGATTTTCTATTGAGCGAAACAGCGAGTTTGTTCAAAGTTTCGTTGGCGCTCACGTAGTCGCATTGACCGGCATTGCCTGTGCGTCCGACTACCGACGAGAAAAGGAAGAAGAACTTCAAGTCAGGACCGGCAGCCAGTTTGCTCAATGTACGAGCGCTGTTTATTTTGGTTGTGAAAACCCGTTCAAAAGATGCTTGTTGTTTCTCTTTTACAAACGCGTCTTCAATTACACCGGCACCGTGGATGATGCCGTCAATTTTGCCGAATTCAGCGTTTATAAGTTCAATCGCTTCTTCGAGCGCGGCGTCATCACGCACGTCTACAGGTAGGTATTCAACTTTGGAACCTGCCGCGCGCATTGCTTCCAGGTTGTCCCTGATTTCGCGATCGCGGAGCAGTTTTTGATAATGCGATTCGACAACTGCAATACTCACTTGTTGCCCGCTCTGCTTCAAATGCTCCATGATGGCAGCTTTGATGTCGCGCATCGAAGTAAGACCGGCAGTGTAATCCGGTTCTTCAGCCGGTTCTGCCGTGCGTCCCAGGAGGACTAATTGCGGTTGGAAACGGTGCGCGAGATCAATCGCTATCTCGGCGGTTATTCCGCGTGCACCACCAGTGATGACGACAACGGAAGACGAATCAATTGCAATTTGTTGGCTTCGCGATTCGCTTGTCGATTCGATATCGGCGAGTTTCACATCCAGTCCGACTCTGGTTGCGCCGCTGTTGACGTATCCGATTTCTACGCGCTTGTTGGCTGCAACCGCTGTGTTGGATTGGCTGCCTTCATTGGCTTCGAACTCTTCTTGCGCATCCATTTCGCTCATTACGATGGCGGCAATTTGCGCACCGCTCATTGATTCTTCGAAGTCGACCGCTTTGACACGGACAGTCGGCCATTCTTTGGCCAGGCACTTCATGAATCCTGAATTGCCTGCACCCCAGACACGTTCCGACGAGAGAGTCGTGTCAATATTCAGTCCGGCAGCGTTGGTGCCGAATGTTCCACCCAGCTTGCTTGCGCTCGTGAATGTCGCGATGCCTTTGTGCGCCGGATCGTTTAAATCTGCATACGCAGCTTTTGCGAAATTGAGCAGTGTGATCATCGACGCCGGCGGCTTGTTGCCGGTGATTGCGGTATCAGCCTTGTTGAGCGGCTGGAGATTGATGATGCGGGCGACTTTTCCGTGGCTCTTTCGCACCGAGTCGAGTACGGATTTCACTGCCTCGAAGGAAGTTGCATCCAGCTCGCAGGCACCGTTATTGATCTTCAGCGCTTCTTTGGAGTTGGCGACGTGGCGAATTACTACGCACTTTTCACCGCGCGCCGTCAGGGACTTTCCCACTTCCTGCCAGGCGTCTCCTTCATCAGCGATGATCAGGTCGATACTGCCTGCAGGCACTTTCGTGGGATGCATTACGGCTGCGGCGAGTTCGGAAACTTCAACGCGCGGCCGGCGTGCGAACGGGTGCGCGGG
>DTSE01000328.1 GCA_012965515.1 Candidatus Melainabacteria bacterium | reverse complement strand
GCCATCAACCTTGATCGCCGGTTCATTCTCTTCATTGAAGGTTAGAGTAAAGCGGCGACCATAGAATTCATCTGTAAAGAACGCATAGGTACTTGATCCGAAGGGTGTAAACTTGAAGGTGTATAGTGCGCGGAAATCGTTCGGAATAGAGTCCCAATCCTCAGTCGGAGCCTCAGGAACTTCATAACCAAGCACAGGGTTCCTGAACGGCAAACCGATTTGAGGAATAATTTTACGACCGCCGATGATATCTTCGAGCGAGGCACTGAAATTGGTGCTCCGAATGTGGTTGAGCAAGTTCGTGCCATAGTCTTTGAACTTGCTGCGCACGTTTGCGCTGTTGAAGTTGAGAATAGATTCGCTGGTAAGAGTAGCTCCTGACTCTGCAGCTGAAATTAGAGCCGTCTCGTTGTAGCCAGTCGCCGTCGCGAAGTCCAAACCTCCTGTCTGATACTCGTAGGATTTGATTGAGGGGTCAAAGACATAATCTGTGCCACCAATGTTAACCTTCACCCACACATGAGCAATGTCAACGTGCACAATCTCGTTGTTTGAATCGACGGTTCCCGCAACGTAGACGTTCGAATTACTAAGAATCGTCACTGCAGCTAGATAGTTGGGTGCGTCGTGGGTACCCAGCATATCGTCGACCATTGTCTTTGTCAGACGGATACTGCCAGCAACGAAATTTGCAGTGTAACCAGATGCCTCAAGCAAACTGATCATCAGAGCAGACTGCTCAAAGGAATTTCCGCAGCGATCAATTAGTGTACCAAGCGTACTCTTGTGGGAGCCGAAAAGAGGCACAAATTCGACGTTTGAATACACCCATTCATAAATGAGGTCCACATCGTGTTTGAGCGCGCGCGCCAGTTCGGCAATCGATGCAGGTCCAGGCACCGTATTTGATGCCATTGCTGCTTTCTTAAGCCTGACGATTTTAGCCTGACTGCGCTTCCTATTGCGAAGTTTTGGCCAGTCTAGAGCCTGTTTTGGCATGTCTTCGAGCTTGGTTACTTCGGGGATATTGCCGAAGAAGTTTGGACCCAAAGTTGGAATGTAAACCTTCCCTGCAGAGAGGTTCTTGTCGGATTTTGTCATGTAGTGATTCCTTGAAACTTGATTCGCAAATACCGCTAAAAAAGAAGGTCGTGCGTTCAGCGATGACATCGGAACGCCAGCGCAATAGTTAGATCTCAATCAGCTGCACATTGCTGCAGGCCAAAACGTTGAGCGCTGTGTTATTGCTTGTGTTCTGCGCCCACTGCATCTTGAGCTGTCCGGAAGTAGAAGAAACAACGATTTTTCCCGAAATGAGAACGACTCGCTGGCTATTGTTGGTGTCCATAACAGCCGTAGCGCCTCCTGCAAGGGTTCCGGAAGCTTCGCCCGCGTTGTCCGGGCGGTCGGCTCGCCAGGTCAATGTCGAACCGCTAGGGCCAACGAAGGTCGATTTGAAACCAAAGCCTCCGTTTCCGTTGTAGTACAACTTCGCCGTAAAGAAGTAGGTCTTGTTTGCGTCCACGTTGATGACCAGATCTGGGTCATCTGCAAGCGTCGTAGTGTTCGATCTCGAAGTAGTGGCGTCCTTGAACTTCACAGTTCCGCTTCCGCTGCCGGCAGGGCCCTGCGGCCCAGTATCACCTTTAGCGGCGAGCGCGTTCCAATTTGCTGACGGAGGAGCGCTGTTAGAATTAGCGGAAATGGCGATATAGGAGCTTCCGTTGTGACTAACAGCATCGTCAACTGCATAGGAGGTTGCACTGTTCCATGCGCCCCGCCATACAAGTCCTTCCGGACCGGGATCACCCTGAGCACCTTGAGCGCCCGTAGCACCCGTTGCACCAGTGGGACCAGCCGGTCCCTGCGGACCTTCCGGCCCTTCCGGTCCCTCTGGACCTGTTGCACCAGTGGCACCAGCTGCACCAGTGGGACCAGCCGGTCCCTGCGGACCTTCCGGCCCTGTCGCACCCGCTGCACCAGTGGCGCCAGTCGGTCCCTGCGGACCTTCCGGCCCTTCCGGTCCCTCTGGACCTGTTGCACCAGTGGCACCAGCTGCACCGGTATCACCTTTCGCAGCTAAAGTGTTCCAGTCTGCCGAAGGAGGCGAGCTATTTGTGTTGGGGGCTACGGCAATATAAGAGGTCCCGCTCAGTGAAACTGCATCACCAACGGCGTACGACGTTGAGCTACTCCAAACCCCGCGCCACAGGAGTCCACCGGAACCTGAGCCACCTGAATCTCCTTTTGCTGCGAGCGTGTTCCAGTCTGCTGAGGGAGGTGCGCTGTTGGAATTAGGGGAAACAGCAATATAGGAACTTCCATTGTGACTAACAGCATCGTCAACCACGTAGGAGGTTGCACTGTTCCATGCGCCCCGCCATACAAGACCTTCCGGACCGGGATTACCCTGAGCACCCTCCGGCCCTGTCGCACCCGCTGCACCAGTGGCGCCAGTTGCACCAGCAGGTCCCTGTGGACCTTCCGGTCCTTCCGGTCCCTCTGGACCTATTGCACCAGTCGCTCCAGTGTCACCTTTCTGAGCAAGAACGCCCCAGAAGGAAGCGTTTGGCGGCTGTTCGTCAGTGCTCTGCGCGGTGGCGATGTATGAAGAACCACCAAACGAAACAGCGTCGCCGATCTCGTAATTGGTAGTGCTGCTCCAAGCGCCCTTCCATTCGAAGCAGCATTCAGCCGCCGCGACTTCGACAACGCTGGTCCGGTTGCCCATCTCGTCGTAATTGTAGGTAATCTTGCCGCCGGTGGAAAACTGGACTTCAGAGAGACGTCCGAGAACGTCGTACGAGTAAATTGCTTGTTTAGACATGTGTCTTTTCCTTTGGTCTGTTTGTTTCTGTGCACGTGAGCAATTTGCTTCGACGTGCATCAGTTGCAGCCGCAGTAAATGAAGAATGAAATATCCTCTGCAAAAATGTCTGCTGCAAAAAATGATGAACTTGCCACATTGAGAAGCAGATGCTTAGCGCTTCCGAACCGCACCACTCTCAGGCGGTGAACCGAACACCTGCTGCCAGACATCGCGAACCTTCGGATCGGAAAGCTCTTTCGCGAGTTCCGTCTGATTCTTCGCAAGATCAGCTTCAGCAAGCTTCAGTGCGGTCGTGATGGACAACTCATAGAGCTTCGTCACCTGCTCTGAAGTGAGATTCTGGTTCGCAGACTGTTCGCAAATGCGGAAGAGACTCTCGCGCAGGAAGAGGAGAGTCTGCGTTCTCTGGCTCAAGTTGACGATCGCCGTCTTGAATTCCATCTCCGTTTTCGCATCGATATTAGTGCCGTTCGACAGCTTGATCTCAGCGAGAATGCGAGTCACAGTCTCAACTGCAACGTCAGGCGAAGGTTCAGAACAGGAGTAATATCCCCTGCCGTCAGCTCTGGGAATGATGACGACACCGCGACGCGACGCATCCATATCAATGAAGGAGGGCTGGTTCGTCGCAAGAGTGTGAACCGACGTCGACGGCTGAAAGCTCGCGCAGCCGGAAAGGGTAAGAAGCGCCGCTGTGGACGCGAGCGCAATAAGAGCACGTTTCATAAAAAGTTTCCTTAGCCGTCAATAGCCGGCTAGTAGTGAGGTTTATTCCAAAGCAGAACGTAATAGGTTGAGTCAGGCTGTTTCGGCACACGCAACGAGCTCAGCTTTCGAGACATAGTCACGAAAAGCAGACTCGTCAAGATCAGGCTGATCGCAATCGCATCCGCTGCGGACTTCTTCGTCAGTCGGCAATGCTTTCAACTCGGGGTATCCGATGGATGCCCAGTAAGGATCGATTTTGTCGACGTGACCGACGCCTTCGCCGATGTGGGTTTGCATGATCTTGAGTTTGTCGCTCATGTGTTAGTCCTTCTGTTTTGTCGCTCGTGGGGGCGCATTGCATGCGCCCAATGCCGGCGACTAGCCGGCGCTCGCAGGCAGATAACAAGATGACGCAGCTCGCAAAGTTTTCTCTGCAGCCACACAAGTGGTCTAGTGGTCTACTACTGTGCGGGCGGAGTAGTGTCGTAAAAAATCTTCTCCAACACAGGAATGATCAGCGTCGTAAGGATCAGGAGCACAGAGCCAAATACAGGCTTGTACAAGGTCGGCCACTGTGCCGCAAATGGTCCCCCGAGGGCGAACACCCAAACAGCGAATGCAAGGGCGGCCACGAGGCAGGGAAACGCCTTATGCAGACTGATGCCCGGCGGGTCCGTCTTCATGTAACACATGTAGAGCGGACTGAGGATGAGCAATGCTCCGAAAACAATCCATTGAAGAATCGGCGAGTTGCCTGCTTCTCCGACGATGACGCCATTAAGTGCCACCCATCCGGCAACGATGTCGCCGGGAATATAGCGCAGCAATTTCTCGAAGTAGCTTTCGTCTGCACGAAAGCTATTCGTGGGCGGGATGCGCATCCGCCTAATAAAACCTTTGAACATAATGCTCTCCAGATCGCGAGATCACATCTAATCTCTGATCACTTTTTCGTTAAGACACGCGCATCAGACACCTAGCGCAGGCTAGTGCTAGCGCGGTTCTGCAAACACATTGCAGCCAATTAGATCTTGTATTGAAGCAGCGTATTGGGCACGACAAAAGTCTGGCGTTCTCTACAGGAAAAATCCTGATTGAGGGAAACCGTGATAACCAAAGGACGCCGGGAGTGTGTAGGGGATGCCTCGCTGCAAAAAAAATCGTTGGAATAACGTCGGCGAACCTATGTGAAACGCCAAACAGCGATCAAGTACCGTTTTTCGCCGTTTACATCGTAAACTCGCACGGTTACGCCAACGTTACCAGCCTCAAAGGCTCAGCCATTCCGGGCTTAACGTACATATTTCTGAAACTTTCATACTGGAAACCATCACTCGGTATTTGTATCCATTGGGCGACAAGCATCACACGTGATTGACAACACACCTAATGACAACCTCGAAAAACAGCTCCAAATTTCATATGTAACGAATTCCAGTCGTCACGTAGATTCGACTTTCTCAGTTTTCCAACCTCTCACATTTAGCTCAAGGAGCTGAGAATGCGATGACAAGAGAAGCACCCTATATTAGCGGCCTCAAAGAAATGTCGCCCACAAGTGACGAAGAGAGCTCTTCTCAAGAGTTAGAACAAATGCATTTCAGGCGAAACATGTGGCCACTTTTCATGCCAAGTGGCTTGGTTAGCCCAACTCCGCAAACCCGATTAGAGTGGCTTCCTTTTCGTAGTAAACTGCGAACCACGAAAAACCAGGACAGGATTGTCTATGAAGTTGCTAGTACTCGGCGGGACTGTATTTCTTGGTCGGCACATTGTAAACGCAGCTCTTGAAGCTGGGCACGAAGTGACGACTTTCAACCGTGGAACGATTTCACTGGATGAGCAAGCAGATATCGAAAAGCTTGTTGGCGACCGCTCGGGCGATCTAGCTGTTTTGACCAACAGAAAATGGGATGCAGTAATTGACACCTGCGGCTACGATCCGCAAGTCGTTGCAAGGTCCGCTGACATATTGAAAAACTCCGTCGACGAGTACACTTTCATTTCCAGCATTTCGGTCTATAAAGGCTTCCCAACCAAGGGAATGGATGAGACAGCGAAAGTCAAATCCATCGAAGACGGAGACGAGGCTGAATACGGCTCTTTGAAGGTGGGATGCGAACGTGTAGTCCGACAAGTTTTCGGCGAAAAAGCGCTCATCATTAGACCCGGTCTGATTGTCGGTCCATACGATCCGACCGACCGTTTCACCTACTGGCCAACGCGTGTTTCAAAAGGGGGTCTAGTTGCAGCGCCAGGAGATCCGGAAAAGAAAATTCAATTCATCGATGTTCGCGACCTGGCGAAGTGGACCATCCATCTAATTGAGAACAAGGTGTCCGGAGTTTTAAACGCAACAGGGCCACAAGAACCTCTTACAATGCGGACCCTTCTTAATGAATGCAATGCAGTGGGCGGAAACTTTGCGCAATTCGTTTGGTTGAGCGACGAGAAAGTTTTGGAAGCGGGAGTCGCGCCGTGGATGGACATGCCACTATGGATCCCAGCCAGTGATGAAGAACACCGCTACTTTCAAACTATCGACTGCTCGAAGGCACATAGAGCCGGACTCAAATACTCACCACTTGCGACTACCATCAGAGACACTCTCAAATGGGATGCAAGCCGCGATCCAGCAGCCGAACGAAAAGCAGGATTGAGACCGGAGCAGGAATCAAGACTTCTTGCCCTCGCAGACAGTAAAGCAACCTAAGCGAGCTACATTCCGCCTATTTTCCCTTCCCAAGTTCGCTATCAAATCGCTTGCCGAGTTCAGCAAAGGGAACAGCCTTTTCCGCAGTTGCTTCACTGAGCGGAGCGAACTGAATGGCGTCTAGTCGCTTGACCATGTCATATTCACCAATTGCCTGCTGAAGCATGATCCACGACATTCTTTCTTGGTCTTCAGATTTGGAGTAATCCTTGATGTAAATCGTGACTACGCCCTTCTCACCCTCGCGCCTTACAGATGCTTTCATGTCTGAAACAGCCAAATTACCTTTGGAGCCGTCTGGTGCACGAAACTGAATCGCCAAATCCTTGAGCGTCTCTGGAGGTGTTCTCTGCCGGAATGCCGCAACTGCCCAATGTTTCATCTTCGGCGCTGAGGCAACTATCTTTTCGACAACAGGAAATAGTTCCTCTATGCCATCTGCACTGACATCCAGCTCTGCCTTGCCACCAGGAGCCTTTCCTATTTCAAAGGCAAGACCTTCATTGATCTCTCGCAAGTGGTCCCCCAACTCGTTTACTTGCTCATCAGTAGGCTTGTTGGAAAGAGTCTTAAAGAGACGTTCTTCGTTTGCTTCGAACCATTTCCAGAAGACCGGTAATTGCTCAGGGTTCTGCGTCGCACACGCTCCAAGAGTGAAAACGAAAAACATCAGCAACACGAAGCTAGCTATTAAACGCACGATTGGGTCCCCAAACTTACCGCCTGTAAACGAATAAGAGTATCGCAGATTCTACCGACGCTAGTAATATGGAATGTTGGAACGGTTTTATGGGTTCAACTTTGAAAGCCAAGAAGATCCTACTTGTTGCAGGCATGACTACTCTGGGACTGCTCGTCACCTTGGTGGTTTACGTTTACTTCAGCGCAATTCAAGCACTTCAGGACTTCTCCTTCTTCAGTAAAGCCGTGCTTCATCCGCGCATATCAGCGAAAGAGAAGTATGATGCCGAGCCTGTACCTGGTATCAAAAAAGTGTCCTTATTCATCCCGTGCGCAGATGGTTCAAAAATGCATGCGTGGTTGTTCAAGAAACCCGGCGCTGACAAGCTGATGATAGTCAATCATGGCGCTGGCGGAAACCTAATTGGGCGCACTTACATTGCCAAAGCCGCGACGAAGGCAAACTGCTCGTCTTTGCTGTATGACTATCGCGGTTATGCGCGAAGCACAGGCGACTACAATCTCGATACGATTCTGGAAGATGGGCTCACCGTGTACGATTACGCGCGCAAAGATCTGGGATATCCAGCAGAAAAGATTATCCTATGCGGAGAGTCAATCGGCTCCGCAGTGGCTGCGCAAACTGCAGCTGCACGTCCATGCGCCGGAGTGCTAATTCTGTGCGGAGTTTCTCAGCTGACGGTCGCGATTCGGAAGATATTTCCAATGTCGTGGATTATTCCGGATTCTAGTTTCGCAAAAACAAAAATCGACAACCCTACAACCTTCAAGTCTGTTCACGTTCCGGTGCTTTTCATTCATGGAAGGCTCGACGAGCAAGTTCCATTTGAGAGTTCGCAAGCTAATTTCGCGGCGGCTTCTGAGCCAAAGAAGATCGTTCTGCTGCCAGGATGCGGGCATGATGACCTCGGCGTTTTTGATGGCGAGTTGTTTCAGAAGTCCATTAGTGATTTCGTTGAGAGCTTGAAGTAAATACCGGGCGATGCATCACATGCCCCTACAGAAAGGCGCATGCAATGCGCCACCACGCCAAAAGCCGAAAAGGCGCATGCGATGCGCCACCACGTCAAAAGCCGAAAAAGGCGCGTGCAACGCGCCCCCACGCTTTAAAAGCAGAAAGGGCGACGCTACGCATCGCCCCATAAAAAGAGGGCGCGTGCAACGCGCCCCCACAATTCTATTACTAGATTTTGTTTTGCGGCAGTGAAGCTACATGCTCTCTGGTTACGAGGTTTGCGAGAGTTTTCGCCAAGCCTTGTTTTTTGAGTTCTTCGAAAGACTTCACTTCGACGATGTCGTACTTGGCGTGTTGTTCAACCAAGTCGTGATCAAGCGTAGCTAGAATCTTCGGGGCGCGACGGTCGTTTCCAACCTGCAAGATTGCCACCAAAATCTCATCCGACTTCTTCATTTGCTTCGTTGCGTTGATAATGGCTTCTTTCGCATTGTATGCGTCTTCAGGAGCACCATCAGTGATCATTGCTAACAACAGCGGCTTGGTGTTTCCGCCACTAGCATCACGACGTGCAAAATATTCATCGAAGTGGTGTTGCAAAACCTTGCTTACATGCGTTCCACCACTAGGTTCTACTTCATTGAACAAAGTTTCTACCTTACCGCCGTCGACATTCGAATAGGAATTGTACTTATTCGAGAACATGCTGACTTTCAGCCCGGACGGCAAGACTTTCTTGATCTGATTAGCCAGATTGGCAGCCTGATTACGGCACCATTCCCAGCGAGTGATTGTCTCTGAAGGGTCTTTAACAGGCGCTACCGTTTCTTCGTACGCAACGACAGCAGGCTTAGGTGTGGGCGCATTGCGCTGGTTCAGCCGGTACGTCATTGACGCGGATTTGTCGATGACGAGCGCCAGATCGTAAGTGCCCAACCGTTGAATCTCCGGCTCGTTCGAGTCGATCAGGGTTTTGAGCGAAACAAGCACCTGCGGATCGAGCTTGTTTTGAGCTTTCAATTTCCTTATGCGTTCCGCTGCATCCTTTAAATGCGCAATCGCCTTGTCCACTTCAAGAATGGAGTTGTAGCTCATTGCCGCCGCCAATTGCATGTCGACGCGCTCATTTTCACGAGTATCGGGCACTAACTTCAGCGCCTGTTCGAAAGCCTCAGTAGACTCGCGAAACTTTCGTTGCATTGCAAGCTCTTCACCATCATGCTTGAGCGACTGCCAGGATTCGACGGCGTGGGCGATTGCTGTTAACGAAATTGCCGCAGAAATCGATAGGAGGGCAGAAAGCGCGAACGTTTTTTCCTTGCGTCTGTAACCAATTAGTTGCGCCACGAGTGACCTTCTAGCTACCGGGGGACTGCCTTTATATTCCACGGGCACGGTGTTTCCAGCCCTCGTCCGTTTTATGGGGCGAACAAACAAAATTTACGCCAGCGGGAACTACAGAGGTTCCTCCGCGTCGATACCGGCACAAAGCGGAAAACAGCAACCTTTCATTAGGGTTAAATGCTGACCGTTTTCGTGTGTTCGTGATTGTTTTGAAATTCGAACGATGCGCGAAGTGGGCAAGGAAACTGGAAAAAGCAGGAAGGGTAGAACTATGAAAGGGGCAATGAACACTCGTAAATTTATTCTGTGGCAAACAGCGCTTGTGCTGTCGATTGGAACCGCTCTTCCATCGTTTGCGAGCA
>DTSE01000327.1:9064-9624 GCA_012965515.1 Candidatus Melainabacteria bacterium | reverse complement strand
ATAAAACAGCGATTAAAATGGTGGTTAAGATGATTTTATTTTGGGGCTCTCTAAGAGCCCCAAAGAAAAAGGAGAGGTAAGGACCGATAGAGTAGGCAGAAATTGCAATGGTCACAATAAAATCTAACAAAAGGCCCCAGCCAGCAATAAATGAAAGCAGATCATTGAAAGCATGGCGTGCAAAGGTGGCAGATCCCCCGCTATCATTTTTTAGCATCGAACTCAGCTCAGCATAAGAAAGAGCTGTACAGGCAAAAACAAGCCCTGCTAAGCCAAGTGAAATGGGAGCTGCTCCTAAAGCAAAGAGCGTGGTGATACCGAGGGCATAATAAATAGATGACCCTAAATCACCATATCCAACAGCAAAAAGATCTCCAACTCCTAAAATCCTTTTCATGGAGCCTTTGGGGACGCTGAATATGGCGCATTATTCGCTGTATCCCACCTATCCGAATTCAATGGCTTACGTGACCAGCCTCTTTCTTGGGGCACCGGTACTGGTGCTTGCCTATATTGGCACTGGTGATACGTCATGGAAGCAAAGACCTTACTGGTTGTGG
>DTSE01000327.1:0-9054 GCA_012965515.1 Candidatus Melainabacteria bacterium | reverse complement strand
TAGGATGATGTTTCTCTTTACGATCGTTTCGCTAGGCGAATTCTTGCCGATCTGGAAGCCTATTTATGAAGCGATTCCATCGATAAACTTGCTCCGCTTCCCCGTGAAGATGACGATCTTTGTGGAATTGGCAATCATTGCATTAGCTGCACGGGGCTGGAGCGCAGTTATAAGAGGCGCTGTCAATCGCGGTGATTTCGCGTTCGGTAGTGTCATCTGGGGTTTGTTTCTTGTATTTGGTGTTGCGGTTTTAGTCAGCACTATTTCCGGAAACATGCAGGCGCTTGGCGTAATTATGTCGATGAGCTCCGGCTGTGATGATTTGACAATGGCTAAAGAGGCAGCGCTTAAACTGTCAGCTCATGCCACAATCGCGGGATTGACCGGGCTGGCAACTTGTTTGGCACTGGCGAATATGAAAGGGCGCTGGGAAGGTTTACTTCGCTTCTGCGTAGTTCTTTTGATTGTTTCTTCTCTAGTGATAAACGGCACCAAGCAGCTCTGGCACACGGTTGATGCGAAGTTTTTCGACGACTCATCAAACGTTCTTTCGCTCGTAAACTACCCTGCACCACCGCGCAACTTCAAAGTTTTATCGCTCTTTCGCCACCCAATCGCGGTACCCGAAACGGTTTCTGAGTCGCCAGAAGGGGTTATGGACAGGGATTTCATGGCTTATGCCAGATACATACTTGCGCCGAATACAAACATAGATCGAGGTATTCCGATGCTCAGCGGCATGCCTGTCTTGCCTGATTGGGCAACGGTGTTTATGGAAACCGGCATTTTACCTCGCTCAATGATTCGTGCAGAGCTTATGCATGATGCGGGGAAATCTGATGTTCCACTCTACAAATGGTGTCAGGCGACCGCCACACGATACATACTCTGTCCAATCAATACTCAGTCCGAAGAAGATTTGAACGTTCGCGAGGCGAAAGGGCTGGACCCTCATTATTTCAAGATTGCCGCTGAAGATAAGAAGTTGAATGTGCGGATTTATGAGGTTTCGCCGATCAGAAACCGAGTGCAACTCTTTTCCCGCGCTATTAAGAAGGAGTCTCGGATTGAAGCACTAAGGACGATCAATCGCTCTGATACCGAAGCTTACGATCCGCTGTCCGAGTGTCTTTTGACCGAACCTGACCGGGCAAGCATAGTCAGTTTCGAATCGAAAAGAGAAGCGCTTGATGAAGACTTGCTCAATCAGGTTATACATGGACAAGTGGTAAATCATCCAGGCACAGCTCAAATCGAGACAGACTTGCAGGAAAGAGTAGTGGTCGATGTCGACGCTGCTGTTGCGTCGGCTCTCGTGTTTGCAGACAGTTACTATAGTGGCTGGACGGCGACGGACAACGGACAACCCACGCATCTGTTAATTGCAGATGGGCTGATGAAGTCCGTACTGCTCAAGCCCGGCAAGCATAGAGTGATTTTTCAGTATACGCCGAAGTCTTACATCTATGGGTTGTACATTGGCGCAGGCACGCTGGTGTTTGCGATTGCTTTGATTTTTGTGGGGCTGCTGGTTGGCAACCTCAATCGCCGGCGCCAACGTGCGATAATTCAGAGCTGATGCAAAAGTTGACTATACAGCCGCTTGCAGACAGAATGCGCCCACGCTCATTAGATGAGGTTGTGGGGCAGGTAAAGCTGCTTTCCGAAGAAGGGATTCTGCGCCAAATGGTGGAGTCCGGCCGGCTTTCGTCTTTCATTTTGTGGGGGCCTCCCGGCGTTGGAAAGACGACTCTTGCGCGCATGGTCGCTTCCACGACCGACAGCAAATTTGTAGCGTTCTCGGCGGTAGTTTCGGGCATCAAAGAAATCAAAGCGCTGATGGCTGAAGCAGAAGCGTTCATGAATATCGAAGCGCGCCAAACTGTTCTCTTCGTCGATGAAATCCACCGTTTCAACAAAGCGCAGCAAGACGCATTCCTGCCTTATGTTGAAAGCGGAGTGATTGTCCTTGTTGGCGCTACAACTGAGAATCCATCCTTTGAGATCAATTCTGCGCTTCTGTCGAGACTGAAAGTTTTCATCCTTGAAGAGCTGTCTAATGAGCAGCTGGTCACGATTATGAAACGCGCTCTTGCTGATGAGGAGCGAGGTTTGGCTAATGAAGGAATAAAGATTTCGGATGAAAAGCTTTCGCTAATAGGAACATACGCATCAGGCGACGCGCGCACGACATTAAACACGCTAGAGCTGGCAGTGATGATGGCGAAGCGCAGGAAAGCTGATGAGGTCAGCGATTCCGACCTGAAGAGTGCGATTCAGCAAAGTATGCTGCGCTATGACAAGAACGGAGAAAATCACTTCAATTTGATCTCCGCCTTGCATAAGTCGATGCGAAATTCTGATGTTGATGCAAGTTTGTACTGGCTTGCGCGCATGCTGGAAGCTGGTGAAGACCCCATGTACGTGGCAAGGCGTGTGGTTCGCTTCGCCTCGGAGGATGTCGGTCTTGCTGCACCGCAGGGATTGACGCAGGCGGTTGCAGCCATGCAAGCCGTGCAATTAATCGGCATGCCCGAGGCGAGTACGGCACTTGCTCAAGCAGTCGTATATCTAGCTGTCGCACCGAAATCAAATGCCGTCTATCGAGCATACGGGGATGCTAAAACCGATGTGCTAAACCACGAGCAATTTCCCGTGCCGCTTCATTTGCGCAATGCCCCGACAAAACTGATGAAGGAAATCGGCTATTCGAAAGGATACCAATACGCGCATGACTTCGAAGGCGGCAAAGCGTCTGAAATGACCTGCATGCCGGATCAACTGAGAGGGCGCAAATACTACAGCCCAACGGTTCGCGGCTTCGAAGGCAAACTCAAGAAGGCATTGGACGCCAAATAAAGCGCGCCCTAAAATGCGTCGCCGAAGCTCCTAGTTTGAAATGGAAAAGGCGGCTACTTTCGCAGCCGCCCTTCCGATTACCAAGCCAACTTATTGTTTCCAGGGATACCTTTTGCTGCAGAGATTCCGGGGATTCCGGGTTACCGAACCTTGAACATGTTGAGAATTGGGCTGTACCACTTGCGTGCTTTGAGCGTCTCAACATCAGCTTTTGTTTCGTTCAACAGTTTCGACAAACGTGCATTTTCAGTTTCATTGACGTTTGCGATGTCTTCCAGATAGTCGCGTTCGACTTTTAGTTTTGCCAGAGCAGACATCAAATATTTGCGCTCTGTGACTGCTGCGTCACGCTCGCACTCTCTGCTCTTGTACTCTCTGAGTTCTCTCTCCATTGCCGGCATCTTGCTGAGCTGCCAGTATTGGTTGACTACGATCTGCTTAATTTGAGCATTCTCTTCGATCGTCTCTTGCAGCTTTTGTAGTAAGGCAATAACACGACGTTGTAAATAGGCGTTTTCTTCATTTGCCTTGGCGAGAATTTGTTGTTCGCGGTACTTCTGGACCATCTCCAGAACTTGACGGCGAATGCGTTTTTCTCTGGCTAGTTTGGCGCGGTTGTCTTCTCCGTCTGCCACCACCTCTGATGCCCACTTGAATATATGGTCGAGACCCTCAAGTGCGACGGCGTCCTGATGTGCGTCTGGAGCTACAGGGTTGAATTGTTGTACTGCGTTAGATTGCTGAATGGTCACGTGCTCCCCCCTTTCTCGTTCATATCATACCGATAAAAGATCCGTTTGTGCAAAAGAATTTTTGCCACCGTGGGTAGAGCTGCCACCGCATGTGAAACTAGGGTCATATCTGGTGGCTGATACCATATACGGAGTGAGCAGATCTTGACTTCTGTGCGTCTGATCAGCCCACAAATGTTAGGTCTTCGCAGGAAAGAATAACGATTTCTAATTTTCGGCGGCGTGCTTTTCGTCAGCGACAAATTCCAATAGCCGAGCGAATTTATCGAGGCTTGTCAAAATCGATGCTACTTCTGCCGGTGATCTTTCCGAGCCTTCAGCTTCAATAATTAGCGCGCTGACTTTGTTTTCGTATACAGCAAAACTACTTGCACCAGAGCGATTGAACAGATCGATCAAGCTCTGCACTGTTTCAGGTTCTTCAAAAATAAAGGCTGCTTTTTCTTTCTGCTTTGATTCAAGACGCAAACCATTTGAGTTGAGAAGAGAAACCGGGACGTTGTCTGCTCCTTCACTTTCTTTTGGATCTATTCTTGCGATCCTAAATTCGACATTGCATTCGCACTCGACGCTAACTAGCAATTCTTCTTGATCTGATTTTGGACTGTTGGCGAATCCACCGCGAATATGATCGAGCGAGGTTTTCTCGTGCTGGTATCGGATCGTGCTTGGTCTGTCGTTGATCTCGCCAGCCACTATCAAAGTATTCGGATTGTCCGAAGCTAGAAGTTCCATTTCCAGATCATCGGCAAGCTTCGAAGCTTTTGCTCGGCGAATTTTGACTGAAGTCTGAAATGCTGTGACGCAGAGAAATGCGACGAGAATTACTCCGCCCAAGAGTATGATGTAGTGAATCCAGTCCACGCTTCCTAAGCCCAACTGCAAATACATGATTGACAGTATTCGGGCGGGCAGTATGCGTCAAGCTTCCTTTTCTTATTTGAGGCGAAAAGCAGCGCCGCTGGGCTTTTGGGCTGCTGGGCGGGTGGTCCAAAATTTGATTTTGACTGCTTGTTAGATTTTCTTGCGAAAGTCTCACAAGTGCTCGAGAGTTGCCTGAAACCCTTGGAGGATGGCGCTTTTGGGGTTTTGATAGGGAAATTCGAGAAAATCTAACAAGCTCTCAAACTTTGAAAATTGGACGTCCTGTCGTGCTGCTGTCGCCTGACAACCGCGAATCCATTCCTTTTATATAGGTGCGCTTGATTTCCGTTGCGGCATTCGGCGCTCTTAGTGGGAGAAACCGCAACGCTGTGCGTAAGACCACCAACGACAGACAGGGGCTGATTTTCGTACATTAAGCGTAAGTTTGAGTAGCCAGGTGCAGTGTCACCAGTTGTGCCGCAGCCCTGAAAACCCAGACCCAGTCCGAAAAGAACAAAGAGCAATGGCTCCAAGCAACCAATGAAAACAAGCAAAATCACAAGCAATGCGACCACGAGAAAGGCGATGAAATGCCTCAAAGCCGCTGCTTTTGCCATTGTTGTTTCTGCAGGTTTGGCTGCTGCTGCTCAAGCGCAATCGGAAACCTTGCGCAATCCTCTTATTCCGGGCGCTATGTACTCTTCGCCCTATACCTGCCCGGCTGAAGGCTGCCCGCCGCCAATTGGCTCCGGATCCGCACCGCCTCCGGTCACACCAGGACACTATGGAGCGCCTGAGGCCATGCCCTGGGTGAGAAATATTCCTGCAACTCAGATCGATCAACCGAATTCCTATGTTGGACTTCCTTCTTCACGTATTGAGGCTGCCCCTTATACGCTGGGTTCGCAACTGCAAGTCCCTCACCCGCCATCCACACCTGGCTCCGACTATGGTCAAATCCCAGGTCCGATGAACTTCTATCCGCCGCCTGCCGCCGTGGTCAATATTTGTCCGCAAGGTGGAATGCCTGGTGACCAGGCTCCTATTCAAAGATGGGGCGGACAGACCACTAGAGACCTTGGACTACCGAGATGCCACGGCTCGCAACTCACCGACTTCGGCGAGAAGCTCAGCCAAAAACCGGATTTATGCGCACAGCCCCAATTTTCGCAAGACGGACCCCGCCCTCAAGGGCAAGGTTCGATGGGGAGTGGAGGAGTACGCGCCTCGTTTGGCGCGCAAGCCGCAACTGACCTGCACGGCAACCGCACTCTATATAAAGGTCACACCCGTTCACGCCTAACAATCGCGCCCTATTAGACAGAAGGCTTTCAGGAGGCCACACGCCATGCTTAATTCGAGGACATTAAAAGCAGTAATCGCAGCAGCCGCGCTGTGCTCACTGAATGTTCCTGTGTTTGCACAGGGAACGACGACATTACGTACGCCGCTCATCCCGGGAGCGATTCCTTCGCCCCCCTTTGTCTGCCCACCTGAAGGTCAACCGCCGGCAGTCGGCGACGGACCCACCCCAGCGCCAGTGACCCCTGGTCACTTGAATGCGCCGGAATTACTTCCGTGGGTACCGGCAATTCCTTCTAACCAGATCGACCAAGGTTCGTCCGGTGTTCCGCTTCCTTTTGGACCGCCCGTCGAAATGCCCCCCGGTGTTCTGGGACCGGCATTGACTCCTTTTATACCTAAGGCGCCATCGACCCCAGGGTTTGACCCCGGATCGATGACCGCACCTGCCGGATTCATTAATCCAGCCGATCAATTGAATATCATTCCGACTGGCGGACTTCCTGGAACCGGTGGATATAACACCACTATCAATAAGATTCGCCGCGGCGGACAAGAAACCCACCAATGGGGTATCCGCGAAAACCAATCTATTCTTGGCGGCGGCGGACCAACTCAAGACATCATCACTGAGTTCGGCTCTCTTGCCGGTTGGGGTATGCCCTACGGTGTGCCTACAGGTAACGGTTACAACAAGGGACCAGCCGGATCAAATGACAGTTTGAGAACCAGCGCCATTGAATTGGGCGGCGGTCAGCGCTTCAAAGTCGGCGATTGCAAAATCCCAACCGGATCGACCCTTCTCGACTACGGCACATCTGCCACCCGTATGAATGGAATCGGCGCACTCAACGCATGGCAATCGACTGAATTCGGTCAAGGCTTCCGCCGCATACCGCTGTACAGCTCGAAAACTACTGATTTTGGCTATCCCTACACCATCTTTGATCCAGCCAATATCAACTATCAGAAGACTGGTCAACACCAACTTCCGACTGCCATCGAGACAAATTTCTAGCCCAAGGCTGGAAAAAGGGGGGGATTTTCCCATGATGTTGGGAATCCCCCCGATTTCAAATCCCCCGCCAATTGCCTACTATGAGCACATCAGGAAACCACAGGGTTTCCGGAGCGAACAGTCTCCCACCATAAGACCGACCTAAGAAAATGAAAGTAATCGACACCACCAAACAAATCGCCAAGGAAGCAGCTACTAAGCTTGCACTTTCCTTGACCGTTGTTTCGGTTGTCGGACTCTCAACCTCACCAGTAATGGCTCAAGGTTTGCAAGCCGGTCAAATGGAACAGCTCTCTCAAATGAGCGGACTGGGCGCAGATCAAGAATCACTCCTGCCACCGGAAGTGGTGCCGATGGATTCGCAAGCAGCTCAACAGCTCTCGCAGTCACAAGCACAAGCAAGACAGATGGGTGGATACGATGCAGTTCAACCCGGCGCACAGTCGCCAGCTATGAACGCTCGCAACAACAGGCAAGATGCATTCAACGCTCTCATGGGCCGCGAAGATCTCAATCAACAAATGAACTCGGCACAATTTCAGCCGATGAACGGAGCACAGATGGACCAGTACGCACCTGGTCAGCTCCTTCCTCAAGCTCAAAATCAAGCCGGTCAACAGTTCAGCCAACAGCTCGCTCAACAGCAGCAACAAATGGGCGTGTCCGCCTGGCAGCAACCGGGACAAAACGGACAAAACTCCTTCCCAGCCCAAAACCAAACTCTCGCCGGCAAGGTCAAAAAAGCACCTGTTAAAGGTATTGCACGCACCGGCTTGAGCCACACACTTACCGGCTTAGCCGCATTCGGCGCCGGAGCCTACACGATGTCCCTGATGCGCAGCCCGGCAATGCTTTACTCCGGCGGAATGATGGGATTCGGACTCGGCAATTACGCACTACGCAACGGATTTCGGTTTTAACCCAAGGTGATTACGATGAACGCCAAATTCGCAATATTCTCAACCACAATCGCAATCATCGCCGCTTCGAGCACGGTCCAAGCTGCTTATGCTGGCGACAGACCGGGAGCACGTTTCACGTTTGCTCCGACCGTATACAAACTCGAAGAAGCAAGACTTCCTGCAGGCTACGGCGCACCAGCGCCAAGCAATCACTCTGTATCTCACGGCAGCATGCCTAGCGGACGTTCCATGCTCGGAATCGATCCCACAATGCTCGCCGCTCGTCCAGCACCCCGCGGTCCCCGCGTAGCACCGATTGCTACCACGAATGTAGCAGCTTCTCCAAGCTGGACAAATGCTATTCCGTTCTTGAATCCAGTCGCTCCTGTAGCGAACAAGGGTCAGTTTGGAAGCCCACTCAATGTTCCGCCTGTAGTGGCATCTTTGCCTCCTCAAGCGGCCAAAGCCCAACCGAAGTCGATTGCTCCGGCTTCATCCAACACAAACCTCTCGGGCAAAATCAACCCCCGACGCTCATCCACTGCAGTTGCCGCTCGCCGAATTCCGCGTGCGACTGGCTTAGCCGCCAAGCCTGGATCTCCGATCCAAAGCTACGGCAACAACTTCGGCTATACCGCCGGATCGACAGCGCCTACGGGCAGCGGTGCTAGCACCACCGTCCACGGCGATGTATACGGTCGAGTCCTGTTCAAATCAACAAAGCATTAATTCAGACGCCACGGTCAACACACATCTCATACGAAAAACCTAATGGAGGGTAATTCAATGGCAACCACTATCAAATCACTGGCGAAGAAAGTAGCTTCTTCCCGTCACTTCAAAGTTGCCTCTCGCGTGGGCTTCCTCCTGGCTCCTCAACTGGTCCTTATGGCTATTGGTGTATACGACCAAGCAGCACATGCTCAGGGCTTGGTTGGAGCTCCGGTCGACCCCCGTTACGGGCAATCCAACGAAGTCGGTCAATTGGCTGACTTTGGATATGACACCGCTCGCGACATTTCCCGCGTAGTTACAGCACTGTCCACAGTTCCATCCTCGATGGCTGGAATGAAGATCGCCTTCGGTCAACGTGACGGCGGTGAATCCGCAATGAACGTAGCTAAGGGCTTGGGCATCGGATTCGGCGGACCGACAGCGGTTCACTTGATCGGTACCTTCGCAATCAACAACTTCGGCGGTCTCGGCGGCGGTCTCTAAAAAGCACCTGCAACCAAGATTCACCAAATAGTTGAATCGCAAGTCCAACACTAGAAAAACTAGATAGGAAAAACTACAGAGAATTCGGCACTGCACGCCGGACTTCTCCTGGACAGAAATTGAACCGACGAAAACGCAA
>DTSE01000326.1:266-2650 GCA_012965515.1 Candidatus Melainabacteria bacterium | reverse complement strand
CCAGGAGAAGCTGGAAGCCGGTTTGAATCAGGCTCTCGCCTCATTCAGCCCGGAGCTGATCTTCTTTGTGCAGGGCAGCGACCCGTATCTGAAAGATGTCGGCGCAGGCTTCCGCTATCTCCGGCTCACACTGGAACAGCTGAAGAAGCGCGACAAATTCGTCATCGACACGTGTGTGAACCGCGGCATTCCCGTGGCTCTCGTCTTTGCCGGTGGTTACGGACCGGAAGTCTGGCGCGTGCACTACAACGCCGTCCAGCACATGATGGACAAGGAAAATTCGTGATCCCGGTTGTTTCATTGAGTTCATTCAGAGAACTTGATGAACACCGGGGTTGCCTGTCGGCGTTTTTTTCGAAAACTGTTTTACTATATGTTTTAATATAACAAACAGACCTGGATTATTCACGGATGGAGATTTTGCCTTGTGTAAAAACCGCCAACCTCGCTTATCAGCGGCGTTGTGGCGAAATGAGAGATTGATCAGAATTAAAGCAAAAAAGGCTTTTAAAGAATGGAAAAGGCTCGCGAATCAGCTCAGAATGCGTGGTTACGAAGCAACACAAAAAGAGTGACCGGAGCCATTTCTGATGAAAAAGTCTATCGCGAATCCCCGAGTTTCACAACTGAAACTGGATTTACTTCCTGAAAAGCCCATCCTGTTGAACTTTGACGGGGAAGATGTGAGCGGCAATGGCGGTTTGCTCTTAGCTGGGCAGCTGGAAAAGGTCACAGGATTTTTGAAGGGTGCTTCGGAGCAGTTAAATGACCATCGAACTAGTTCTTTAATCAAGCACAATCTCTTTGAAGAAGTCGCGCAGCGAGTTTTTCAGATAATTGCTGGCTTTGCTGCGTGTTCGGATAGTGACATCATGCGAGATGACCCAGCATTAAAAATGGCAGTGGGACGGGATCCGTTAAGCGGAGATGCGCTTGCATCTCAGTCGAGCCAATGCCGTATGGAAAACGAGCGTTCTTTCAAAGAACTGTATCGACTCTGTCAGTGGCTCATCGATTACTACATTCAGAGTCATCGAAAGCCGCCAAAGCATTTGTTTTTGGACTTTGATGGCAGTGCAATTGAAACGTATGGGATGCAGCTAAACGCCTTTTATCGGGGCGGTCCGTACAAGAAGAACATGTATTTTCCACTTTTCGTATTTGATCAAAACGGCTGGCTGCTAGTAGCGGCGTTGCGTCCGGGAGATCAAGGTGAAATCGAAATGGCTTTGCCTGTGTTGAAAAAGCTGGTTAAACGATTAAGGAAAGCCTGGCCGCAAACGCGAATCACTGTGAGGGCCGATGGAGCATTTACGAGCAACGATTTCTACAAATGGATGGATGAAAACAACGTTCAGTATGTGCTGGGAATGAAGGAAAACCATGCGCTGCAAATCGAAACGAAGTTTCTTCGCAGAGAAACAGAGAAGAAGTTCAAACGAAAGTTAGATGAACCGATGTTCAAAGGAAAAGCAGGTGACAAGCGGAAAAACACGGCGCAGAAAGAGCTGCGATCGATTGCAGACAGGAAAGAGCGCAGCAAGAAATTGAAGGAATCGGAAGCGCGTCGAGTTCGGAGTTTTGGGGATTTCACCTATGCAGCCAGGAGTTGGAACAAAGAAAGGCGTGTGATCGCAAGATGCGATTACACCGACAAAGGGCTGGAGATGCGCTATATCGTGACAAACATTCAGAATCGGACGGCTCGAGAAATTTATGAAGACATTTACTGCAAGCGAGCTTTGGCGGAATTGGGCATCAAAAACATTAAAGAGACAAGATGTACAAGGCTTAGCTGCAGTCAGTTCAAGGCGAACATGTTTCGACTGTTGTTGCACGCAATGGCTTATGTTGTGATCCACCAGATTCGAATCAAACTTACAACGCCAAGAATGAGTTTTGAACAGTTTAGAAGACGTTTTGTGTGCGTAGCGCTGCGTGTACAGGAATACAGAAACGAAGTCTGCGTCACAATCTCCAAAAGCTACCACGCTGCAAAAGAGTTTCGATTGGTTGCAAAACGGCTTGGATTCTCACCGCACTAACGGTGAATCTGAATTCAATTCAAACAAGCAGCAAAGGCTACCGCATTGGAAGAAAAGCCAATTCGCCCTTTCTGACAGGCGTTCTGAGGGTCCAAAAAGCTTTTTGTGCGTTTCAGCATCAGTCAAACGCTTCGACAAACCAGCTTGCAAGCCAACTTGCAGCAAATTCGCCTCCCGACAACTATATGTATGAATAGACCAGGCAGAAAAAGCATATCCCTGATGGAAGAGTAGTGAAACTCTCTTCTTCCCAGGGATATGCTACACGCCGCTACTGTTTACGAGGCTTCATCCGAAGGCCGAGGAAACAGTTCGAGCAACGTGCTCTTGGCTCGCTTC
>DTSE01000326.1:0-256 GCA_012965515.1 Candidatus Melainabacteria bacterium | reverse complement strand
AATAGTTCCTGCTCCATCAGTTCCTGGCTCTGCAGCTGCAGGTCTTCGCGATGGCGCGCCAATCGAGCGACGTATTGGGACGACCCCAGATTTCCACCGGCGCTTCACCGAAGTAGCGCTGATAGTCGTCCAGAGTCCGCTCGTAGATGGCGGCGAACTTCGTCTGGTCTTCGTCGCTGCCGTTGCCCGGGTGATGGTGAATCGGCTGCTTGAAGATCCGCATGCACAGCACTTCCCAGTAGCTGAACGTGTAGAT
>DTSE01000325.1:8418-9643 GCA_012965515.1 Candidatus Melainabacteria bacterium | reverse complement strand
AGAGGAAAGTTTCTAAAATCATGGACAGTCAGCTAAAAGAAAAACGCAGCTCAACACTCAAATTCATCACGCTTGGAACACTTGTAGCACTCAGCTCAAATCTGACGGGTTGCTCGACGACACCTACCGCAATCGCGCAGAAAGACAAGGACAAAGATAAGGAAGAAAACCAAAGCTCGGGCGGTCATTATTATGGCGGTCACGGTGTACGGTCCAAAATTCCAATGGGCACAAGCAGTACTCCCAAACCGAGTGGCACAATTTCGCGTGGCTGGTTCGGCGGCTTCCGCTTCTGCGGCGGCTAGCAAAGCATCCGCCAAAGTAAAACGTATGCAGTGGGTCCACATATGGATTCACTAGTGCATAAAGCTGTTCATTGCCTGGAGTAATTGAAATGAAGTTCGAAAAAATGAAAGCACGTCGCAATTGGCGAGAACGTGCTGACGAAGCTGGTTATCTTGCTGCAGTGCTAGACGATCCCCCGTATTGGGTGGAAGCTTTGGATGAACCATTTTGCGGCGTCTTGACCATGGAGGAGGTCGAAGACGTCATCGAAGCAGCAACCAGCGAACTTTATGACATGTCACTCCAGGCCGTGGACTTTGTTGTAAACGGCGCAAGTTCCGAACGATGTTTTGATGCGCTGAAGATCGCGCCACAATACAGGAAGGCCATCCGAAGATCGTGGCGAAGAAATGACCGATCAATTTATGGACGTTTTGATTTTGCCTATAGCAACAGCCAATTGAAATTGCTCGAGTTGAACTTCGACACGCCAACATCATTGTACGAGGCGTCCATTATGCAGTGGTTTTGGTTGGAAGATCTGAAGACTCAGAAATCAGTTCCACAATCTTCGGACCAATTCAATAGTTTGCACGAGCGCTTGATTCAGTCGTTTCAAAAAGCGAAAGTAGAATGCAATACGATCCATCTCGCGAGCGTTGACGACTCAGCAGAAGACGAAGACACGGTGAAATATCTGCAGTCGTGTGCTATGCAAGCTGGGCTTGATGCGCGTTTCATATTCATGAGCGATCTTGGCTTTGACAGTCTCGGACGTTTGGTTGATCTGGAAGGAAACGTCATTACGCAGCTATTCAAACTCTACCCCTGGGAGCAAATTATGTATGAGGACGCTGAAGTAAAAAAACACTTTGGACGACAAATTTTCAGTCCTTTAGCTGAGTCAAGCTACACTCGATTCATTGAACCGACATGGAAA
>DTSE01000325.1:0-8408 GCA_012965515.1 Candidatus Melainabacteria bacterium | reverse complement strand
CCTTTGCTTTGGCAACTTTTCCCAGGACAT
Source organism: Candidatus Melainabacteria bacterium (assembly GCA_012965515.1). GTDB lineage: Bacteria > Cyanobacteriota > Vampirovibrionia > Obscuribacterales > Obscuribacteraceae > QKMZ01. Next base: position 8,378 of record DTSE01000325.1, on the reverse strand, counting down.
AAATATCTTTTGGAAACCGCCTTTGACGATGAGTCCGTTGATGCACACTGGCTTCGCCAGTCTCGCCATGTGAGAAAACCAATCTTTGGTCGCGAAGGAGGAAGTGTATCAATTATCGATCCGGAAAAGCCAGAAGAAACTGTAGAAAAGGAGAGTGTGTATGGTGCAGAAGGATTTATTCTGCAAGCGATGCATGAACTGCCGAAGTACAACGACTATCACTTAGTGATGGGCAGTTGGATAGTCGATGGTCAGCCTGCAGGCATCGGACTACGTGCTGACCAGAGCCCGATTACCGGTAACACCGCGATTTTTGTTCCACACTATATAAGAAACTAGATCAAGAGCAAAAGGTGATCTAAATAGAAAACAGCCTTCCATGCCTGCACACGATAATTTCACGCAAAGAATTGTGGTGGCATTTTTGCACGAAAAGATCTTGACAGGCTGCTGTTCATTGCTAGAATGGGAAAGTACACTCAAGTGCGCGATTTATTTGTGGTCATCCACTAAATTCGCTCACTTAAAAGGTTCCTCCCAGCAGCGAGGTATCGATCATGCATCTCCCGAACTCTGAAAACTAGCAGGAAGCGATTGTGGCTGTTTGTCTCAGCCTCTGCCAGCGCAAGGGATCATGATCTGACAGGAACCGAGAGTTCTTGAATGTTCTTCCTAATGCAATAGCCAATCGGTGTCCTGCTTCACGAGCAAGGATGAAGAATTTGGCATCGTTGATGGTTCATCAATAGCGTTTAGGCGTTAGTTGTCGACCGTCTGCAACGCCTTAGTTTTCGTCGCGCTCACACGGAAACACGTAGGTTACAGCGTCACGCACTTCTGCAACTGCAGGAGTAAGTTTTGACGCGGCAATTAGGAGAAATATTCAGTTTATGATTCCGAGCCTAAAAGAAAAATTTCGCAAGATAGGCGCGCGGGTCGATGTCACTTTTACCGGAGCGACAAGAGTAAGAGGTTTCACTCGCATTCAAAATCCACCTGCAAGCCTTGATGTTCTCAACGATAACAAAGGAGAATTTTTTCAAATCAGAATCCGCGAAGACATCTCCGAACAGCTCGATATTTCCGTACTGGAAGTCCAGCCAAGGGATAAGCACCTTGTTCTTCTGGCAAGACAAATCGATGCAGAAGGAAACGTGATCGCAAAAGATCACTTTCTTTGCGGACAGGATGAGCGTCACTTTTTCGTAGCCTCTGTTGGAAAAGTTTCCACAGTCGCTGCTGCCAAAGAATCGCTCAAACCAAGAGAAATTCGCACTCAAGAGGTTGGATTAACGACAGAGAAGCGCAATCGCCGCAAGACGAGAGTGTTTCGCCGTCAAGGAGAATGGTTCTTCATTCCTGAGGACATAAATCCTGATCCGGCTTTCGTTCGAAGAGACGAACCGCTCGCTCGCAACACGAGCAGCAAAGCACACATTGCTGAGTACGCTTATCGAACCGGTGGTGTAAACGTCAAAGTGTGCCGCGAATATCCTAAAGGATTGACGCAAAATGAGTACAAGACCTTGATTGAAGACAACCCCAACGCAAAGTTCCTCAATTGGAGGGACATGAAGCGCAATGCTTCAGTCTACGTCAAGGGAAGAATCAGACACGCTGATCACGCTACCGTGACACTCGACACATGGCACCGGGTTTTGATGAACACCGAAACGTTCTCTCCAACTGCTGCCGTCACTGTTGAGTTTCTCGACTAACCTCATTGGCATGTCTGGAATACAGAGGTCTCTGCGCGCAAACCCACCGGCGCGCAGAGTGTCCTCACAAAAAGAGAAGAGTTGTTATTTGCAATCGAAAGAAAGAAAAACAAAGAACTGTATGAGTATTCGAATTATAGCTTCAAAGAAAAATTGGATCGAAGGATTAGCTGTCGACCAACTCCACAAGAGTTTTGAACTGGCTGGCATGAAAGCAGCCGTTGGCATGCCGGATCTCCACCCTGGGAAGAACGCACCCATTGGTGCCGTCTTCGCCTCCGAACGATTCATCTATCCGCATCTGGTCGGCAATGACATTGGTTGCGGGATGGGTCTGTGGCAAACCGACCTCAAAAAGGGCAAGGTGAAACTGGACAGATGGGTTTCTCGCCTTGAGGGTTTGGATCTTCCCTGGGATGGTGATCTGGAGCGATTGCTTCAGAATGAAGGATTGCGAGTTTCTCAGTTCGACAAGACTTTGGGCACTATTGGCGGAGGCAATCATTTCGCCGAACTTCAGGTACTGCACCGAGTATTCGATGAAGAACTTTTTGCTGCAATGGAACTGGACGTACAATCGTTGTTTCTCCTCGTACACAGCGGCTCACGTGGTCTGGGCGACTCTATCCTCCGCTGGCATATCGCGCGTTTTGGAAGCCGTGGTCTGTATGAAGAAACAACCGATGCCGATGACTACCTTTGGGAGCACAACCATGCCGTCAAATGGGCTCAAGTAAATCGCAAATTAATCGCTCTGAGATTTATGGAATCAATTGGCACCACCGGAGCACCAATTCTTGATGTATGCCACAACCATGTAGAAAAGGAAACTCTTGCCGGTCACACTTGCTGGCTTCATCGCAAAGGCGCTGCAAATTCGAATAAAGGCATGCTAGTCATTCCAGGTTCAAGAGGAAGTCTCAGCTATCTGGTGCAGCCGACCGAAGATCAAAGCAATAACCTGTTCACCGTCGCTCATGGCGCCGGCAGAAAATGGAACAGATCAGAATGTCGAGCCAAGCTGAACCGCCGATATTCTGAAAGCAATCTTCGTCGAAACAAATATGGCGGTCGAATAATCTGCGCTGACAAAGAGCTTTTATACGAAGAAGCACCGCAAGCCTATAAAGACATAGATATTGTCGTCAGCGACTTGATTGAAGCAGGGCTTGTCCTTCCAATTGCCGCACTCGCTCCCATAATCACTTACAAGACAGGAGTGCTGCATCGATGAAATTTAGAATTCAAATTACAGCAGGTCAGGGTCCTGAAGAATGCTCCTGGGTGGTAGAACAAATTGCTAAAGCGTTCGAGTACGAAATCAAAAACCTTAAGCACAACATACAATTATCTGTTCTTGACGAACAGCAGGGCAAACGCGCGAATACACGAAGATCACTCGTTCTTACACTATCAACGGTTAACTCATCCGCCACTCTGGAGTCTTGGCTAGCATCTTGGACAGGAACAATTCAGTGGATCGGATCTAGTCCGTATCGAGCAAAGCACCCACGCAAAAACTGGTTCGTGGCAGTCAACATCGAGAAATTAGAAGACGAAAAAGAAGTAGGAGAAAATTCTATGCGTGACGCACTCACCAACGTCACGGTGGTCACTTTTCGCGCATCAGGTCCGGGTGGACAAAACGTAAACAAAGTAGCATCTGCGGTGCGCATCGTACACGCTCCGACTGGTTTGACGGCAACCGCACAAGAACATCGCTCACAATCGGAGAATAGAGTTCTCGCACTTACACGCCTCAAGCAAAAGCTACAAAGCAAAGTTCTAGAAGAAGAAAACAATACGCGGCGAAAATTGCGTAATCAACATTCTGATCTTCAGAGAGGCAACCCGACGAGAATTTATTCAGGAATAGAATTCAGACGAATAAAATAAGTGCCTACATCTTACGCAGATGCAATCCCAAGCTAACGCATAGCACTCGTGCCCGTAGGCACTGAACTATTGCCGGGCAAGCTAAGAGTTCCTCTTGTATTAGTTTCGATAGTCGAACTCGGCAATCCCGGCCAAACATTGCACATAAATAGCAGAACACCAATAGCGATGCACAGCAGTAGCATCGGTCCTGCAGCCGGATTTTCCATGCTAGATGGTTTCATAATCAAAGCCTCAAACTTAACCCCAGTGCCTCTTTACGTACAAACCTTTAAGGCTGAACGCGTAAGAATCTGATGGTTAGACGTTCTCGGACCATAAAATATCCCGCAAGATGTCAAAACATTGCATATTTGGGCATTTGCAGCCCTAATACCGAAAACGCTGTACAGCCAAGCATTTGAACCTATATACGAATAGTCAATTGTGTACATGTGTCCAACTCCGAGTAAAAATTATCGCTAAAATATATAACTGCCAACCTGGAGAAATTAACCTGTGAGCAAAAATGACGTTGGCGACGCATTGCTTGAAGCAATCGGCAATGCAGTTCGTTCAAAACGACAAGATCTGGGATTATCGCAAAAGGCGCTAGCTGACCGCTCTAATTTGCATCCAACGTATGTCAGCGAGCTGGAAAGAGGGACGCGAAACCTATCAGTAAAAGCCTTAAATCAAGTGGCCGAAGCTCTCAATTTGACTTTCGGACAATTGGCCACCTTAGCAGAAAGTGGCGTTCAGTCTCTAGTGAAGCCATTGTTGATCCTTCTCATCGAAGACAACAGAGCAGATGTGCGTCTAATACAACAAGCGTTGGTGCGCAAAAATCCTAGTCCCGTCTTTCAAGTTGTTTCAGACGGAGCCGCTGCATTGCAATATTTGCGAAGAAAGGGAGATTACAAACGTGCGGCTATTCCAGATCTTGTTATTCTCGATTTGAATTTGCCGAAGAAGAGCGGACGTGAAGTTCTTTCTGAAATGAAAAAAGACGAAAGTCTTCGCAAAATACCTGTCGTTGTTTTCTCTACTTCACATGCACGAGATGATGTTCAACGATCGTACGATCTGAATGCCAACTGTTTCATTACGAAACCAGTTGATGTGGACGAATTCTTCAAGACTGTGGGAACAATGCACGATTACTGGTTTAAGACCGTAAAACTTCCACAAATAGTAATTTGAAATGAACAAGAAGCCTGACTTGCCGACAAATGTTGAAAAGCTAAGGCACAAGCTAGATTCGCTCAGGAGCAGTGCAAACGCAGCTCCGGAGCGCTCGGATTTAGCCAACTTTTCAGCTGGTTTGACCAGTGCTCTCGATGAACTGCAAAGGCAAGCCGATGAACTGATTTTGGCTAAGGAATCTGCAGAATCCGAAAGCAGAAAATATTATGAGTTGTTCGAGGGCGCTCCTGACGGCTATATCGTCACGGACACAAAAGGTCAAATTATGGAGGCAAACAAGGCAGCCGGCGAGATGTTGTCTGTGCCACCAGAGAATCTCATCGGAAAACCATTTTCGCATTTCATTGAACGAGACAGCCGTATCGAATCAGATAAAAAGCTCGAATACTTACTGACGTCAAAGAAGTCTATCATTCAAAATTTGGAGTTGCGCTTGATACCGCGTGAACATGTTCCATTTCACGCGTCACTTACAATCGCCATCACTACTGACACCAAAAATGAACCTACCGGATTAAGGTGGCTCATCCACGACATAACTGAAAGAAAGTTGGCAGAGGTCGAACTGGCTAGCACGGTGACCAGACTTGCTCAGTCAAATGCAGAGATTGAACGTTTTGCATATGCAGCAGCCCATGATTTGAAAGAGCCGCTGAGAACAGTCAGCACCTACATGCAGTTACTGAAACGTGACGAGAAGTCTAACCTCAGTCAGGACGGTACCGAGATACTAGCTACGATATCTGATTCAGTATCAAAAATGATTTCTCTAGTTGATGGTCTGCTGATGTACAGCTCAGCGACTTCAACAGATGGCAAACTCGAAATTTCGAAAGTACCGTTGAGCGAGGCGGTAAGCGAAGCCATCGATTTCAATCTAATCGTGGTGCAAAAGTCACCGTCGGAGACATTCCTGATGAACTAGTTCCTCAGGCTCAGTTTGTTTTGGTTTTGAGAAACCTAATTAGTAATGCCATAAAGTTCAGAAGGAAAACTGCACCTTTGGTCATTATTGAATTCAAGCAGAGCGAACAAGGCTGTGTGTGCTCGATCAAAGACAATGGAATCGGCATACAAAAAAAATATGCTGACAAAATTTTTGATATGTTTCAGCGCCTACACTCAGACATCGATTACTCGGGAAACGGCATCGGACTGGCAGTTTGCAAGAAAGTTGTCGACCACTGGGGCGGTAAAATCTGGGTCGAGTCAGAATATGGAAAAGGCGCGACTTTCTCTTTCAACTTACCAGCAACGAAAGCGACAAACTCAGTTCGAAGTTGATGAATCTGCGGAGAGGGGACTGCGTTTTCTCCTAATACGGCGAGGTTCAAGCTTAGAAAGTTCATCTTGAATCACTTTTGCCAATTCAACGGTTTCGCGAACCTTTTCATTGCCTTTACCGAAAAACAGTCGGCGATAGCCGATAGACTTTGCTATTTCCATCTGCGCAACTTTGTAATAGCCACATTTGTACGAATAGAAAGCAAGCCTGAAGAGCGCATCTCCCAATGCTCCGGATGTGCAACTTGGGTTGCGTTCAATCTTTTGAACCAACTCATCTTGAAGGCGTCGAGCTTCGTCGAATAGTTCATTTTTCTCAGCGTACTGTATTCTCGCCTCTATTTCGGAGTATCTATCTAGTTGTAGATTCAAAATATTCGGCATTTTCGTCTCACTCCAGCCCACCGGGCCAAATCGACCATACACTATATCGTCATAGACTATGCACTGTCTAGAAATATCCTATGTCACTTTGAATCACGCGTCACTTTTACACTACGTTACTGAATCTTCTTGATGTTGTCGGGGTTTTCCATAGAAAGATAGGCGCTAGCAAGGACTTCTCAAACGAGAGAACAGTTATAGACTAATAACTGTATTGGATATCCACGCGCTTCCAGCGCGGCAAGGAGAACCGGCATGTTCACAGAAAGAGTTTTGAGATGCTGCGATTGCGCAGGCGACTTCGTTTTCACCGTTGGTGAGCAGGAGTTTTTCTACAACAAGGGACTTACTAACGAGCCAAAGCGCTGCGCAAACTGCCGCGTTGTTACGCGCTTGAGGAGATCCGGACGTAGTCTCGAAACCCTAACCGCTGCCGTTTGTGCAAAATGCGAATCCGAATTCATGTTGCCCTTTAAACCGCTCGGCTACAAACCTACTTATTGCAATACTTGCTTCCGAACTCATCGGGCAGAAGTTGAGGCTACAAGACAGGCACGAGCAACTTTGAATTTAGCCTCAGAGCAAGTGCCTGTAACAGTATAGGCCGGGTACCACACAATCATTGCATCGACAAAAAAGATGACGGAGCGTTGCTGCGTCATCTTCAATTTATGCAACCCGTAAAAACTATGTTCTAGTTGTGCCTACCGAAGGAATCACGGACAGCCGCGTAGCATTCACAGCTAACTCCCTCCAGTCCGTTGCGGTCACGTACAGTCATCTTGCCATGCTTGTAGCTAACAAGTCCGGAATCTTGAAGCGATTTAGCCACAAGACTAACACCCGGACGACGGACGCCCAACATAGTCGCAAGAAATTCATGCGTCAGAAAGAATGTGTCACCTTCAATACGATCATGAGTCGAGAGAAGCCATCGAGCGCATCTTTGCTCGATTGTGTGTAAGCGATTGCAGGCAGTGCTTTGAGCTAAAAGATCAAACAATGCTTGTGCGTACTTTTTCAAGCTCGATAACAATGCTGGATGTTCTTCTATAGCCTTGAGCAACTCTTCGGCAGAGATGCGCCACGCGGTACCTGAAATTTGACAGACAACTTTCGATGGCATCTGATTAGCCCCGAGTAAGAGCGGTATACCGATCATTCCTTCATTGCCTACCGTTGCAGCTTCGATCTCTGACCCATCATCCAAGACAGTAATCATCGACATTACGCATGTGTCCGGGAAGTATGCGTGGTTCAACGGCTGGCGCGGAGAATAAACTGTTTCCTTTGTGGAAAACTCAATCAGTTCCATGCTTGGAAACAAAGTTGACCGCTCTTCGGCGGAAAGTTTTTCCAGAAGAGTATTTCTAATTTGGGTTTGTGTTTGACTTTTTGAAGATTCAATCATTGGAAACTGGCTTATCATCGTTAATTCGTTATTACGTCCGAAATGCTCAAATCGCCTTCTTGTGTTGAAGACAAACGGAAGGCGTGAACAATACTCAGTGTACATTGTTTCTTCAGTGATATACACACCAAGAATGTCTTTCTAGGAAGCGAAAACTGTTCGCTACCGGACAGACCGTCAACGGTGTCTAGATGTGCTTTTTCAGCCCTCTTCAAAAGGAACTATAGACTGCGATCGGTGTCGTCTATAAGAAATGGAGGCAATGAATATGTCAGACGAAGAAGAATTTGAAGGTGCTGAAAACGCGCGCAGGGCCCGGGAAAAGGCAGACCGCAGACCAACAAAAACGAGTAAAAAAGCTGATCCGCAAGATCGTCCAGTCGATCGATCAAAGGAATCCAAGGAAGCCGCGCTAGAAAAAATAACGCAAAATCGACCAGGAGCTGGCCCCTAGCAGCACAAGGATTTAGAGACTTTGCTCGTATTCAATTGACTACGCG
>DTSE01000324.1 GCA_012965515.1 Candidatus Melainabacteria bacterium | reverse complement strand
CGGCACGCGCGCCCTCCGCCGCTCGCTGCGGGTCGCCGCTTCGCGGCCGCGTCGCGGCGGGGCCAGCTTCGGCACGGGCGTCGGCTACGGTGTCGTGAACCTGATCGTCAGCATCGTCCTCGGCACTGCCGCGGCGCTGTCGCTCGGCACGATCATCGGCGTGGCAGTCATGGGCTTGCTGCTCGGTGGTGGCGCCTTCCTGGCGACCAAAATCGGCGGCGGCGCTCGCTAAGGACTTTGAATGCCTTGCAAGTCGCATTAGACCTGCCCGGCATTTCAAAACCTTGCGAGAACCTGCGACAGGCGGCTCTAGCGTAAAGCTAGGGCTGCCTTGGCTGGTGGGTGAAGCTAACCCCTTCATCCACCAGTTTCCTATTTCAACCTGTTCTATTCATCCATATAGTTGACATCTGTAAACGTCCAAAATATGGAGCACTTGGGCGTTAACGCCCGCTCATTTCGGACGAGGAATAGGGAAGTCTGGCTGCCAATCGGCGTTTTTAGTGCTGTCCGTTCCGTTTCTGCGCAGCAGAACGGCACGGAGGTGGGCTCTCCGTGGTTTTGTCTGTTTTCTTGTGCTTTGTTTTAGCTGTAGAATTGAAAGCTAGGGTGCCTGCGGAATCAGTCGTAATCGGCGTGCAAGGTACATGACCAGCTTTTCCCACTGCCAAAAACTAGTCCACTGAATGGTTACACGTCTCGATGATTCCTTGATGCTTGCTGCAATGCGAATGAATTTCTCTTGCATTGATTTGAGTGATTGTCTTCCCATTGAAGAAGGTAAATGTAGCCGAAGCTGGTGCAGCATCAAATACGCAAGAGCATGATAGAGAAGCCTGGCTTGATTGGCCGAAAAATTTGAACAACTGAGTTTTGTTGCCTTGAGCGCTTTTAGATCACGTATGAAAAGTTCTGCGTTGCCTCTCTGGCAGTATAGATCTTCGTAAAGTCGCTGTGGAACATCGTATTCGAAGTTGGTTACTAAGAAAATTGTTTTCGGACCTGTGTCAGTATGATCGCAAACCGCGATAATACGCCGTTCTTTGTTCCACTTCTTTGATCCCTTTCCTGCCTGGTAGTAAAAGGCTCCAAACTCGCGGATCTTCCTCGTTCGATGCTCAATTAGTTTTTCCTTCCGCTCTTCCTTGGTCAGCATTTTTAGCTGAGTTTCAAATGCGTTTCGTTTTTGTTGACCGTCTCTGCCTAAAAACCTTTCTTCGCCAAACGCTTTTCTGAAGCGCCGTTTAGCGGTTTTGAGGTACTGTTTTGTGTCTGAATTTAATCCACCTCCTCCACCAGCCACCTTCAAGCGAATGAGATATTGTACGGAGTTTGACTCGCACCATTCGTAAACTTTGGGATTCATAAATCCCGCGTCCGCTCCTAGCACGACCTGTATGCCAGGCCAGTTCTGCCGTAAGCGCCCGACAATTCTTTTCAAAAGAGAAACGGTGATCTTTGCCTCCGCATGATTGCCAGGCCTAAGTATCGCGGAAATGAGCCAACCATCTTGATCAAACACCAAAAGCGGAAAGTACATATTCGTTTCGTAGTACCCACGATAGGCTGTGCCTGGTTGGTCTCCATGTGCTGGAAAGCAGGAACCATCAAAGTCTAGAACAATCCGCTTCGGTGCTTTCTTCTTAGTAGAAACATAGTAGTCGACAAGGTATCTGGCCAACCGATAGCAGTTAGAGCCGTTCATTCGCTGTGTTTCCAAAACACTGATCGTTGATTGCGATGCCAGTCCATCTGAATTGTCTAGGCGCAAACCCAGTGCCAGCAAGATTCCTGGATCATAGCGATGATAGTTCGAATCAATCCCATCTTCATAGCCAGCACAGATAAGCAGCACCCGCTGCAGGAAAAGCTGAGGCATGGTGAATTTGATTCGACCAATTCGACGGTCAATTACAGCCTGTGCTGCGCCTTCAACCATCTTCGTGGTCTTTTCCAGTTCACCTAGCAACGGAATTCCGCCAATTCCAGTAATGCGTCCGCCACTGAAGTCGGCCGACACCAACTTGTCCTTTCGTAAGCGAAAGTAAATTTGCTCTCTGCCTTGAGTTGGTGTACCTTTAATGACCATAAAAGCCTCGGTTTTTGTTTGAATGTTGTCTTGAGAAACTCCATTCTGAACGAATTCCGCGGCTTTTTCAATTATTGATATCGCATTTGATACCGTATGTAGTATTAACTATCGCTGATCAGGCAGAGATGGTCTGGTTTTTCTCTTGCGGCTGACTAACCCAAACAAGATGAAGTCCGAAAAGCCTCACAGGTTCCTGCCTCGATACGCCCCCAAACAAAGCAAACGGGGGAACCCCCCAACAGCTGAGACTCTACTGCTAATAAGGGGTGCTGGCGCATAATTGAGGTCAAAGCGATCTACTATTTATTTTAGTATCTTGCGATGACGTTTTTACACCGTGCACAACAAAAAGCACGGCAGCCAGGTACAGCGAAAAACTCGAGTTTTTCGCTGTACCTGGCTGCAACTAAAACATCCACACAGTGAGGGTTTCCAGACTTTGCACCATTCGACAGATTGAGGACTCAAAATACCCGACAAAGCGAAACACAGCCCCCGTGGATGTTTTAGTTGCAGCCAGGTACAGCGAAAAACTCGAGTTTTTCGCTGTACCTGGCTGCAACTAAA
>DTSE01000323.1 GCA_012965515.1 Candidatus Melainabacteria bacterium | reverse complement strand
GTGGGTGCAAAGATCGAAAGTCGTGATGCCGACCTTATTGGCATTGAGGGAAACAAGCCGAGCTGTTTCGTTTAGCTTTCTGTAGCGATCGCGCTGCTCTTTGTCGTTGATGAGTAACTCTTTTAGCGCTTCCAATCTGTCTTTTGCAAGATTGTATTGGCGCAAGTTTTCGCTGTCTTTTGGCTTTAATGGACCGGTTGCTTTGCTTGAATTTTCTGGGTCAAAGGGCATCTGGGTGCGAATACGGTGCATGCGCGCCGAGACGGATGTCAACTCTTGCCGCTCGAAATACATCTTTTGGTCGAGTTCTTTCAGTGATGCTTTGGCACGATTTATCATTTGCTTCGATGTTTCGAGCGACTCCAGTGCCGCCAGATTGGTTTCGTAAACCGCAGAGAGAAAGTCTCTGAGCAACTCTTTGTCGAACTTGTCTTTTCCTGCCAGCACACACTTTCCATTGGCGTCTACAACCAGCGGAAGCGAAGAAGCCGGCGGAATCTTATTACTCATGGTGCGCTGATCTCTAATGGAAAAGCAATGACTCAGCGCGAGTTGTCCTGGTCCATCGGGATTTGTTTGATTGAGCAGCGCGTATTCTCTGGAGCCTGTATCTACTGTAAGACAGCTGTTTGCCTGGTTCGTCGCGCTATCGATGGACGCTGTTTTAATCGCTTTTGCAAACGATTGATGCATCATTTTTTCGAAATTAGCAGGCTCGACGAGCGGTCCCATTTGTTTCAACCAGTCATACATTGCATGTGCTAGAGCACTGCCCGGTGAGAGTCCGCCTGAGATTGCCTCCATAGGCGGCGCGAGGCTGCCTTTTCCGGGCACTTCCGTACCTACGACTTGTTGCCACTCTCCCTGTCCAGTCCAGTTTTTGTAATTCAAAATGTCTGAGAGGTTTTCAAATTGATTGGGTTTTCCCTGTGGGAAATTGACAACAAAGGCGGATGACTTCGGATAAACAGGTTCACCTCCAACCACTGCGCATGCGGTTTTTGTAACTTTCTCTTTCGTGCCTTTCTCTTTTGTTCGTTCGTAGATAGCTTCCAGTTGCACCGCCCATGGTGCGGTGCCGTGGCTGCCTGCTTTGAACCAAGATGGTTCAATGATTCTGGTTGTGCGCGGCTGTCCAAGGAAAGTGATTGTTTGTCCATTGGGCATGGGAACCGGTATTCCGGAGCGATACATCCCGTCTTTCACGAATTCTTTATTGCTGTCTTCGAGCGGTGCAAACGTTTGTGTACTGAGGCGACCAGGCTCTACGGAGCCAAGCGTCAGTCGGACATCGACAAGGTTGGGACTTCGGCCCTTCACGTCATCGGAAAGTAGTCTCGACACTTCTTGCAGAATGGAATCGTCTTCATTGTGGTCTGTATCCGAGGCTTCCGCCTCGTTATCTGTTCCGGTAAGCTGTCGAGCGACACGTTCCGGTTGCTCCGCCATGCTTGGGTCTTGTACCGGAGTTTGTTCAACCGCTGAAAACATGCGACGTGTCAGCTCGGCTTCCAACTGTTTTGCAATCTTCAAGTCGCGTGCGCACAGATCAATCAGCGCAGGGCTGTTCAATTTCTGAGCAATGAGCATATCTACGCGCAATGTCGCATACAGCGAATTCAATCCGATTACGCGAGGACGCCGCTTTCTTTCGGCATAGGAAAGCTCTTGCGGCGGGGCAGAGTCAATCAACCCGACTCTGCCAATCGTCGGGTGCGAAGCTGTAATTTCGGACAACGAGCGCGCCGCCATGTAAACCGCACGGTCTACAGAATTAGAGTCTTTGTGCTGCTGATTGAGAGTGCAAACAGCAAAAACGTACAATGCCACAACGATGCTGCCAGCGAAAGTGGCTCCAATGAGAAGCGTTGTGTGCTGCAAATCCTTGCGCACAACTTTAGCTTTAGTATCGGGCTTGGTAAGCTCTGCAGTCATACTTTCCTTCTTCCCCATTTGATAACATGCACACTAGAAGTCACAAAAGATGAGGAAGAGAGAGCACATTTCTCTGATAAAAATGGTCACTCGCTCGGGATATCCAAATCAAACACTTGCGCCTGTTAGTCCCAGGAGCTGCAATGCAGCTGGGTTCAGGGTGTTTGCTAGCTCATTTTGTCTTTTGCTGGCGTCTTTTCTCGTTCAGGTGCAGCATCCCTCAATGGCTGCCCAGGCTGCCAAAAGTGTGGGTGCTTCTTTGTCCGCCGAGCTGAAAACAGTGGACGAGCTGACTGAGGCACGCAGTTTCTACAAAGCCAGAAAAGTGCTGGAACCATTGCTGGCGGCACATCCCAAGGAGCCTCAGGTGCATAAATCTGCCGGCAGGCTCTTTGCGAAGATGGGTCTTCTGCCCCGCGCAATTGATGAGTACAACGCTGTAGTGGCGTTGGAGCCCAATAATTTATCCGCCTATATCGAACTTTCCAAAGCCTACATGGCGCGAGAAGACTCCAACCAGGCAATGGTTTCCGCTCGTGAGGCTTTGAAAATCGATCCGAAATCTTCTGATGCGCGTCTTCTTCTTGTCCGCATCCTCATGGCGAAGAGCCTGCTTTTGGAAGCAGAGCAGGAATTGCAGCGGCTTTTGCGTGGCGACCCCAACGATGCACAAGTGCATTTTATGGCGGCAAATATCTATAGAGAGCGTGGAGAAGGGGCTCTT
>DTSE01000322.1:9236-9693 GCA_012965515.1 Candidatus Melainabacteria bacterium | reverse complement strand
ATTGCCGATTTGAAAGACCTCCAACACGTTCCACACAGCAAACACGACAAGCAGCTCGAAACCCTGCTGGTAAAGAGTCGCGGCATGATTCGCTTTACGGGCGACGTACCAAAAGTTATCACCCAAGAGCTGAAGGCTCTACGCGAAGAGGAGCGGAAGCAAGGAAAGTCGTCGGGTTTTGTCGAACATGCGATTTCAATGCTCAAAGGGCTCAAAGAATCCGTAATGGCGCCTGACTTGAAAAAGTCTGCGGACCAAGCGCTGCGAGAATCGATTGCCGAGCAGCTCCAGCCCGAATTGAAGGACCTGCGCAACAAGAGAGCAAACGAGACAGAGAAAACCGAAAAGACGCAAACGGCGGAGAAGACTGAAACGCCACCGAAAACAATGCTGGTTGTCGGTCAAATTAAAACGTACGACGAAGAGACCCTCACCAACGTACACCTCCTCGAAAAGG
>DTSE01000322.1:0-9223 GCA_012965515.1 Candidatus Melainabacteria bacterium | reverse complement strand
CGCTCCGGGTCCGTTCGGTCTGCCAATCGGCGAACATGTCGATTTCAAACAACTCAGAGATGTTCTAGACGGATTGTCGGTTGAAAAACGTCAGCAGGTTGCAGAGGCATTCGCCAGTGAAAGCCAAAGTCAAAATACATTTTTCAGCGATTTGCGCTGGAAAGGCGGCGACCATCCAGCCGATGTTCAAGAAATTGAAGCACTTTTCGAACGGCGTCAAGGCGTTACCGACTGGGCCGGCGATTTGCAAAATGACCTTATTAAGCTGAAGGAACTAAAACAAAAAAACGCAGATTTTGCGGCTGCTTTTGACGTCGCGACAGGAACAATGGGTTTACCTATCACCGCGCAGGGGATAGGATTTCGGGATCCGCAAGTCGCAAACGTAGAGCGCGCAATGCGCCAGACAGTTGCGATGATGCCATCAAAGGCAATCGCAGAGATGGAAGCTGGACACAAAGCGCTATTTCAGCAGCTAACAACAGACACCAATGTTGGTGCTGAAACTCGCGCGACACTGAAGATAATGCTGGAAAATCCTGCATGGGCTAAGGAGCCTGAAGCGATCGCAAGTATAGTGCGGCTTGCTATTGACCACAATAACTTTGACCTGTTCAAAGACGCCATGAGACTTTCGTCTTCTGAAGCCAGGCAAGAATTTTCCCAAACCAAAGAAGCAAAGGAAGTAGTACAGAAGTATGCACTACAAGGCGAATTGGTATCAGATTTAATTGCAAGAGGCAACGAGTCCCTAGTCACTGGCTTGCATCAAAATACAAGTTGGTACGGTTGGCTTGGTGCTAACAAAGAGGAAGTTGCGCGCCTTGTAGAGTTCGCAAATCCAGACGATCGTGCAGCCTTTACCAAAGGAGAAGCGCTGGCAAAACTCAAACATCCCACCGAAGAGCAAAAGGAGTTGATCAACTATTTTCGAACAGTTGACCAGGCGTTGAAGACCGCAACTCTGTACGACAAAACACAATATGACTTGTTGAAAGGAAAGATGACCGGAACACCGGAAATCTACTGCGACTTGCGAAAACTACATGGTGACGGTTTTTTCGGCAATTTCCAAAGAAACGATTTGAATGGAATGAAGAAAGTCGTGGAGAACATTTCCGAGGAGAATTGGAAATCTCTGCGAGAGAATCCAAACCACCTGGCAAAACTCAATGATGACTTAAAGGGTTTTTTGAGCGATGGCGAGCGGTCACAGATAATGCACATGCTTGCGGAGAAAGTCGGAGACAAAGCAAAAGACAATCTCACATATGAAAAGTCGAAGGAGAAAGGCAAGCGTACTATTGAGGAGTACTTCCGCGAGGAAGTTGCGCAAAACTCGTGGAACGACATAAGCCAGAGAAATAGCCGACTCTCAAAACTCGATCGCATTCTGCAATTGACCCCGGCAGAAAAAGAAGCATATAAGAAGGATCAGAAATCGATCGACAAATTGATTTCGGCAGAACTGAAGGGCGATGAATTGCTTGTCGCCAAGCGCAAGTTACAGCAGGTTATCAACGGCAACGATAAGGCCGATCCTATTAGCGAAGCCCTCCTCGCGAATTTGCATGACGGCAGCAATGCAACGCGTGCTCGAAAGCTAGAAATTGCGCTTTCAAGTTTGAGTCCGGACGTCCTCAAAGATCCAAAATCAAATGAAGACAAAGAAGTACGCAAGTCATTGGAGGAAATCGTAAAACGCTTTTGCGACGACACCGGACGCGGTCCTCAGTATGACCAGGAAGGTCAGCAGATTCGCGAAGCGCAGTACGCAGAGTATATAAAGAAGACCTTCGATGCTGGCGCGGTACCCCTCGATCTCAAAGCGTCACTTTGGAAAGAATCCAAAATTTCAATCGACGACTTGACTCATCTTTCCAAGGATGAGGTCCAAAAGTTGATGTCGAAAGCTCCTGAAGCGCAGTATTTGCAAAATGAGATTTTCAAATCAAAAGAACAAGCCGAGCTTGCTCGCGAAATTCTTCATCTAAATAGTCCTAAGGACATCACGCCAGCTATGCGCATTCGCGCATCTGTTGTCGGCTTTGACGAACCGCTTTCAGGCGTTATCGAAAAACTTGGCAGTTTAAAACCAAAAGAGCGAAAGGCAATTGAGCAGGAATATCTCAAATACCATTCAACGATGAACGCAGATCTTTTGCACGCCTCCAGCGGTGCAGAAAGACGCAAACTAGTGGAACTTTATGATCCACTAACTATGGGACAAAAGATCATTACTCTTCAGAAGGATCATGTAAAGCAGGATGGCGCTGCGGATTCACTAATGATGATTGGAGCCGTCGATGCTCACTCAAGAATCGCAAAGGTCTACGCAGAAAATAAAGAATCCATCGCCAAGCTCGATCCAAAAACAAGAGAAGAACTCAACGCTGCGTTAGAAAACTATTTCGTTGCGAAAGCAAATTTTGTGACAACCAAACGCGAATCGGCAGAAGCGGTTGCAAATGCGACAACTATGCTGATGGGCGTCGCGCTTTCGATTGCAGATCCTCCTGCGACCGCAGCGATTCTCGCATCAGCAGGAGTAGTCGGTGCGGGCGTAAAACTCCAGATGACTCGCGCCATGATGGGCAGCGATTTCGAAGAATCGCAATCGCTGAAGATCGCGGGCTCAGGGTTTATGGACATTTCCTTTGGGTTTGCCGACAAAGTCATCCCGTTGAGCAAGTTGATAAAACTAGATGCAAAAGTCGCAGCGGCAACGACGGATGCCGTGTGCGAGCGGATTGGCACAGTGAAGACTGTTTCACTCATTAGAGACGACGCCCGCGAAATCATGCAGAAGGGAATGTCGGAAATGTCCCTCACGCATTGCGCCTTCGGCTCCAAAGAGTTTGAACATGAAGTTCATAAGTTGGCCAAGTCGCTGGTAAAGGAAGGCGCAGATGCAAAAGAAGTCGAAAAACTCGTCGCATTGATTAGGCAGGAAACTAGAGAAAAGGTCTCGGATTCAGTCAAGCAAAAACTTCGCAACGAACTGTACAGAGTAGGCGAATCATCGACGCTTGAAACCGGTGCTGGACTTGTCAAAGAAGCAATACTGGACCCGGACAAGTTGAAAGGGGACGAGCTTGCAATCAAATGTACTTCTGAGCTCGTTTCGTCAGCGCTGAGGGGATTAGAACTGCGCGTCGCCGGAAAGGCATTAGGCAATGTTTTCGATCATGCAAGTCTCCTCTATGCAAAGAAGGACTGCTTTGAAGCCGCAAAGAACACAATGCCCAAAGAAAACTTTGTTCGCCTAGTCAAACACGCAAAACAATTGGAGGACCGCCTACAGAATCATAAAGAAACTGCTCGGACTTTACGGGAAGTTACCCACTTTTTCAAACCAATCAGAAAGGGATTAAACCTCGACATCGACGCGCTTCCGCCTAGTGATGTCCTCAGACATCGAGGCGAGATGACCATGTTCGAACTTGCCAATCCGGAAGTAATTCATCAAGGAGTGAATCAAACTTGCAATGCTGCTGTTGTACAGAAACAACTAGCATTCAATGCGCCTCACCGCTACGCTCAGATAGCAAAAGACATCTCTTGCTACGACACATTTGTCACCACAGACGGCACCAGATTGAAGCCATCGAAATTTGGCGTTTTCATCAATGACGACGAAACAAAGAAATATGACGGCCGTCGAGACAAACCAAATTCAACCGAAGATTTGCACATGACGCACCTTCGTCGTCCTACGGAAAAGGCTATGCAATCAATGATCATAAATGCACACTGGAATAGCGCCGAGCGCGAATTCTGTTTGCAAGAAGTTGCTGATGGATTGGCAGTTGTCCCACCGAGAAAAACAGGATCCCAGATCAAGAAATTCGCTCCCGGCGAGGTTGCGTTCATGGGACAAGAATCGGGTGAAAGGCTGTGTTATAAGAAGGGCGAAGAATGGGTGCCCTTCAAAGTCAATGCTGTGGATTCACTCGCAAGTGAAAACTCAGAAGCCTTCGCAGACTATCGGAGCCCCCACATCGGAAGTGAACATCTGCAAAAGATGTATGACGATGTCGTTGGTCACGGACAGTTAGAATCAAACTTTGTGTTAATAGGTCCCGCGCCGGATGATGCAGATCCTAAGGTGCTTGCGGAGTTGAGCAAAACGCAGACTTTTGTAAGAGACGAAGCACACCTCGCGGAAATACTTAAGAAGCGAGCAGAAGAAGGGCGAGGAGCCGCTGCGCTTGTCACGAATGCTAAAAAGTTAGATCCGTTCCAAGACGATGGCGGTCACGTAATACTGGGACGGTATAATCAGCTTGAAGATACATACAATATCTTCAACAGTTGGGGAAGACACGAACTCGATCGCGATCTCAGTTCACTTTTCGACTGTTTATTAGAGGAGCGGTTCGATGGCACTATTGGACAATAGAGAACCTGTCTCAAAAGAGCTTACGCTGACGGACGGCGTGCTCAGAACCAACGGCGCACTAGTCAGCATGCGAGTACCAGAAGGCTGGTCCGCGAAATTGATGGCTTCAAAAAACGTGCCTGGTCTTCCGCCGGAAACTTTGATCATGCTAATTCAAGGAGAAGGTCTAAAGACCTCCATTGGTCTCTATTTTTCCGGAATGATCGACGAAGAATTCGAAGGAAAAGTTCGTACAGACGAACTCTTTGATCAAGAGATAGACCTCAAAGCAGGAACGCCTGAGGCCAATAAATTGATA
Organism: Candidatus Melainabacteria bacterium; assembly: GCA_012965515.1. GTDB lineage: Bacteria > Cyanobacteriota > Vampirovibrionia > Obscuribacterales > Obscuribacteraceae > QKMZ01. Next base: position 4,523 of record DTSE01000322.1, on the reverse strand, counting down.
GGCGGAACGGGGGTAATGGCTAACGAAACGCATCTGCGCTATTACATCGTCGCTGCCGGCAAACATGCTGTCCAAAGTGACGAAAAGTATTGTCGCGGAATCCGCTCTACAGAATTCAACGGACTCAAGAGCGTCATTTATGAATTTCAAAATGACAGCACGGGGACAAGAACAGTCGAATACTGCCTAGACGTTCTAGGTAATGGACAAGTCATCTACTTCCTCTATTACCGCGCACCAATCGAGACCTTTTCGAAGAGTATGGATATCGCAGTAGATGCTTTCAAAACGAGTAAGTGGCGCAAAGACTTCGATCCAGCAGTTCCACTCGACGTAGTTAGCTGAAAAGACGTTGAAACTCAGACTATTTACTCTCGTCGGCAGCGGCGAAGCTCGCTCTTGCAATGTTTAAGAGTTGGTGAATCCAGCGGGTTGCCAAGCTTTTAGATGTAGCATGGATAAATCGGCTTTGCCGACGATGCTAGGTCTTGGGAGTAACTGAACTTGGGCGATTTCGGATTCATTTTTTTGCTCGTTGCTATTGGTGCCATCTTCTTCAAGGTGTTCAATAGATTCGAGTTCGGATATACCAGTTATTCGAATATTTCGACAGAATTTCTTTGCACATCTGTTTTCGTCACCTGCCTAGGCATTGGTCTCTATTTGGTTTGGTTTCAACCAACATCGCAGCCATACTCGGAATACGTAGCGCCGCGCGCCTCCGCAAGCCATGCTGACAAATCACATAAATGCATCGCACACAGCACGCACTCCAAAAGAGAGAATCACAAGGGCAATCACTAGCTGATTGCCGCGCGCAACACCAAATGTGGTGCCGCGCCTATCCGTTTCATTCAATATAGAAAATTCGTGCCCGTTGGGATTCGAACCCAAGGCCTTCGGCTTCGGAGACCGACGCTCTATCCAGCTGAGCTACGGGCACATGAAAGCCCATTATAGCCCGACTCTTCAGGGTTGCCGGACCATTTCTTCCAGGGCGTCAAGATTGTGAATCGTCACGCGCTTGGATTCGATGTCAATCCACTGACTGGAGCGGAATTTGTTGAGGATTTGAGTAACCGTAACCCTTGACGACCCAACCAGGTCTGCTATCTCCTGGTGAGTTAGGGGAAACTCAACTCGAATACCGTTGGGTGTGACTTTGCCATGCGACTCTGCAAGGGTTACGAGCAGACGAGCGACACGGCTCGGCACTTGCCTGAAGACAAGGTCTTCAATGCGCGCCTGTGCTTGTTTCAACCTGCCGCCGATGATCTGAATAAGCCTCAAACCAAACTCCGGATTCTCGCGAATGAAGTTCTGGAAGGCTTCCCGGCTGATTTGATAAATGCGGGACTCTTCAAGTGTTTCAGCATAACTGTCATGCTCGCCTGATTCCCACGACGCTTCGCCTATCAGGTCGCCAGGCCCCAAAAGCGCCAGAATCACCGTTTTTCCTTCCGGTGAAAGTCTGGTTAGGCGAACCCGGCCCTTCTCTATAAAGTAGATGGCCTCGGAAGGTGCTCCGGGCGAAAAAACCATATGGTGCTTCGGCAGCTCCAGCTCTTCTAATATCCCCAACAGCCGACCTAACTCAACAGGGTTGAAGGACTCGAACAAGTCACTTTGCCTGATTGAGAACAGCTTTGGTGCCGGTTTCATTGCCCACCTGCCTCCACAATTCAGTCCCAATACCAGATTCAGGTGTTCTTAAACGCACCAGATAAAATGTGCCGGCGATTTTGAACTCTTCGGCGGCGAATTACGTCTGTATTTAACAAGCACCCTATATAAATTGTTGGGTAGCCAACCTTTTTATACCCTCGCAACAGGCTTTGAAACACGAAGCCCAGTGGCGCGCTGGGTTGGCGCTCACAATTTGACCGAAATGGAAACTATTGGGTCCCCAACGGAGACTCGGCTCGAAAAGCGGAATTCAAACCAATCTATAAGGTTCCAAACTGAACCACAGGAATCGAAGCAGCTTCATACAAAACTCGAATAGGAGGGCTCAAACTTAGATATGCAATCGCACTTCAATTCGGTCTAAAACGCTATTTCGCAGGCAGATCGAATTCTCACCACGAAAGGCAACCTGGAACACCAAGTTACAAACCCTGGCGTCGAACACAACCAGAGCATATACACTCGATCCCAGTGACACATAAAAACGGTCGACATCCGGTCACGGAGCCACTTTTAATACGCTCCGCGTCTCTATAGCGGCTATAATCTGGATTGGTGTGTGAATAAGCAATCCGCATGAATATTAGGTTTTGCACCGGCCCCACGAGTGCAGAGCCCGCCATCCAACGTCACAATCGGCTGTGGAGTGCTCGGGTACAGCAAAATCTAAAGGAGAATAGGTAATGGCAGTAGCTACAAAAGAGAAAGAGAAGTCCGCTCCCGAAAAGAACACGGAAAAAGCAATGGACAAAAAGAACCATGCCGAACACAACGGCAAGGATAAGGACAAAAATTCCGCACCACCGCAGGAAAGACTGAAGGCTCTCGGCATGGCGCTTGATTCGATCAAGAAAGCCTATGGCGAAGGTTCTATCATGCGCTTGGGCGATTCGAAGCATCAAACGATCGAAGTTGTACCGACTGGCGCATTGTCTTTGGACGTTGCTTTGGGCGTCGGCGGTTTGCCCCGCGGCAGAATTATCGAAGTATATGGTCCGGAATCTTCGGGTAAAACCACTCTGGCGCAACACGTTGCAGCAGAGATTCAGAAGATGGGCGGCATCGCAGCAATTGTCGATGCTGAACACGCTATGGATCCAGAGTATGCGAGAGCACTGGGCGTCAACGTTGACGAACTTTTGATCTCACAACCTGACACTGGTGAACAAGCTTTGGAAATCACCGAACAATTGGTTCGTTCGGGAGCTGTTGATTTGGTCATCATCGACTCAGTCGCAGCACTGGTTCCGAAAGCAGAAATAGAAGGCGAAATGGGCGACAGCTTGCCCGGCTTGCAAGCCCGTTTGATGAGCCAAGCGCTGAGAAAGTTGACGGCTATCGTCAGCAAGACCAACACTATGGTTATCTTCATCAACCAATTGCGCCAAAAGATCGGTGTCATGTACGGCAACCCCGAAACCACAACCGGCGGTAACGCGCTCAAGTTCTACGCTTCGGTCCGTCTTGATATCCGCAAAATCGAAACACTCAAGAAAGATGGCGTAGAGTACGGCAACCGTGTCAAAGTCAAAGTAGTGAAGAACAAAGTGGCTCCGCCTTTCCGGATCGCCGAGTTCGACATCATCTACGGCCGCGGCATCAACTCAGCAGGTTGCTTGCTCGACACAGCTGCCGAACTGGAAATCGTCAAGAAATCCGGTACTTGGTTCAGCTACAAAGAAGAGCGCATCGGTCAAGGACGCGACCAGGCAAGAACATTCCTGGAATCGAATCCGGCTATGCTCAAGGAAATCGAACAACGCGTCAAAGCAGAATTGGCAAAGAAAGAGCCCTAAGAAGCAGCGACGTTCATCGAATCTTCTCGAAAGAAGATTGGTTTGTCAGATCATTGCGGGGGGAGCGTTCTGCGCTCCCCCTGAAATTTTTCAATTTACAATTTGGGCTCGCCAAAGTATCTATAATGAATTTGCTGCGAAGCACCGATTACTAAGTGGATGACGAAAACGGCAGACAAACGTCAATCAAAAAAAGAAGCGAAAAGCAAAGCCGAGAAGCTGCAGTTCAAATTCAGCTGGCCTTCTAACTTAGGCTTGGCAGTGCTGGCTGGCGCCCTTCTCGGATTGTCGGCGCCGGGAATCGGACACTCATTATCCTTCTCCTTTCTCGCCTGGCTCGCATTGGCACCACTGCTTCTCCTTACGGTATCAAGCAAGAACGTTATGCAAGCCTTTGTCCGCGGCACCGTGTTCGGCACCGCCTACAACATGGTTTATCAAAATTGGTACCTAGGCCTCCAACCTTTGGATTGGCTGGGTTTCAACCAATGGCAAGGTTGGGCTTTAGCTAGCTTGGCATGGCTGGTGATTTCAGTGCACCAGGGTCTAATCATCGGACTTTTCTCGATTGCCGCGTATCTTGTTCCAACCACAGGAAAATTTTTGCCTGAGGGTTCGAAAAAGCGCATGAAGCTGCCGGCGTTTTTGATTATGCCCTTGCTCTGGGTTCTCATCGTCAACAAAATCGGCAACGCCCACATCGCTTTGGGCGTACCTTTTGCCATGCTTGAGTACACTCAATACAAGCAGATTTCTGTCATTCAGATCGTCAGTATCATCGGCGGTATCGGACTCTCTTTCCTGATGGTGATGTTCAACACAGTCTTTGCTACGTTGATCGCGAACTGTTCAAAGATAAAAGGTGTCTCTTCCTTGCAGGCGCCTTCAAGAAAAGCAGCTCTTTATCAGTGTTTCGCCATGGCAGTATTGCTCGCTGGATTGATCGGATTCGGTTTTTACCAATCATCAACTCTAAATTATTCCGCTGAGATTCCCGTCTCTGTGGTTCAGCAAAACATCAATATCGACATGCAAAAGACG
>DTSE01000321.1 GCA_012965515.1 Candidatus Melainabacteria bacterium | reverse complement strand
ACATAGGTCGGTCGGTAGTTCCGATAGTTCGGGCTGTAGATATTCGGTTGGAAGTTGAAACGCGAAGGCGCGTAACCGCCGCCGAAGGTGAATCCCACGCCCCCTCGACCAATCGTCAGTCCGACGCCGCTGCCGAAATTGACGCCACCGCCCCGGTAGACAGGACCGTAGTGAATGTGGTTGCGGTGATGCACGTGTCCGCCATGGACGGCGCCACGGTAGGGATAGTCGGCGTAAGCAGAGTCAGTGCTCAGGATGAACAGAGACGCAGCAGCAACGAGTGCCAGACCGACGCTGAACAGTTTCGATTTCATGGTTTTCTTCTTGTTGTTTGGGTTGTGAAACTGAAAGACCGCAGCACAAAGGTGCATAATGCGGTCACAAAACGTTTTGCGGCGGCTACTAAAACGCTGTAGCGCCAATGAAATTTCTCAATTACCGTTTGGAGGTTTTGTCGGGCTTAGCTTTTGGCTGTTTCCTTTCGCTTTAGAGAAATAGAGATGGATATCTATGGCTAGCTCAAGAGAACTGGTAGATGCAATGGACAGAGAGACCAAAGTTCGCAGACTTTCAGTTAAACGAAAATCTTGCCCCTATCGAGGCCAGACAATGCGCGCGAACCACGCTAAGGGTACAATCAGCGTTTTAATAATGCCGGTAACAAGGGGCAGCGCTTAGCATGTGAAGAATAAAAGTTACGGACCCTTCAATTGAAAACTTTGAAGAGCAAACTTCAGGTGTGATTCAAGGGCAAAACAACAGTAAAAATGCCCCCAGTCCGATGATCTAAATCTTCGTTGGAAGGCTCGTCTTGACGATTTCTTGCTGAGATTTTCCCACCGTGCGCTTCCACAACGAGCTTGCAAATCGCCAACCCTAAACCTGTTCCCTCTTTCTTTTTCTCGGAAGGAGCTTGTTCAAACGGTTCAAAAATTCGCTCGAGAAACTCTGGCAAAATACCCGGACCAGTATCGGCAACAGAGAAGGAAACAGTATCTCGCCCCTTCTCTACGTGCACTCGAACCTTGCCCCCTTCGCCGCTGAACTTAATCGCATTGGAAATAAGGTTGACGGCGGTCTGCATGAGCTTATTTCGGTCACATTGGATAATAGTTTCACCATTCGGCAAGTCAAGCTCAACCTTCTTTTCGCTCGCTGACTCAGCAACAAGCTCGGCAGCATCACGAATAATCGCTTCAAGTGATGTCGCTTCCAAGGCAAGTTCCATCTTGCCAGCCTTGAGTTTCTGAAAGTCCAAGAGGTCATTGACCAGCACAATGAGCTTATCAACGTTTCTTGCAGAGATATCAATGCGAGGCTTCGCGGCTTCCGGCACCGGACCTTTGATGCCGCTTTTAATCAGTGTCAAAGCGTTGCCCATCGCCATCAAAGGACTGCGCAAATCATGACTGATCATATCTGCAAAATCTTGCTTCAAACGCTCGACGCGTTTCTCTTCAGTAACATCGCGCACAACGCAAAAGAGCTTCCTTTCAGCATCCGACCACAAGCAAGACCAACGCGTTTCAACAATTGCCCCGTTAAAGTGGCGAAGTTGCAGTTCAAAACTTCGCACAATCAACGATTCAACAGCAGAGCGAATATTCTCATCGGCACTGGCTTTACCTTCATCACTCGTATATCGCTCTAGATTCGTGCTAATGACATATTCCGGCTCATAACCAAGCATGCGAACCACAAATGGATTCACCGAAAGAATGTTGCCTGCGGCATCGAGAGTGCAGATCATATCCTGAGCATTTTCGATAACTTCTATCTCTTTCAATCGAAGGTTTTCGATCTCACGGGCTGCGGTGTGAAGCAATTCGTCTATTCTGGTGAACTGGTCGGCATTTTCCAGAACGGGTAATAGCTGGCTTTGTTGCGCCAGTAATCTGCCGTTTTCGCTCACATGCTTTAGCGGACGACGGATTGAAACCGCGAAGAGAAAACCGGCAAAGACGGCGAGGGCAATGCTGATGCCCGACAGGATCGGCAAACCGATTTTGGCATTGGTATCAGCGGTTTCGTAGAACTTGTTGTTTTCTTCCTTCTTCTTCTCCACATTTACGATACCTTCTATGGAATCGAAAAAAACCTTTCCGTAGCTGCGCAGACCGGGTCCAAATTGCGGAGCCGCTCCGAAACCCCAGGGGCTCATGGGCCTCGCCTGAGCAGCGACAAGCATCCTTTCCAGTTTATCGAGCATGTAACTTGTAGATTCAACAAGCCTGTTTACGTAGTCCTGCTTCTCCGGATCCCCGGAAGCCAATTCTCGCAGGCGCTCACTGTCCTTCCTCGCACGCAAAACAGACGACGTGCTTACATCCAAGCCAATCTTGTTGCGGAAAAACGGCGGCAACTGGACATACAGAAAAGTATTTGTGAACTCACGACAAAGCGAAAAGGTCGACCGCAGCAGATTTTCTTCTCTCCATTGTTTTTCCAGATTCGCTTGAGCCTGCTGCATCATTGAGGAAATGACGATAATGAAAATGAGCTGACCTAGAATCGGCAGAGCCACCAAAATCAAACCGCGGGTGAATACGTTGACCTTGAGATGCATCATTCAGGCACCTGCGACGATTCCGAACCTGAGGACAGCGGAATGTACAGGCAGAATGTACTGCCCTCACCCAATGCGCTCACAACTTCCACTCGCCCGCCATGAGCCTCTGACAGGGCTTTCACCACAGCCAATCCAAGCCCTGTTCCTTTGATCGCCGTTGTCTTTGCAGAGTGCGCCTGGCTGAACTTCTCGAATACGGACGCGCACTCCTGCGCCGACATTCCACATCCATAATCTTTGATGCTGATGACTGCAAACGGCTCTTCCGTTCGAATTCCAATTTCAACTTTCTGACCACTGGGCGAGAACTTTATGGCATTGGACAAAAGGTTGGAAATCATTTGCACCAGCCGTTTTTCTTCAGCCATGACGAATGCGTCATCCTCAGGCATTACGATTGAGACGCCGGACTGACGAGCCAAGCCAAACAACAAATCCTTTGCGGCCTCACATGCATCCGAGGCTAATGTCCTCTTCAGCTCGACAGAAAGCCTTCCCGCTTCCAGCTTATCCAATTCCAGCAACTCATTCACCAGGTCAGTCAACCGTTGCGCACTTGTTTGAACGCGGTTTAGCTCACTCAATATTCCTTGAGAGAGATCGTCTTTCATGGACTCCGTGAGGATAGAAACGTTGAGAGTGACGGAAGTAAGAGGAGCCCGCAAATCATGGCTTGCGACAGAGATGAAGTGCTGTTTGAGTTTCTCCACGTTTCTCAATTCGGTAACATCGTGCACGACGCAAAAATAAGCGCGTTTGTCCGGCGACCACAAGACTATCCAAACCGAGTTCTTCAAACTGCCATCGCCGCACTTGATGACGTTTTCCACGTGTCCCTCGCCGGATAAGGCAGCAATGCGCTCCAATGCGGCACTGGTACTGTCCACGGTATCAGCCGTCAGCAAAGCGAGCACCGATTTGCCAAGCAATTGGTCCGGAGATAGTCCCCAAACCTTGCTTGCGGCCTCGCCGACTGCTGAAAATTTGAGCTTTGCATCGAGCGAGCAAATTACGTCGGCAGAATTATCCAAAATAACCGCTTGGCGGTTGCGAATTTCAGCCAATTTCAGAGATGTAGCGGCAATGGTAGTTTCCAGCTGACTGATTTCGTCAGCCGCTGTAGACTCAGCCCGCACAGGTTTACCAAAGGTCAACAACTGCGCCTTCTCTGCAATCACGGACAATCGATTGACGATATCGCGCGAGAAAAACATCATCAAAGCGACCGAAATCAGACAATTTATGCCGAAGCCCAACCACAAGAAGAGCACAAGAGTGTTTCGCAAGGCGGCAATCTCTTCCGGCTGTTGTGCGACTTTCCGGCGCTCAATAGCAAGAACCTTGTTCATCAAGATTCGTTGGTCTTTTAAAAGTTTGAATCCTTTCATGCTGGATTGCATCCCAATCCAGCCCATTCCCGCAGCCTGACGCGCATCATTGGGGTCCGAGTACCACATTTCTTCAGATTGCGCCCAAATCTTGCGGCCTTCCAGCGCCAGTTTGATCAGCTCAGGATCAGTGGTTTGATGCGAAAGAGAAGAATTGTGCTGGCGATGGATCTTCTCGTGATACGCCATGATGTAACCGATGCTTTCCTGCGGTCCGCCTACCATCAGCGCCCAAATCATTTTTGACAAGTCAATTTCGTTCTCCTGCATGGCGAACAAAATCTTCTTGCCGAGCCGCATTGACTGGAGCTCATGCGAGAACCGTTGCATAGGAATATTCAGTGCGGCAATGAAAAGCAACTGAAACGCGACTGGTATCAGCACCATCAGAAGCCCTTTCTGCGTGATGTTCAATCGCGAAAGCATCAGACATTACCTTCCTTCAGCCTCTCTGCAGGGCTGATTTCAGATGGTTCTCCGGGTCCCTCTTTTGGCAATTCGACTGTAAAAACGCTGCCGCGAGCTGCGGACTCTGATGCAGGAACACTCACTAGTGCAGCGGAATGGTCCGTCGCAAGATCAGCAAGATTCTCCGCGCGAACGGTTCCGCCATGCGCTTCGACAACAAGTTTGCAGATGGCCAGACCCAAACCCGTGCCTTCGCTCTTTTTGCCGGAAGGTGCCTGTTCGAATGGTTCGAAAATTTTTCTCTGGAAGTCAGCCGGAACTCCTGGTCCTGTGTCAGTAACAGAAAAGATTACGCGATCTCCTTGTGCTCGAGCTGCGACAGTAACTTTCCCGTTTTCTCCGCTAAATTTGATAGCGTTAGAGATCAAATTCACCGCAGCCTGCAACAGTTTATTCTTGTCGCAGCGCAGAATGATTTCGCCGTCCGGGAGTTCCAGCGCTACGTTTTTCTCACGCGCCGTTTCCTCCAGAAGATCCGATGCATCTTTGATTATTGCTTGCAGAGAGGCCTCCTCGAGAAGCAGTTCCATTTTGCCCGCTTTGAGCTTTTGGAAGTCCAGAAGGTCATTCACAAGGACAATCAGCTTCTCAACGTTGCGCGCGGAAAGGTCTATTCTCTTGCGCGCGTCCTCCGGCAATTCACCCTTGGCGCCTGCCTTTAACAAGGTTAGCGAGTTACCCATAGCCATAAGCGGACTGCGCAGATCGTGACTGATCATATTGGCAAAGTCCTGCTTCAGCTGCTCGATCTTCTTTTCTTCAGTGACGTCACGCACAACGCAAAAAATCTTGCGCTCAGCCTGCGACCACAGACACGACCACCTCGTATCGATGACGCTACCATCAGAGCATTTAAGCCGCAGCTCAAATTGTCGTACATCCGAGGACTGTATAGCCGAGCGCACGTACTCGTCAGCGAGCAGGCTATCTTCGGCAACTGCAATATCATGCAGATTCAAGCCAGAAAACATGCTCGGATCGAATCCCAACATCTTTTGGGCAAAGGGATTCACGCTTATGAAGCTGCCGTTCTCGTCCAATGCGCAAATTAGATCTGCAGCATTATCAATAGTTTCCCGCTCTTGAATTAGCGTGCGCTCAATCTCGCGCGCGGTCGCATGCAATATGTCGTCCAATCTGCCGAATTCATCATTTTGCCTAAGCTGAGGAAGGAGTTCCTTTTGAGCGGAGAGCAGACGTGCATTTGCACTCAGGTGCTTCAGGGGGCGCCTGATTGATACGGCATAAGCAAAGCCGAGCACGACAGCAACCGCAACACTGATCAGAACTGCAAATACCAGCAGAGCTGTCAACGTTGAAAAGACGGAGGCTTGTGAAGGTTCTTCGGTGTGTTGCTTTTTCTCGATCGCGACTATTTCTTCTACCGAATTCAAGAAAATCTTGGCATTATCGTTGACTATCTTGCGGTAACCGAACGGAACTGCAAAGCTGGGCGGCAATCGATGATCCTGCTCATGGAGCGCTATATCTATAGTGCGAGTCAGGACAGTTGCTGAAGCCAAAAGCTTTACGACCGCGTCGCGTTTAAGCGGATCTTCCGCAGCAAGACTATGCAACAACTCCATATCTCGCTTGGCTTTGTTGACTGCCGCCGGTCCGTCGACATTCACGGCTTCAAGTAACTGCCCTGGCAAATGTGCAAACAGGATTAACTCGGAAAACGAGCGACAAATGGAAAACGTCAATCGAATTAGATTCTCGGAGCGCCACTGCTTCTCAATTTTTGCTTGCGAAGTGCGCAAAACATCGGACAGTACAAGGATAAATGACAGCTGTCCAGCCACCAGCAACACGGTCAAAATAATCGTTCGCGATACTAGATTCAGAGAGAATCGCATTATGTGACCTCCCCGGGCTTTCCGGATGCCAAAGGCAGTTTCACCCAGAACGTACTGCCTTTACCCAGTTCGCTATCGACGCCTACACTGCCGCCGTGTGAGTCTACTAGCGCTTTGACGACCGCCAGCCCTAAGCCGGTGCCTTTATACTCTGTCTGTGTAGAACTTCTTGCTTGGCTGAATTTCTCAAATATCAATGAGGCTTCCGATGACGAAATGCCTGGTCCTTCGTCCTGCACACGAATCACGGCCTGTCCATCTTGTGTTTCGACAGACATAGTCACAGTGCCGTTTTTTGGAGAAAACTTAATAGCGTTGGACAGCAAATTAGTAACGATCTGGACCAAGCGTTTTTCTTCCGCACGAACAAGCGCATCGCCGATTGGTCCTTTCAAAGTAACGCCAGACTGCCGCGCCAAGCCAAACAAGAGAGTTTTCGCTGCTTCGCAGGCATCGGAAACTCCTACTCGCCCAAGCTCCAGTCCCAGCTTTCCTGCCTCGAGTTTATCCAGCTCCAGAAGCTCATTAACGAGCGAACTCAGCCTTTGCGCGCTGCTTTGAACACGGTCGAGCTCCTTTTTCGCCTGCGGAGTAATTTGGTCTGCTTGCGCTTCGGTCACAATAGAGATGTTCAGAGTCACAGATGTAAGCGGCGCCCGCAGGTCGTGACTGGCGACGGAAAGGAAATGCTGCTTCAGCTTCTCAATGGTGCGCAACTCTGTAACATCGTGCACGACGCAGAAGAACTGTTTTCTTTCAGCGGACCAGGACACGCTCCAGACCGAATTCTTTTGCGCACCATTGCTGCATACAACTATGTTTTCCAGTTTGCCATCCGACTCAGCATCACGAATAACCGCAAAAGCAGAATTAGTACTACCTGCAGTATCACCAGTAACAATATTCAAAAGCGACTGTCCCAGTAACTCATTCGGAGAATAGCCCCACACCTTGCTCGAGGCTGCGCCTACTGCTGAAAACTTCAGCCGCGCGTCAAGGGAGCAAATGACGTCTGCGGAATTGTCCAGTACCACTGCTTGCCGAACTCTAGCTTCCGACAATTTCACAGATGCGGCTACCAATGCGGAATACAACTCGGCAATCTCATCGGTTCCTGTATCAGGCGGCTCGGGCACCGTGCCTGGATTCTCCACCGCCAGCAGGGCAGCTCTTCTCTCTACCGCGGACAAACGAAAAGACATCTCGCGTGAAAACAGAAATGCCAATCCCGCGGAAACAAAGACACTAAGAGCGAATCCAGCCCATAGGATTAATAAAACCGTTGCCTTGAAACTGGCCAGCTCTTCAGGCTGCTGGGCAATCGCATGCCTCTCAATGTCGAGAACAGTACGCGTCAGTTCCTTCTGATCGCTGTATGCTTCAAAAAACTGTTGTATCCCAGCGCCACCCATCCAACTCTGGAACGCCCGCAACCCGTGCGACCAGCGCTCATCACCCTTGCGTTTAAAGCACTCAAAGTCCCATTCGAGTTTCTCGCCAAGCTCGACAGCATGCGCGAGTTCCGGATTCTTTGACCGGTCCCAATCCTTCCAGACACTTCTTCCCACCAGACCCTGGTGCAGTTTTTCCAGCAGCTCTGCTTCTTTTCCCTGTAGATTGCCCCCACTGCCACCAATAAATGCAAGCACCTTCGTCAGCTCTATCTCGTTGGCCTGCAGGGTAAAGAGAAGATCTTTCGCGGACCGCATGGAATCGAGGGTTTGCGAAAATTTATGCAGCGGCAAATAGATGGCGGCAATGAAGAGCAGTTGGAAAACAACCGGCACAATAACCAGGATCATGCCCTTTTGCGTTGCATTTAGCCTGGAAAACATGGGAAGGGATCCGGAATCGAAAGAAGAATCTGAGACGGGTTGGGGGACTCAGTAATGATACGCTCATGATTTCTATTAGTTATTAACTGCTGAAAGCCGGTTTTGGTCAGCAGAGCTTGTCAATTTTGGTCCACTTTCTTGCCTAGATTGCAACCACTTGCTCCTTGGCATTAACCGGCAGTTCAAGCACAAAAACGCTTCCTCTGGCGTTCTCGGACGGTTGCTCGTGTCCATTCGGCAACGAATGTTGCTCGACATAAATCCGGCCGCCGTGAGCCTCGGCTACCAGTTTGCAAATAGCCAAACCAAGCCCCGTGCCCTCTTTGGCGCGTGAGGAGGGAGCCTGCTCAAAAGGCTCGAAAATCTTGGTTCTAAACTCCTCCGGCACTCCGGGACCCGTGTCGCGCACCGCCAGACAAACATTGTCACCGGCGCGCTTTATTTCTACTTCAACCTTGCTGCCTGGCTCGCTGAACTTGATTGCGTTGGAAAGCAAATTGACGACTGTTTGCAAAAGCTTATTGTAATCGCAATCGACCTTCAACTCCCCATCCGGCAAAATCAATTGTACGGACTTATGCTGGGCGGACTCGAAGAGCAGTTCTGCGGCTTCTGCAACAATCGACTGCAACGAATTGGACTGCAAATTCAGTTGCATCTTGCCCGCTTTGAGCTTCTGGAAATCAAGCAAGTCGTTGACGAGAGCAATTAGCTTTTCGACATTCTTAGCCGATGCCTGAACGCTGACTTTGGCTTCCGGCGAGATTTCGCCCTTGGCACCAGCCTCAATGAGAGTTAGTGAATTGCTCATCGCCATGAGTGGACTGCGCAAGTCGTGACTGATCATGTCGGCGAAGTCTTGCTTGAGTTGCTCGATCGCCTTCTCCTCTGTGATGTCGTGAACAACGCAGAACAATTTCTTATCCTCTTGCGACCAAATGCAAGACCAGCGAGTGTCTACAAAATCTCCATGTCTTTTTTTCAACCTCAACTCGAAAAGCTGCTCGCTGCCTGTCTTTGAGTTGCGAACGAACTCGTCGGCAAGCAAACTGTGCTCGGCACACGCCAAAACATTCATCGGCTGACCAAGCAATTCTTCCGGCAAATAGCCAAGCATCCGCTCGATAAATGGATTTATATAAAGGAAGTCGCCATTCTCATTGAGAACACAAATCAAGTCCGCGGCGTTGTCCATCACCGCCCGTTCGCGAGCCAAGGCTATTTCTACCTCACTCGAATTAAGATGCAAGAGCCGATCGAGCTGAGCAAACTCATCTTGTCCTGGAAGGGCGGGTAAAAGCGCCTGGCGAGCCGACAGCCGTTTACCGTTTTCACCTAAGTGCTTCAACGGTTTGCGAATGGAAACGGCGTAGAGATAGCCGAGAAAAACTGTCACTCCAATTCCCAGGAAAGAAACCAGTAGAAGCATGCTGTTTATGGTGGCGATCGAACTGGCGCCAAAAGCGTTGACGTCCTTCATCGCCTCTTCTTCGCTGTTCACGAGCTGATCGATGGCATCGTAAAATTTCGGACCGGAGCGAGCCAGCGTCACTTTGTAATTCTCCTGCGGTTGAACGCCGGCGATGTG
>DTSE01000320.1 GCA_012965515.1 Candidatus Melainabacteria bacterium | reverse complement strand
GCTTGAAGCAAAGCTCCAAGTAATGAGGTTCTGTAGGTTCGATGTGATCCCATGCTTCAGCAATGAGGTGGCCAAGTTTTGACCAGTAGTGAACGATCAAGACACCATCTTTATTAATGAATGCAGTCTCGCGATTTACGCGACCGCTAATTTTGGTTTTTCGCAGAGATTCGAGCGAGCGCACCGTGCGAAATGGTTTGGGCAATTCCATCAGTTCTGTATTCAGCATTCCATACTCTTCTAAAATGCTGTCCCCGATTTTTCTGACGATTTCACTTGCGATTTCACTGGTTGCTGCGGTGTCACGCGTATCCATAGTCTATTCCTTACTAAGTTAAGAACTGGTCTCAAGCGCCGAAGTTATCATGAGCTTGCCAGCCCATTTCAGCGTTCTCTTGATGGGTAAGTAGACTGCGATGAATTGAAAAGTTTCCCGTTCTTTGACAGGTTTAACTTTTTTGCAAGAGTCGGATAGCCAAACGATATAGGTAAGAGATGGAGCGCCGCAATCCTTGGCACCAACTTTAGAAGCAGGCGCTCCGGCAGCTAATCAACGATGAGCAGAGAGTCCGATATTTTCAATCAGATGCATGTCCTGGTCGGTAAGAGTCAATTTCTCAGAGGACAGGTCTTCCTTCATATGGCTTGCATTCGACGTTCCCGTCAGAGGCAACATACCTATCTGCATGGAAAACTTGAATATCACCTGCTCCACGCCAGTACCCAATCGTTGTGCTATTGCGCGCACCGCGGGATCTGCCATTTCTCGCGCGTTAGCAGTAAGCAATGAAAAGCCCTGATAAATGATGTTTTCAGCAAGACAAATTTTGCGAACGTCTTTATCCCAACCGCGTACCGCATAGCAGCGGTTCTGGCAAAACATCGGTTTCACTTTTGCATTTGATACCAAAAGTGCAAGCTGTTCGGCGGTAACATTGCTAACACCAATCGACTTGGTTTTCCCTTTTTTATATTGATCTTCAATAGCCGCCCATACTTCCCAATCCGAGTCGCTGAGCCCGTATCGAGTATAAGGTCCGTGCAGAACATAAGAGTCGAGCTCATCAGTATGCAAATGTTGAAGTGAACTATCGATGGACTGATTCACTTGTGTAGTGAGATTCGCCTTTGGATCATATGGTGTGTGATCACCTTGCCCATCGATTGATGTGAACTTTGTTTGGAGAAACAAAGACTCGCGCTTCACACCTTTTTTCGCGAGTTCCAGCAACGCTTCACCAACACCGATTTCGTAGTAGTGACGAAGTTGGTTTGCGGTATCAATGGCAGTAAATCCCGAATCAACCGCTAGTTCGACCAATCCCTTGGTGGCATCTTTCTTCCACGCAGTTCCATACATGAAAGAAGGAACGGCAAGCTGGTTGTAGGTCATCATTGTCATACTTCTATTGCTCTTCCTCTTAATCCGGCGAGGTATTCTCATCCTTGTCCTGAAGCATGAACAGCGCCATGCAGCGCGGCCCAAGTTTGAACTGAGTTTGAGGCTCCCAGCAACCAGGCCCCAAAGAACCTGTAGTTTCAACCAAAAGCTTCCACGTCTTATCCATCATTTGTGGTGCAAACATGCGCCAATACTTATCGACTTGACTTGGCGGAAGGTGGAAGCTTTTCTCTTTCCAGTGCGAGTTCAGCAAGAGTAGTAGCGTATCGCCCATCACCTCATTGCCTTCTTCGTCCATTTCCTCCATGTGACCGCCTTCGAAGATAACCGCCAGATGCCGTCTTTCTTCGTCCTCCCAGTCGGTTTGCTTCATCTCGGTGCCATCTGAATTCAACCAGATGATGTCTTTGGTTTGCGAAGGTCCGACTCTAATCTGTCCTTTGAAAAACTTTCGGCGCTGAAGAACAGGCTGGGAAGTTCTTATCGCAGCGAGTTTTTGAACGAAAGAGAGAAACTCCTTTTCCTTTTCACTGAAATCCCAATTAGTCCAGCTGATTTCGTTGTCCTGGCAATATGCATTGTTATTGCCTTTCTGCGTTCTGCCAACCTCGTCGCCGCCGCTAATCATCGGCACGCCGAGCGAAAGCATCAGAGTCGCGAAAAAGTTCCTTCTCTGTTGCAAGCGCAAATTGATGATGTCCTCATCATCGGTTTCGCCTTCAACACCCATATTCCAACCGTTGTTATGGTTTTCGCCGTCGCGGTTGTTCTCCAAATTAGCCAGATTGTGTTTTTCGTTATAACTGACCAAATCCCTCAAAGTAAATCCGTCATGGCAAGTGACGAAATTGATGGATGCGTGCGGACTGCGGCCGCTGTGCGCATAGAGGTCACTAGAACCAGTTATACGGGTCGCCATCTGCCCAAGCATATTCGGGTCGCCACGCCAGTATTGACGCACCGAGTCGCGATATTTGCCGTTCCACTCAGTCCACAAGACAGGGAAGTTACCGACCTGATAACCGCCTTCGCCGATGTCCCACGGTTCTGCGATTAGCTTCACTTGTGAAACGACCGGGTCTTGCTGAATAACGTCAAAGAACGCGCTCAGTTTATCTACATCATAGAGTTCGCGGGCGAGCGCGCTGGCCAAATCAAATCGGAAACCATCCACATGCATTTCCAAAATCCAATAACGCAGACTATCCATGATCAACTGCAATACGCGTGGATGCATCATGTTGAGCGTATTTCCGCAGCCAGTGTAGTCCATGTAAAAGCGCTGGTCTTTCGCCATGGTGCGGTAATAACATGTGTTATCGATACCACGAAATGACAACGTCGGACCAAGATGGTTACCTTCCGCTGTGTGGTTATACACCACATCCAGTATCACTTCGATGCCGGCTGCATGGAGCGCGCGGACCATCATCTTGAATTCGCGAACCGCATCAACAGAGCCTTTGTAATGCGAATAGCGAATATCAGGCGCAAAGTACGAGAGTGTGTTGTAGCCCCAATAATTGGCCAAACCGGCTTTGACCAGATTCTGATTATCCACGCGATGATGTATCGGCATCAATTCAATTGCCGTAACACCGAGGCTTTTCAAATGCTTGATGATTGGCTCCGATGCGACCGCAGCATACGTGCCGCGCATGTCTTTCGGCAGTTCAGGATGGAGCGCTGTCAGACCTTTGACGTGCGCTTCATAGATGACCGTCTGATGCCATGGCGTCTGCAACAAACGATCGTCGCCCCAGGTGAAAGACGGATCGACAACGGCTCCAAGAGGCGCGAAGGCAGCATTGTCACGGTCGTCCCGAACCATGTCTTCCTTTTTATTGCCGATAACGTATGGAAACAAGCTATCGTCCCAAATCAAATCGCGGGCGATTGATTTAGCGTATGGATCAAGAACTACTTTGTTCGCATTAAAACGCAACCCGTTCTCGGGATCGTATGCGCCGTGCACTCGGTAGCCATAAATCTGACCGGGTCGAATGTCCTTCAGATAGACATGGAAAACCTGGTTGTTATACTCGGGCATCTCGATGCGTATCGATTCGTGCATAGCGTCGGGCGAATCGAAGAGACACAGCTCCACGCGCGACGCATTTTCCGAAAAAATGGCAAAATTGACGCCAAGTCCGTCCCATGTAGCTCCTAAGGGATGTGGCTTTCCAGGTAATATGCGCATTTCGGTTTCTAAGATCGGTAATAAAGTCAGCAGGGCCGACCGCAATCAATGATAGTCGAAAATCGAGCGCTCAGTGGCTTGCCGGGCAAAACAGGACAGGAGAATCGCTTAATTGAGTAATGAGGCAAACCAAGACAGGAAAGCCGGACTACAGACGGCAACCTTCGCCTGCGGCTGCTTTTGGGGTGTTGAAAGCAAATTTCAGCAGATGGAAGGCGTCATATCCACCGATGTCGGCTACACAGGCGGCACCACCGAGTCACCAACCTATAAAAGCGTTTGCGGTGGCGGTACCGGGCACGCAGAAGCGGTGGAAATCATCTTTGACCCTTCCCAGGTCAGCTATCTGGACCTTCTCCAGCGTTTTTTTAACATGCACGACCCAACAGATACCGGAGATACCCACGGTGGTCAGTACAGAGCAGCAATTTTCTATCATTCGACCGACCAGGAGGCCGCCGCGCGTCAGTTTGCGCAGCAAATCCAGGCCTCTTATGGGCGGGCCGTCACGACCCAAATCGCCCCGGCAGTGACGTTTTTCCGCGCTGAAGAATACCACCAGGACTATTACAAAAAGAATGGGGGCAGTTTCTGCTGAAATCTGGCTCGAGACAGGGCGTCAAGCTAAATTTTGCCGGAAGGGGTGGTACGTTCACGCTGTTTTCACCCTCTCCTCTTTACATTTAATCTAAAGCTAGACCCAGCCTCTCCGTTGAAACAAGTTTGCAATCTTTCGGTGGCATGATTTTGGAAATCGCACTCTTTCCGCATTAAACCGCCCCCGTCAGATTCTAATTACTAAAGGAAAATCTAAATGAGTGTGCACGATACTAAGCGTAAGCTTTGCTTCGCAATCCTCACAATACTCGCAGGCTTCGGCCTTGCAATCTTCGCCGCTCCAGCGCAAGCGCAACAAGCGGACGATGTTGTAGTAACTCATTCACAACGCACCGCCTACCGAGTAGCGGGTTGGGAAACGGGTTTGGTGAGAAACTCGCCGAATCTTGGCCAATTCTATTGGGACCCACAAACGCGCTACACGCAATTGACCAGCTCTCGCAGAACAGGAAAGGGCACAAACAACTCCTCCGCCCCTCTACCTATATATCGCAGCCACTCGAGCATGCGATGCAAATCAGCCCCCTTGCCTGAAAACCACAGAGCACAATATTCAGCAGAAGAATTGGCAGCACGCAGCACAGCCGTTAATGCCAGGTTGCGCTTCAATCATGCCAATGGTCAATTAGCATCGGCAGGTCGCGGCTCGTCGGAAGACTGCTTCGGTGTTTTGAGTTATGGAAACAATGGAGACAACTCATACGGTCAAGCTGCAGGAGGCAGCTCGAGAGTGACCAAGACATCTGTGAAAGCCCAATTCTACGGAAAAGGAAAATAACACCACTAAAAACTTTCATTCATCCAAACTACTTACTCGAAGGGGAGCTTTCACGCGGCTCCCCTTCAATCTTTTGAGAATTTCCTCGATTAGTCGTCAGTGAACAATTTATAGCCGACGCCATGAACGGTTTTGATAAAAGATGGTGAGCCATCGACGTCAATCTTCTTTCGAAGCCGCTTCACGCAGGTGGTCAACGCATCAATGCTCGAATCTGACGCCGAAGACCAAACACGATTGAGCAAAGCATCCGCACTAAAAACTTGATCGGGATGCCGCATCAAAAACTCTAAGAGTTGAAACTCCTTTGGCAAAAGCGAAATGTCATTGCCATTAACCTTAACTGTGTGGGTACCTGGATCAAGTTCAAGCCCGCGTGAACTCAGCTTATCTCCGGAATAGCTACTTGGTCTGCGTAGCACTGCCCTAACGCGCGCGGACAATTCCTTCATATGAAATGGTTTAGTCAACTAGTCATCTGCGCCACTATCCAAGCCGACCTCTTTATCTTCGATTTTGTCCTGCCCGGTAAGTATTAGCACAGGCGTCGTTTTGCCTGATGCACGAAACTCGCGCAAAATCTTGATACCGCCCATGCTAGGCAAATTAAGATCGAGAATGATCAAATCAAACTCGTAAAACTGCAATTTTTCCAGTGCATCAGCACCGTCAAAACTGCACTCGACCGAATGGTGCTCGCCGGTCAACCATTCCGATACCATCCGCGAGAGGCTTTCATCATCTTCAACAACAAGAATCTTGGCCATAGCCGTGTTTCCAAAACTACCCGAAAACGTCCATAGCATAATTTACAGCATCTGCTACCCTTTAATGTCTTGAAATCCGGTGAATAATCGTTGATCGACTATGCACAATTTGCTGCAATTACCGCGGTCGCTTTCGGATCGACCCTGATTAGCTCAATGTGCGGCGGAGGTTCGAACATGATTTCGACCCCGTTCTGGCTGATGATGGGATTCCCGCTTCCAGTCGCCATGGCGACGAACACCTTGGCGGGTGCGATGTGGACATTGGTCGCGGCAAGAAACTACTTGCGTGGGCATGAAGTCGATTGGCGGCTCATCGGCAGCATGGTTATTTGCGGACTAATCGGCGCTTATTTTGGTGCACAGGTTGTGATGCGCAGCGACCCGAAAGACATGCAAAGAATTATCGGTGTGATTATTCTTTCTTTGGTGGCATACACATTTTTCAAGAAGGAATTTGGGATAGATAAGAAGGAGCCTACAACAAGCCGTTTACTAACAAGCCTAGCTGGATTTCCACTCGGATTTTACGAATCTTTCTTTGGTTCGGGAAACAGTCTCATCACTAGCGCGATACTTACCAAAACCCGTGGGTTCAAGCTTCTAGAAGCCCTGGGTTATTCTTACGTGATGTCTTTTTTCTGGTGCTTGTTCGCCTCAATCATGTATGGCTCCGGTGGCAACTGGAGATTGTCTTTGATTATTCCCTCAGTGATTGGTGCTGTATGCGGTGCTTATCTCGGATCGCACATCGGAGCCAAGAAAGGAACGCGATTCGTCAAAGGACTCTTCGTCACCATCGGTAGTGTGCTCGGTTTGAAGCTCTTGCTCGGCTTGTGAGCCGTGAACGCATAGAGAGAAGTGGAACTCTCTATGACGGACCCGGGTTGATATTCCCTGCGACTTCTACATCTTGCTCATCGGATTTTGGCAGAGTAAACCAGAACACGGACCCCTTTTTCCCGCCTTGAGAGTCCGAACTATTATCCTCTACTCCGATGGAACCGCCATGACGTTCAACTATTGCTTTGGAAATTGCCAAACCGAGACCCGTGCCTTTTCGTTTAGCGGCATCTGACGGATCAACTTGCCTAAAACGCTCGAAAATTGCCGGTTTCAAGTGCTCCGGAACCCCGCGCCCTGTATCTCTCACTTCGATTCGAACATTGGTCGCGTTTTCAATTGCGTCGATCACAATTTTCGATTCCGGCTCTGAAAATTTGATGGCATTTGATACCAAATTTACTAACACTTGATTGAGTCGATCCGCATCGCCGACAAATTCCAAATCTTTGTTAGTAGGCGCCACAAGCTCAATTCTCTTTTCTCTGGCAATCGGCTCAAGCATTGCGAAAACACTCTCGACAAGCCCTTCTACAGTGAGAGGACCAAGATTGAGATCCAGGAGTCCTGATTCAACACGTTCGATATCCAGCAAGTCATTGACCATGCTCATCAATCTTCCAACACTTGCATCGGCACTTCTTAGACTCTCTAGACCGGCGGGAGAAAGTTCATTGTATTTGCCGGATCGAAGCAATGTCAGAAAACCGGAAATCGAAGTAAGTGGAGTGCGAAGATCGTGGCTAACCATGGCCACGAAATCACGCTTCAATCGCTCCAACTCTTTTCTGTAAGTAATATCGTGAAGCACGCATATTGTCGACTTCTCGGCTTCAGTCCAGTGCAACGACCAAAGCATATCGACAATTGTGCCGTCTTTTCTGAGCATGCGATTTTCCAAGGCAAGTTCGCCTTTATCATGGATGTTCTGCTTCACAGCATCAAGAGTTTTTTCTACATCATCAGGATGAACAAATTGCACCAAACGCGCGCCAATCATTTCATCCGGGGTGAAACCTAGAACCTTCGATACTGCAGGATTCATGGCGGCGAACTTTCCGTCTGCATCGATGGAGCAAATGACGTCTGCCGCATTTTGAAGAACGGCACGCTCTTTTTGCGTCGCAGCTGCCAGTGAATTTGCCATTTTGCGAAACACTCTGTCCAGTCGAGCAATCTCATCGCCACCGGCAAGGGGTGCATTAAGAGGCTCCCCAGAAGCCAGGCGCATTGTATTGTCTAGAAGAATGTTAAATCGATTGGCGGTGCCTCGATTGAAATAGAGCACCAGACCCACGGCTGCCAGAACATTCAGTAAAGCACCGGCAACAACCAGCCATTTGATCTGCTCTCTTGTCGCTGCTTGTGCTGCCTTTTGTTTCTCCTGAATCTCTGATTGTCGGCTTTGAATCTTGTCGGCGATAACATAAAGTTCGGCCATCGATTTATTCAAATTGGCATACGGCTTCATTGAACCGATGCGGTCACCAACTTCCAATCTGCGATGTCCTTCTACAAGATTCTGGTTAGCTCTGTTGTATAGAGAGACCATCTTAAGAAGACTATCTTCTTCCTCCTGCCTTCCTTTGACCATCAGTGAAAGGCGTTCGACAACCTTGGGAAACTCTCGAACTGACACCTTGTATTGCTTGAGAGAATCGCGAGAACCACTGACGTGATAAATAACAGTATTTGTACCTGCATTTATAAGATGGCGCATTGCGGCATTAATCTCATTAGAGATCTCGCGAGAATGAGCTTCACTTTCTCTCTCATTTTCGGCCTGTTGCAATAGAGCCAGTAAAAAACATACCAATGCCAGTTCGATTGCCAATGGCACCGATACCAAAATTATGGCCTTGCGCGAGAGTGTAAGGTTCATTCGCATTTGAGCAATTTTACCCCATTGCCGGGGTCAGGAACGTCCGAACGTCCGAATAAATGGGCGATTCCGTCCCTCACACAGCCCTCACAGAATCTCTTTAGTCTTGTAATATGAGCGCCGAACGAACTGCTAATGTCGCAAATCAAATTGAAGTTAGAACGACGCCAATCCAACAAGCACACAAGGAGGAAGCGAGATGATGACGATCAATCCAAATCAAATGAACGACCCATTTCAACTCGATCGTGTTGCATGTTTCGGCAGAACTATGAGTGAATACGTCGAAATGTTCAATCTCGATCTAGACAACCTAAAGGGCAAGAGCATTTTGGATTGCGCGTCGGGACCGGCATCGTTTGCAGCAGAAGCGCAAAGAAAAGATATCAAAGTTGTGGCTTGCGATCCGATTTACTCGAAGAAAATCGATGACATCATGGATAACGCACAGCGAGATATTCCCGCCTGCATTCGTGAAACACAGCGGCACAGATCGCTTTTCATGAGACAAACGAACGATGACGACATCACATTCCTCAACGAAAAACTGAAAGCGCTGACTACTTTCGCCAATGACTACAGGAGGATGGATGCCTGCAGACGTTACGTCGCTGCTTCGTTCCCACATCTGCCTTTCTATGATGACAGCTTCGACATGGTGCTTTGCGGCAACTTGCTCTTCCTTTACAGCAATGTTGAAACCGGTGGCATTCTCGAAAACTCGAACTTCGACTATCTCTTCCATCATCGCGCAGTGCACGAAATGATTCGCATTGCCCGCAGTGAAGTGCGAATATATCCGGTTGTCGGACCGAATAAGAAGACGCACCCATTTATCGATGAGTTGTTGAATGACGAATCGTTCTTCCCGTACGACATGCAGTTTGAGTCCGTGATGATGAAGGACATCAAAGGCGCAACACAAATGCTGAGGATATTTAAACGGGGGATATAACCGGGTTGAGTTGAACAGCCAAGCAAGGACCAGCATTTGGAAGACTCCAAAATGCTGGTTTCTTGTATTTTCCATTAATGTTCACTACCCACGAATTCAGCCTGTTTCGCTTGTTTTCATTGGAGGTGAGATTCTGTATGATGCAAAGATTGCAAACTGCTTTTATTACCCAGGGCACGCCGGGGGACGCACTTATGATGGGAATCGACAATACGCAACGCTTTACGGGATTGGCAGACATTTATGCCAAAGCGCGTCCGACATATCCTGATGCCGCAATTGACTATGTGATGGATATCTGCAAACTGAGCGCCGGCTCCGAGCTGGCAGATATTGGCTGTGGCACGGGGATTTCCAGTCAACTCTTTGCTGAACGCGGACTGGACGTAATCGGCGTAGAGCCGAATTTCGACATGCGGCAAAAGGCGACCGAATTGAGTATATCGAAGGATTCCACTAAATCAGGCTCATTGCGATTAGTGGATGGCACGGCAGAAAATACCATGCTGGCGAATGCTTCGGTGGACGCAATTCTTTGCGCTCAGGCGTTTCACTGGTTCAAACCCGATCTCGCGCTCAAGGAATTTCACCGCATTTTGAAACCCGAAGGCTGGACGGTTTTGATTTGGAACGAACGCGATGAGAGTGATCAGTTCACTCGCGCATATGGCGATGCGTTTAGAAAACTAACTGAGATTGACAAAATTGAAGGCAGACATGGCGCATCTGGAGTGCCTCTCCTCACGTCAGAGTATTTCTGCAAAGGTGAACTCACACATTTTGAAAACGAACAGATTTTGGATCGCGAGTCACTGATTTTGCGAGCCTTCTCCGCCTCATATGCACCTAAGGAAACGGGCATCGCAAACCGATTGAAAGAAATGCTCAACACTGCCTTCGAGCGATTCCAGAAGGGCGGCGAAGTATCACTCAAATATACAGTCGCCGTCTACTCAGCGCAAAAAGCGTAGCGCGGCAACAGCAAGCGTAGGGCGATGCCATGCATCGCCCGGTTCTGTAGCCGCGCATTGCCTGCCACCATCGCGTTTAGACTTTCGGTGTGCCGATTTTCAGGTCGTGAATCTGTTTGAAATAAAACGCGACTAGAACCAGTGCGTGGGTAATCGCACCGGACGCGATCAGGTGCGGAACTTCGTCCATTTCAACGAGCCGGATTTTGATGTCTTCAGCACCATAAAAAGTCGGTTCGCAAATTTGTTGAGCCCCGCGTGCAATGAAGGTATCGCAGAAATTGCTTTGCAGCGCCGGATTAGGATGGTTGCGTCCGATGAATGTCAGTTCGTCGGCGACATAACCGGTTTCCTCAAACAACTCGCGCGCGGCTGCATGCTGAGAGCTGGGATCTTCCGGGTCAACAGCTCCGCCGGGAATTTCGAGTGTAATTTTCTCGATGCCGTGACGATATTGCTCGATGAACACCACGCGTCCGTCGTCGGTGATCGGAATGACATTGCACCAGTGCGACGGGTGCAACACATAGAAATCGAAAGCTCGATTAGCTTCGCCGGTGGGCATAAGAGCCCGGTTGCGCTCAAGTGAAAATACTTTGCAGTCGGCTATCTTGTGGGACTCAATTTTTCTCCAGGGGAGAATCTCGCGGCTCATATTCAGCTAACCAGATACCAGAATTTAACCGCTCTATTGTATTCCGAATTGGTTGAGGCTGTGAAGATGCAAGCCGAAAAACTGCTCAGGTTAAGCGTTTTACCCACCCACTAGTCAAGAGCCCCAGTGGTGCACTGCTGCATGTTTTCCGCCTTTGGGGTCAAATTTGAGCTAAACTGAGCTGACTGGTTAATGCTGAACCAGTCGCCTGGATAGGTTTTCCCGGCTTCCCTTCAGACACGAACGTTGCCAAGCGCACCTTGGCTATGGCAACTTCTCACAAAGATACGAAATGCTCAATGAAGGTCGGCAACAAAAGCCGGCGCACCAACAAAACCAGATGCAAAACTTCCCTCCTAATGCTGAGCAATTGGCAGACATGGTGAGAGAAGCAATGCGCGTGCCCGGCACAGCCGTTGAACTTTGCTTCGGGACATCTACCAAAGCATATTCACTTATGGCCTTCAAAGATCCACACGGTTCGATATGCACTTGGACATTGCGCAAGTTAGACGGTGACGCGGCGACGCTCATCTGGAACATCTCTTCCAGCGACCAGCGAGTCATTTTGCAGCAGCTATCTAGCGATTTCAAAAACTGGAACGAGATCGCTCAAGAACGACAGCAAACAACTTCAGGCCACAATCTGCCCCTGCCAACGACAAAGCTGTACACAAACGGCGATTTGCGCAGGCTGCAATTCCCCAACCTGGTCAGATTGATTGCCACGGACCATGCTTCCGGCTGCCTGGAACTTGCACGCTCGGTTGGTCAGCAGGAAGAATCCGCGGTTTTGTACTTCAATGAAGGCATGCCATCACACTGCGTTGTCGGCTCCACGACGGGCGACTACGCATTTCTAGAGCTGGTCGGTTGGCAAAACGGCAATTTCAAATTTACGCTCGGACCCGGTTCGTCCGAAATCACGATTACCAAAAACATCGACCTTCTGATCATGGAAGGCACTTATTTGAACGACCATGTGGTCGAATTGACGAAGATGGGATTGACTCTCGAAAGCGTATTGAAACGCGCTGTCACAGAGATAAGTCAGGAAGACTTTATGGCTCTTGTGCAAAACGAGCAAGGCATCAGCCGTACATTACAGAAGAACATTTTTGAGCTGATTGACGGAAAGAATCAAATACAGACTATCGTCGTCACTCTCAATGTCGCTAAAGCGGAGTGGATGCCAGCTGTTCACAATCTTATCAAAAAGAAACTTGTGGCACCGCCGGAGATACCTCTCAACAGTGCAGATGCTGCTCTAGCAACTGCGGACTGGTCAATGTTGCAAGCTGTGGATCGTTCATTAATCCGCGCTGACACAGGCGCCTATGGTTATCCCGCACTACTCTATTTCCTAGAAATGGAATTCAACCGCAGCTCGCGCTATGGAAAGCCATTTAGCTTTTTGCTTTTGCAAATTGGGACCAAAGCGCAAGACGGCTCTGGAAAACTCTCGCCCTTGCCTCAGCAAGCCGCACGCGAATTGGTCAATCTGATTTCGAAACTAAAGCGCAAACCCGACATTCTTGGACACTACCAGAACAACTGTTTCGCTTTGATTTTGCCGGAAACCGACAGTATTTTGGCGCGACGCTTCGCCAGCCGCTTGATCGAAGTCCTAGTAAGCGGGCCATCGCTAGAAACAGTTGGTTTCTCAGTCGGCGTCGCCGGATGCCCGCACGAAGCGCAAGATTTGCCCAATTTGATCAAAGCCTGCGTGCAGTCTCGCCAAAAATTCGGTTTGGATTAACCTAAGAATTCCAAATGGACAATTTGATTTTCAAGTCATTTTTCATCTCAGCCTGGCTAATCATTGACGGAACAAGTGCATTCGGCTTGGATCTTGAAAAAGTTGTGAGACTCAACAACGATGGTGTTGCTGCTCTTAATAAAGGTTCCCTCAATCTATCGATTTCAAAACTATCCGAGTGTGTTGAGCTTGATCCAACATACGGTCTCGGGGTTGAAAATCTAGCCACCGCGCACAACCAAAGAGGATTGTACCGATCAAAGCTCAAACAATATGAAGATGCGTTTCTAGACTTCGATAAAGCCGTGAAACTATCAAACAATTCTGCAAGTAGATTTAACAGATGTGTTACCGCTCTGCGAATTGGAAACTTTGAATTAGCGTACCAGGAATCTTTGCGTCTAAATCTTGAGTGGCAGAAAGGTTTTGCAGAGATCGGTCTGGGACACGTTGAGGAGGGAATTCGAATCCTGAAGAACGCTGATCCGCCTAACTTATTCTCAAACATTGGCCTCTGCATTGCATATGAAAGACTTGGGAAACAAGCAGTCAGTAACTCATACAAGGCAAAAATAAAGTGCTCCGTGCACAGGGCTGATCTAGTTGAATGGCAAAAAGTGCTACTTCCAAACAAAGCAAAGAAACCAGTTAGATAGACAGTCTGCAACTTCCTCTCAAAGCCGCCTGGAAGGCAGAAGCTTCAGTAGGGGTGGGATAAATCACGCCCGCGTGCGACGCATGGTGTCGCCCTACAGAAAACGGGCGCGTGCAACGCGCCCCCACATTTTCAGTCCAGTTAGAACGCGCGTTGGAGAATGACCTGCGTATCGACATCGGAAGTTAGCGTGCCGAATGTCTTTCCCCACCCGCCTTTAATCCGGCTGTCGATGAATGCATCGGAAACGGCTTGCGGTGCTGATTCCACCAGCAGTTTCGCTTGCAATAGAACTGCCAAATGTTCCACCAAATGACGAGCTTCTCGTTCAGACTTTCGTGCCAGCATAGTTTCTGCATCAGCAATCTGAGCATCAAGTTCTTTGTGCTGTCCTGCTACTTGTTTGATTTCATCCAATAAAACAGTTGCCGTTTCAGGTTCATTCGTCAATGCACGAAGGACATCCAGGCAGATGACATTTCCAGATCCTTCCCAAACAGAATTGACTGGTGCTTCACGATAGAGGCGAGGCATCATCGATTCTTCGACATAACCATTTCCCCCGAGCGCTTCCAGGCATTCATAAACATGCGAAGGTGCACGTTTGCAGATCCAATACTTTGCTACCGCGGTTGCGATTCGCCGGAACAAATCTTCTTTTCTATCAGAGGCAGAGGCATCATATGCTCGTGCCAAACGCATAGTTAGAACTGTCGCAGCCTCAGACTCCAGCGCCAAATCGCAAAGAACGTTGCGCATCAGGTCATGTTCGATCAATCGCTTTTTAAAAGCTGAGCGGTATTGAGTGTGGTGCAATGCCTGCGTCAATGCTTGACGCATCAATCCGGCGGAAGAAAGTGCGCAGTCTAGCCGTGTATGACTGACCATTTCAATAATAGTGGCAACACCACGACCTTCCTCGTTGATGAGCCAGCCCTGGGCACCTTCGAGCTCAATCTCGGCGCTGGCATTGGATTTATTTCCGAGCTTACTCTTCAGGCGCTGCAACCTTATTTGGTTGCGTTCACCTGATGGTGCAAATTGAGGAACAAGAAAACAAGAAAGTCCGCCTTCCGCTTGTGCCAACATCACAAAAGCATCGGACATCGGATGTGAGCAAAACCACTTATGACCTGTCAATTCATAGAGTTGCCCGGGACCTTTAGCTGTCACCGGTCTCGCCTGCGTTGTATTGGCGCGAACGTCAGATCCGCCTTGCTTCTCAGTCATCGACATGCCCACAAGCATGCCGCGCTTTTGAGCAGCAGGAATGAATCGTTGATCGTACTGGTTGGACATGAGTGCTGATTCGAAAGCAGCGAATACTTCCGGTTGTTTTTTAAGCGCAGGGACACACGAAAAGGTCATGGATACTGGACACATGTGACCAGATTCAATCTGCACCATCAGATACATCATGGCTGCTCGCGCCACATGAGCTCCAGCCTTTGGCTCGACCCACGGCAGGTTGATCAATCGGTTTTCTACCGAAATTGAAAGCAAGTCGTGCCATGCCGGATGAAACTCTACCTCGTCAATGCGATGCCCGAAGCGGTCGTGAGTTTTCAACACAGGAGTATTTTCATTCGCCAGGTATCCAAGCTTGATCGTCTCTTCACGCCCGATCAGTTGTCCGAATGCTTGCAGTTTCTCCTCGGCCCAACCAGCACCTTCTTTTTTGATGCACTCCACCAGCGCGGTGTCGTTTGAATAAAGATTGTAATCTTGCAGTGCCGGCGGCTGATTGGTGACGGAATGCGTATCGGTCGAGCGCGCGAGCTTCTCGCTGGCAACCATAGTGCTTGCTCCTTTGTAAGCCGCGACAATTCTACTCCAAAGCGCTCTAATGCTGTAGTCTTTGAAGAAAACCGCTCAGGCTTACTGCCCCCCATGCCATGTTTCCGCTAAGAGATTCACAGCCCTCCGGCTCAATTCCTTTCATCACGTACTTGATCATTGCGATCAATGTGCTTGTTTTCCTTTTCGAGGTGTCGCTTGGCGACCACGGACTGGCCATTTTTCTCCAAAATTTCGGGCTTGTGCCGGAAGTCTTCATCCAGCAATTCGGACCGTACGAAGTATTCACCCTCTTCAGTTGCATGTTCCTGCACGGAGGCTGGATGCACCTGATCAGTAATATGTGGGCGCTTTTCATTTTTGGCGACAATATAGAGGACAAACTCGGGCACTTCGGCTATCTCTTCTTCTATTTAGCGTGCGGTGTCTGTGCCGGACTGACGCAAGTCTCCATGTCTTTGGGCAGCGTTGTTCCTATGGTCGGGGCGTCAGGCGCAATTGCCGGCGTGCTTGGCGGCTATATCATTTCTTATCCGACTGCACGCGTGCTCACAGCCATCCCAATCTTCTTTATCATCCGCCTCATCGAAGTGCCTGCAGCGGTTTATCTGGGATTTTGGTTTGTTTCGCAAGCCTTCACCGGATTTGCAAGCATAGCGAAAGAGACTGGCGAGGAGGGTGGCGTCGCATGGTGGGCACATGTGGGCGGCTTCGTCGCGGGGGTCATCCTCGTGAAAATCATGAGTTTTCGCAGGCAAGATCCGGACACCCACAACTACATTGACAACTAGCCAGGCGAGTTTGTTGGAAATCAACAAGCTCAACTGGAGCTAAAGTTGAGAGAATTAGAGCGGCATCCCGTCGACAATCTCTTGAGGCATCGCTTATGCAATTAAAAAGATTCGCCTGGTCCGGATGTTTGCTTCTTGCGTTGGCGTTATCCGGCTGTTCTACAGTCATGCAAGAAGTGCACGAGATAGGTAACGGGACCAAAGTCACCGCCAATAGTACCGACAATATTCAATGGCCTGCGGACTTTCCAGTCCCGCAATATACGGGCTCGCGGGTAACTGTAGCAGCCGATACCACCATTGAAAAAACACGAGTCCGCAGCGCATTGCAAGTCACAAAGGACTCTCCTGAAGCATCGTGCAAATTCTATTGCGATTGGTTCGGAAAAAACGGCTGGACAATCAAAACAGCTGCAATGGACATAGGTGTGGGCTGGACAACTGCTGCAGAAAAAGGCAACGACACAATCACCCTTACAGCAATGCAGCCAAAGGGCGCACCGGAAACGACTCTGACGATTAGTGTTTCGACGAAGAAATAGCTGAAGGATCAGGCTCTTTTGCAGGCTCTTCCGTCTTTGCCGGACGAATTTTTCCCACTCGTACTCTTCGATTGGAAAGCACTTTTGCCGAATAGTTGCCGGCCGTGATTTCGTCACCTGGAGTCAGTGTAGCTTGCGCACGACGCTCGATTTCCAGTTTTACATCAGCATACTGACGATCTGAGAGAAGCCGCTTTCCGCCTATGTTTTCTTGCAATAGAAGCAAAAGCTTTTCGATTGGAAGCATGGGGTCGTTTATATGTTCGTCGAACATTGAGTCGAGCGAGAACATAACCGCTTTCTGCGTACGCTCCAAAACTTTATTGCTGTGCGCGCGATTAAAGAGCGCTTGCACTTCGAACTTGAGCAAAATCGAAGAGGTGGTTTTATCAAACGACACCGTCAGCTTGATTGGGCGCTCGTCCCTTTGGGTGCACAAGCACTCGGCCTTGAGCACACCGGTCGCGGCATTCTTTTCTACGATAGTCCAGACCCAGGCGTTGCCGCCAAAATTCTTGAGGGCTTCCTCCACCGCTTTAAACACGGCGTCTCGGTCGCCGCAAACACGGATGGGAAAAGGATTTTCGAGGACATCATTGCGCCCCATCGTTTTCAGCGTATAGCCGACGACACCGACGGTGGCTGCGCCAAGTAGGAAAAGCGGATTCATATCCAACTCCTTTGAGCGGGGCTTTGAGCCGGGGGACAAAGGAGGCTCAAACGACCCACAAACAGGCCGACTCTAGTTTGGCAGATTAATCCTCGGTTGCATACGCTCTCAGACCATAACGTTACTTACCGGCAACGCGCACGCTGCAGGCGGCAACGCTGGAAAAGCGCTAACTTCATGGAATACGGGTCTTTTCAGCGACTCAGCGCAAGTGGTCGAATCTGAACTCGAAAACCGCCTTCCCGATGGGAATTCTCAACGTAGCCTCATCGAAATTGTTCTGGTCGTAGAAAAGGCAACCCACAATTCGTCCCATCGGATTCAACGTGGTCGGTCCCAATTCACTGTCACGAACATCAGCAGCTTGGCGTTGCGTTTGGTCGGAAACAGCCTGAGCCCGCTGGTATGCACGTTCGCGAGCCTGGAAATCAGGCATGCTCGTCATCATGGTCGTCATTCCGCCGCTGTTGTTGTACCAGGAATTGCCGCCATATCCCATTGGTCCTCCATAGCCGAAATTAGGTGACATATAGCCGCCGTAAGGGAAAAACCCAGCACCATTTCCTATGACATTAGTAGTGGAAGTAGTCGTCGCTTGCGACCCCCAGAAGCGAATCCACTTCGCTTTGCTCTCGCCCTTCTTCTCAATTGTTTGCGCAAGGGTTTCGCCTTGAACCTGCTTAGCCAGCTGAATTCTAGGCTTCAATATGATTAAATCCGGTCCTTGCGGAAGCACGCTAATTGGCGAATCTCCATTGTTGGTGATGCGCACCATTGCCTTTGAATTCTTCAAAACATCGGCACCCTTTGTCAAAAGAGCAGCCTCAACAGTGACTCCATTTGCCGTGATCTTCTCGCGTGTCACACCATCAGCCGTTTCCCGAGAAACATTGGGAGCTCCTGGTAGAAAGCGATAAAAGACGGCGTCTTCAGCCTTCTGAGGAGCAAATTGCTGCAGCACTGCTCTCGTTCCCTCTTTGATGGCAAGCGCATCGGCATACATCTTCTGTGCAAGTGCAGGATCGCCGTTTCTGAATGCGAGTGCGCCAATTCTCTCCATTTGATTAGCACACGCGACAGAACGCGGTCCTTGTGCTTTTGCGTGCAGAGCTAGAGATTCTTGATACCACTTAGTGGCTTCAGCGAAGGCGCCGCGATCTTCGAGTAGATGAGCAAGGTGATCGATGCCGCCGCAAAGAAAAGAAATATCTGTTTGTTCGGCTTTCTTCCAGTTAGCAATCGCCTCGCGCGCTTGGACTTCAGCTTTTACAGCATCACCACCTATCTGAGTCATCCAAGATTGATCATCTAAATAGCGCGCCATCAGATTGGGAGAAACATTTGGCGTCTTATTGAGCATAGAACTGACAATCTTCAATTCCTTCGGCAGAGTTTGAAATTTTCCTTGCCACATTTTCGCTTCAATCAGTGAAAGACGCAGCGCAATCTCAGCGACGCCTCCTTGCACAGTTTTCAAACGCTCTGCCGCAACAGCCTCGGCGCGCGCGTAATCACCAACTTCGATTGCATTGTCGCTGTCTGTCGCACTGCCTCCACCCGTCGTTCCAGGGTTAGACCCAGTGCTCTGCCTCTGGAAAACCGCCTGAGAGTCAGTGCTTGAAGCACCAGCTTCCAAATCCGAAGGTGTCACCTGTTGAGCCATCGCCACAGGGTAAAAGACAGCGACACTTGAGAAGACCGAAATAGCCAATAGTTTCAGCGAACCTGTCTTTATCGGACGCGTATCCAGAAATCCCATATCGGCTTCCTCAGTCAAAGAGTCTTCTCATTGTTTGCTCTGGCTAGTTTACAGTGCGGGAACAAGTTCGAAAACGCCGCCATCTAAAGACTCACACGGTCGCCGGCAGAGCCCCATCATGCCAAGGCACCCATCAACCAGAAAGCTACTGAGAACCAGAGATTTGCTGGAATATCAAACTTATAAGGCTTTCGGCGGGTATTATGAAGCAAGGAATCTCGTTCAGCGGAATCATTCCGATCGGATTCATGAAAATCATTAGAAGACCTAGCGTCCACTTCCTACTAGCGTTACTCAGCTTCCTCAGCCTGACGTTGTTACCGGCTGTTGCAAGCCCAAACTCTTGCTGCATGAGCACAGCTGTTTCTCAAGAAAGCTGTATGTGCTCTCAGACCGCAGAATGCTGCCAGGACTCCACCCCTGCGAGTATGGCAGCCGATCAGGCGACTGTCACTGTCAAACAAGTCCGTAACGCTCAAGTTCCATATAATGCTGCCGTTTGGACCCCAGCAATGCAGATGGTCAGACTGGCGGCTGCTCAACCGGTTTTCAGAAGACCCGCAGTGCCGGTCGACTCAACGAACAAGCGTTACCTCATGCTGAGGGTTCTCCTGATTTAGAGAATTGAAAACCTTCAAAGGTAGTCAATCTCAAATCAATTCAAAGGAGAAAAGCAATGAAAGGCTTTTATTTGACCGCTGTATTGGCTTTGGCCATAGCATTTTTCACCATCCCAGCAGCATTCGCCAATCAAGGCGGCAGCTGCGGAATCAAGCTGGCAGACGCTTCCACGCATGCGACTTGCGCTACTGAGTGTAATAAGTGCGCAGAGGCGTGCGAAAAGGCGCTTGCGCATTTGCAAGCAAAAGGTGCAAGTGAAGCCACGATCAATACACTAAAAGATTGCATCACATTGTGCAAAGCCAGTGCTGATCTGAAAAGCCGTGGTTCTGAGTTGTCCTCCAAACTCGCCTCTGCGTGTGCGGAAGCCTGCAAAAGATGTGCGAAGGTTTGCGAAGATCAAAAAGATGCAGCCCTGAAAGACTGCATCGATCAATGCAATACCTGCGCAGATGCTTGCACAAACACAGTGAAAGCATCTGGCGGCAAGGATTGCTGCAAGTAACTTCACAGCTTACGATTCATGCGGACCGCCGGGTTTTCTCGGCGGTCCTTTTTCATTTGCCAAGAAAATGAGCGCAAAGGCGAGAATGGTCAAATCATATTGCTCTAGTGATCGCTCTTGAGCAGGTAATCTATGCCTTCTTGGGTAATCACAAATGCGCGATCAGCAGCGCCAACCATTTTGTGCGCTCGCAAAGTCTTCACTACAGCTTCCATTTCACGAAGATCCTTTAGCCCAGAACGTTCAAACAACTCTTTAGGCTTCAGACCGCCGCCTCTGCTTTCATCCTTTCTTGCATAGAAAAGCAAACGCAGGATACGCAGTGCCAACTTCGATTGAGCGGAATCATGAAACATGCGATAGCGTTCTCAATCGGCAAGTTCAGGGGGAATCGGAAGAGGCAACTTTGTTTCCCCTGCACCATTGGGAGGATGTCCTCTCTTCGGTACCCGTGATGGATCATCCGGATCCTGTGGCGGCAACCAGGGTCCCGAACCATCGCCGGGAGCCCACGGAGGCTGATTATTCTTGGAATGACGGGCTGCTCTTTCTTCAAGACGCTGAAACCAATCATACGGAGTGCAATCAGGAAAGTGTTTTTCCACCAAATCCACTCCCAGAGCGGTGATTTGAAAGACTCTCTCTCCCACAGTGATGAGGTGCTCGTCTTGCAGCTTCTCTAAAGTCGCCGCCACAACCTGTGCGTCTTCAAGATTCAAAACTCGCATCAGCGCACTGCCACTAACTCCGCCACTGACAGGATTCAATTTACGGGCGCCCAGCAAGACCTGCAGTACGGCAAGTCGAAACTCACTTTCGCTCCACTCCTGACGCAAATCTTGGCGCATCGATTCGCCACCATAGCCGGTTTCATTTCCATCATAGCTGTTGAGTCGTCCCGCACATCCGAAGAATTAGCTAGAACTCAGATACCATCAGGGTTTTTCAACTTTAGAGCCACCTAACTTGCTTAACATTTCAAAAATCGCGGTTTCAAGCCACTATCGACAACCGACTTCCCGAAACCTAATCACATCAAGGTCCTACGGATTCGCAGTTGCAATACTACCGAGGTATTTTCTTTCATCCGCATCCTCGTATTCCTCCCCTATCGCAACGATTCAACTAAATGTTTAATAAGCTCTGTTGACATCCAGGTCTTAGAAGTTAAATTCATGGTTGACACCGATACCACGCACAGCGCATCTCCAAAGGCGGAAATCCAGACCATTGCAGAGATGGCGCGTGGCAGTAAGGAAAACCTGATGGCGATTTCTTTTTCTCAGAGACCGAAGACTCCTATGCGCACGTACGTTGTGAGCGGCATGCTCATGGGTGTTCTAGGAATCAGCTTGGGCTTCGGTATTTATCTGATGTTCAACCCAGATCATTCTGAATACTCAGCAAGCCTGGAAGGAACTGCCGGCGTAGAAACCGATCAGGTGCTTATCTCTGGTCTCAAGAAAGTCGTTCCGATGCACAACCGCAAACCCGGTCATCATCCGACTTTTGGCACACCTAGAGCGGTAGATTTCACACCGTCCACCCATGCTCCCATCAGTAATAACGTTCCGGCACCTCTGAGCAACAACGTTCCTCCGCCGCTCGTAAATCAACTTCCACAAGCGCCGGCTCAACAGTTTGCTCCAGCTCAACAGTTTGCACCATCACAGCATTTTGTCCCTGCCACTCCGCACCCGAACCAATACGCGCCAGGTGCAGCAGGAGCCGCAGTACCGCCACATCCGGCCCACAGCCAAATGCCTGTTGTCCAACCTATACTTGATCCGCCACACGCAATAACGGCGACGACTTTTGCCGCGATGCCAGCGCATAACAATCAAGGTTATGTGCCTCTGTCGGGGACTCACGGATTCCGAGCCAGCAAAGACAGCCGCCTGCAGATGGTCACGAATCGCTAACTCGCGGTTTGCACAGTCCGCGACAGGTCCGCCATTAAGGCTTCTCCTTTCGTTTGCTTCAATCGGACAAGAAACCGGCTCAGATAGTTGGCCGCAACCATATCCGGTGGCGGCCGGAAATCTGCTGCTGTCGGGTGCATGGAGACTTTCCGGCTTCCGCCTAAAAGGTGAGAGCGACCGGTAGAATGGGCTAGCTAAATCGAAATTGGGAACCGAAGCTTGAAGATAGCTGTTCTGGCTGACACGCACATACCGAAAAAGGCACGTGAATTGCCGGTCAGAGCTTTGGAGATCATCAGGCAATCGGACTTACTTATCCACGCAGGCGATATTCTGACCGAGGATTTTCTCGAATATCTACGCGAAATGATTCCTCTTCATGCGGTCTTGGGCAACAACGACATCGGAGTCAATTTGCCCGAAACGCTGCAAATTGAGGTGGAGAGGGTAAAACTGGCGATCATCCATGACTCAGGTAAAAGCAACGGGCGAGCACGCCGATTGAAAAGACTGTTTCCTGATGCCGATGCAGTGGTATTCGGACACTCGCACATTCCAATCAATTCGTTCGAAGAGGGAATTCTCCTCTTCAATCCTGGGTCCGCGACAGATAAGCGGAGACAACCGAAACGTACGATGGGAACCTTGGAAGTGACGAACGGCTCTATATCAGGGACTATAGTCGAATTGGATTAAGCGTTGTAAAGTAGTTTTAGGAGGTCACGTTTTTGAGGAAGTTCAGGGGGATCTAGGATGCCATATTTCACCAACACAGACGAACTTTATACCGTAATGGATCGCCTGTGGACGTACATCAAATCCGAAGAAGAGATTTGCGGAAAATTACTAGGTTCGAAGCTAGTGGTCCGATTCAAATATAAAGACCCGGACGGTGTGATAACTATCGACGGAAGTGACGGACAAGAGTTGCGTTTTCACTTCGGTGATTGCGAGATTCAACCTGACGTCGAAATGACAATGAAGTCAGATGTTGCGCACAACTTCTGGCTGGGAAAAGAACCACCAGCGGTGGCACTACTGCAAGGAAGAATCGTCAGCAAAGGCCCTGTTCACAAGGCACTCGCGTTACTGCCAGTGATCAAACCGACGTTCAAAATCTATCCTTCGATTTACGAAGAAAATTCCAGCAAATCAGCATAAGTAGAAAGCTCGATCACCACGAACCAGAACCGTTTGGCTCTAGGCTCGATCAGCTCAGATCGGCCCATTTCGGGCAAACTTCTTTGATCTTGCCGAGCAAGACAACTACTTCCTCGCCTTCAGCCGTGAGTGTGTACTCGACTCTTGGCGGCACTTCTCTAAAAGTCTCGCGCGTAACGAGACCGAGCTTCTGCAGTTTGCGCAGCCGCTCGGTAAGCGTCTTTGCAGACAATCCGGGCAACGCACGCATCAAGTGGGTCGTGCGTCTGGTGCCGCCGGAAAGCTGGATCAATATGGCAGTCGTCCAACGTGGACTGAGTGAGTTGAGGCCACTCTCAACTAGCTGTGCGTCCTGGGGCTTGAGTGTTGTACCGGTCATAGGATTTCCGTGGATACCAAAAACGATTTTAATTACACCATTTTGGAAAACGGTTCGCCTCGCCCGATGGCCTGATCTTTGGAAGCACCTCGAAACTAATTTAGAAGGTCTCGGAGCTCAAAAAGATCCTTGCTGTTTCTCAGCTTCTTGAACGCTTTGCTTTCAATTTGCCTTACACGCTCTCTGCTCATGCCCATGCGCTGTCCGCACTGTTCCAAGCTAAGAGGCGTGCCGTCCTTCAGCCCATAACGCAGCTCGACAAGCGCCTTTTCATTGGTGCTGAGATGCTCGAGCAGGCTTGCTACCTGCCTGGAAACCAGCTGTGCGCTTACCTTTTGGTCAGGAGAGGCACTGTCTTCGTCCGGAATCATTTCGGACAATGAAGTATCCTGGTCCTCACCAACCTTAAGGTCAAGGGAGACAAGGGTTTTGTCTGCTGTGAGAGCAGTCTGAACTTTCTCCTTCTCAAGACCGGAAAGCTCCGCTATCTCGTCAATAGAAGGTAATCGGCCATGTTGGTCAAAGAAGATCTTGGTCGTCTTTCTAACCAGGCTTCTCGTCTCAATCATGTGCACAGGCACTCTGATTGTGCGCGACTTGTCAGCCAATGCTCGGGTTATAGCCTGCCTAATCCACCAGGTTGCATAGGTTGAAAACTTGAAACCCTTCTCGGCATCAAACTTTTCGGCTGCTCTAATCAGACCGACACTGCCTTCCTGAATTAGATCCTCGAAACACATACCGCGATTGCGGTATCGCTTCGCAATGCTAACTACCAACCGTAGGTTGGCTCTCACGAGCTGGTTCTTGGCGTCCATGTCACCAGATTTCAGGCGACGAGCCAAGTCAATTTCTTCAGAACCCTTCAGCAGCTTGTGTTTTCCAATTTCCTTTAGATAGAACGACAAGGCATTAGGATCACCTTTTTCGATAAAAGTGCCTTCGTTGGACTCATTGGCATCAGAACCCTGGTCTGTATCATTTTCCGGATCCCAACCAAAGTCATCAAAGGCAGCCGAATCAGCATCCAGGGGGAAGGCATGTTCCCCAGAACCGTTGGCGCGCTTGGCTTTGCTCTTAGTTGTATTTAGTTTTGGTCTTGGTTGAAGGCTTGTTCTATTCATAACAGTTACTTATCGAGTAAGCTTTTTGGGTAACCTGCGAGCCCGGTCATGACAGGGTTCTGCCGTTTCAGAGCGCGATTTTTTTTCTTTCCAATAGCAATATACCCAGCATGACGTATGGTGCCATACATACGTTCCGGTCTTAATTAAATCGTAACGGTTGTCAAAAGAAACAGAGCGAAAAAAATTTTGTCCTCAATGTAGGTACAAGCCACCCTTTCGAGTGACGCCTATGCCATCACTCTTACGGATAATAGGGATTAGTAGCTGCGTTTAAGGATTTCCCATAGATCAAGCAGGGGTAAATTTTTCCCTTCCAAGAGGACAAATCGGCGATCATCCTTTAGGATGATTTTCAAATCACAGGTACTTACCCCAAGCTCACTAAATACCAAATAGCTCCCCAGTTACTTATAGATACTTACGGGCACATCAGGTTGTGTTTCTAAATACTCTACGAATGGAAAATGGTCACTCAAACACGAACGATATAAGAGTGGTGCTAGTTGAAGATCACCTCCTTA
Organism: Candidatus Melainabacteria bacterium; assembly: GCA_012965515.1. GTDB lineage: Bacteria > Cyanobacteriota > Vampirovibrionia > Obscuribacterales > Obscuribacteraceae > QKMZ01. The sequence goes on along the minus strand of DTSE01000320.1, from coordinate 2,857 downwards.
CACGCATCGGTTTGCGTACCGTTTTGGAAAGAACCAACGACATTAAGGTGATTGGCGAGGCTGAAAACGGAGCCGTTGCCGTTCAACTAGTACGAGAGCTAAAACCAGACGTAGTCTTGATGGACGTCGGTATGCCACTTCTAGATGGCATTGAGGCGGCTCGCCAGATTTGTGCCGAAAATCCACAACAACGAATAATCATGCTCACTTCACATGACAGCGAGCAGGATATTTTTGCAGCTCTCTCGGCCGGAGCCGGAGGATATTGTCTTAAAGACGTGGCTCCCGACCGACTCTACACCGCTGTTCGAAGTATTCACAATGGCGACGTTTGGCTTGACTCGGCAATAGCGCACAAGGTGCTCGGTCACTATGCCTCGGAAAAGAACGTCAATATAAGAAAGCCGGTGGTGGAAACAAACCCAGACACAAATGGAAATACTGTAAGCGAAGAGTTACCGTCCCTCCCAGAACCATTGTCCAATCGCGAATTGGAAGTTCTCAAACTTCTCGTTGAGGGCTGTAGCAATCAGCAAATCGCCAATCGACTGGTAATCTCACTGGCCACGGCGAAAACCCATGTGAGAAACATATTGAACAAGCTTTCTGTAGACGATCGAACGCAGGCAGCTGTACAAGCCATGCGCCGCGGATTGGTCTGAGTCTGCATTTGCAGTCTTCACCGTCTAAAAGTCGTAAACTTCCGTCAAAATGGGGGCCATTTCACTGCCGCGTGCGATACAAATGAATTGAAGTAATATCTCGGAGACCCATTGTGAAAGTTCTCATTGCAGTAGATGATTCGTCCTATTCCGAAGCTGTAGTTGACAGCGCCGTTAAGCGCGATTGGCCGGATCAGACCCAAGTTTTGATCGTCACTGTACTCGAGCCCATTCCCTTCGATTGCGAAGAAAACGCTGAAATGCGCTCGCTGGTTGAAGAGGGTACGGAAAAGAGACGCCAGACTGCCAAATCGCTAGTAGAAAATGTCAGCGAAAAGCTCAAAAAGCAGCTCGCTTCAAAGAATTTGAACATCGAATTCATTATTAAAGAAGGCTCTCCGAAAAAAGAGATTGTTGAGAGTGCCATCGAATTTGGTGCCGATCGAATCTTGATCGGAGCGCAGGGTCATGGAACATGCGCTCACAATATGCTTGGCGAAGTATCACGGGTGGTGGCAGCAACAGCGCCATGCTCCGTTGAAATTATTCGTGAAACAGCCAAAGCGCTATAGCCAAACCAAATCAATTAGAGGATTTTGTGCGGTTCTTTGCCGCGCTCTTTGTCGTTTGACTTCTTACTCGGTAGTGGAATTACAAGCACACAACAGGGCGCATTTGATACAACCGCTTGGGTCACATTTCCAACCATCAAATCACTCACGCTTCGCCGGTGCGAACCCATTACAATCAGCGAGGATTTGAGCTTTGTGGCACGGTCTAGAATTTCTTCTTTCGGCAATCCTTCACAAACTTCGACAGTAATTTTCGAGCTGTTCTGCACGCTGTCGATAGCGTTTTTCACTTGCTCTACAAGCAACTCTCCTGCTTTTGTTCTCTCTTTGGAGATGTTTTCCAAAAGCGGTGACGGCAACACGCTCATAAAGCTGCCTATCTTCACAGGCAAAATAATGTGCAGGATATGAAACTCGCTACTTGCCGGCCACGGATACGCAGCCATAAAGGAGCTAAGCTCTCCCAAAAACTGTTCGTCCTCGACAGCAACCAAAACTTTCATCGAAAGCCAGACCTGTTTCTACAACTCTTCAACACTCAGACTTGTCCATCATATCAGCCGTGATATTGAGACAACATAAGATGAATCCGGTATATTTAAAAGTTACTGCTGTCGGCTCTAAAAAAGCCGACCGGGGCGCAGTTTGTGGACTTATTGTCATCAAGGAGCACTTGAATGGTAGAGAAACTGGCTAGTTCATTGCCCAAAGCAGAATTACATCTTCACATCGAGGGCACGTTCGAGCCGGACCTCATCTTTTCAATTGCCGAGCGCAACAAAATCAAGGTTCCTTTCGAATCAGTTGAAGCGCTCAGAGCTGCATACGAGTTTCAAGACTTACAATCCTTCCTCAATCTGTACTACGCAGGAATGAATGTATTGCGCACAGAGCAAGACTTCCACGATCTTGCTGCCGCTTACTTCGAGAAGGCACATGCACAAAATGTCGTGCATGCCGAGATCTTTTTTGATCCGCAAGCGCACACCTCGCGCGGCATACCGTTTGATGTCGTCATCGACGGATTGTCTAAGGCTGCACATGACAGCAAGGAAAAATACGGCATCACGAGCAAATTGATTATGTGCTTCCTGCGCGATCAAAGCGCTGAGTCTGCGATGCAAACGCTGGATAGTGCGCTCAAGTATGGAGATCGCATTGTCGCCGTTGGGCTTGATTCAGCGGAAGTCGGCAACCCGCCTCAAAAGTTCAAAGATGTTTTCGACAAAGCTCGTGCCAACGGCTGGCTTACTGTTGCTCATGCCGGCGAGGAAGGTCCGCCTGAATATGTCTGGGAAGCTCTCAAACTTCTTAAAGTCCGCCGCATCGACCACGGAGTTAGAAGCCTCGAAGACCCTGAATTGACCAGACATTTGATTGAAGAGCAAATGCCTTTGACCGTTTGCCCGCTTTCGAATGTGCGATTGAAAGTTTTCCAGCATTTGAAACAACACAACCTGAAAAAGATGCTCGAATTAGGCATCAGGGCAACAATCAACTCAGACGATCCGGCCTACTTCGGCGGGTATGTCTCCGACAATTTCCGTGCTGCGCAAAGCGCTCTGGAATTGAATCAAGAAGAATTGGAAACACTCGCACGCAATTCTTTCCATGCATCATTCT
>DTSE01000319.1 GCA_012965515.1 Candidatus Melainabacteria bacterium | reverse complement strand
CAATAATGCCGACTTCTTCTTCCGAGTGCCCAAGCAGCCCGGAATGCTTGATCAAGTAATAGGAATGTTTGTGATGTCCATTTCTTCCGATGAACATTCCGATGTCGTGCAACATCGATGCAGACCAAAGCAGGTGTCCGACGTAAGACGTGTATTCATGTAGAATTCCACGGGTCTGAATGAAAATGTCGGATGCAATTCTTGCCACTTGTTCGGCATGATCGTATGGCACATGATATTTGTCCATCAATTGATGCACTGATGTTGAGCGGGGATCGCGGTGTTCTTTCAAACCGCCATCCAACCATCCGGTCTGCAAAAAACGATCGACGACACAACCTTCTCGCAATGCCGCGCTGCACACGATCACTTCGGAAACATTGAAAGAGCGCATGGTCTCAAGCAAAACAATTGCTCCGGCCAAAATTGTTTGGCTTCTGTCAGAGCTGACCCCTTTGATCTTTTCTTGCTTGATCGAACTTTCTTCAATAAGTAAAACAATTTCTTCAAGCCGCTTCTGAGAAATTCTCCAACCGTGCAATTCATGCCCCGGTTTGCCCTGTCGCACGCGGTCTATTTTGGCGAGCGATTGCACTGTTCCTGACGTACCAATCAATTGCTGCACGCCGCCAAGCTCTTCCAGCCGGGCCGCTGCAGGACGCAAAACCCCTCTCACTTCATCGTGCATTTCACGCAGAGTTTCTTGAGTCGGTTGTCCTTTTTTGAAAAACCGCTGAGTAAGCCGTGCGGCGCCTAGCTTATAGGATTCTGCAAAGGATATCCCGTGGCGATCGCCCATAATCACTTCTGTGGAGCCGCCGCCGATATCGACAATGCCGAACTGCCCTTTCAGCTTCGGCATGCTCCAGAGCACGCCCAGGTAGATAAGCCGCGCCTCTTCCTTGCCGGAAATCATGCGCGCGTCGATTTCCAATTCCTCTTTTATTTTGCTCAAGACTTCAGCGCCGTTGCGCGATTCTCGCACCGCCGAAGTAGCGACCGCAACAATGCTGTCTGCGCCCTTCTCGTAAGCCTTTTTGCGCATAACCTTCAAAATGCTTATTGCCGAGTTGAGTGCCACTTCGTCAATGTAGTGAGCGGTCAGTGACCTTCTGAAAAAGGGCACTGCCTCTTTTACCTTCGTAATCACTTCGAAGTTGTCGCGCTCAGGGCTGGCCTGACAGACGATCATGTGAAAGGAGTTGGTACCCATGTCTATGCAAGCCAAAATTGGGCCGCCTTCGACCTGCACCCACGAGCCAGAGCGGCTCTGCTTTTCTTCTTGCGCTGGCGCTTGCTTACGTGGCATAAGGGAATTTTTCGCTTACAGGGATACCGTTCTTAGAATTATGCAGCAAGCCAGGTTCCATGGGTAGAATCATGAAGCCTGCTATCGTAAAAATTGTAGCGGGACTGGCGGAAAGACAAATTAAGTCATCATTTGTTATGCAAAGTGCAATGAAAACAGCAATCAAAAAGGTGGAGGTCTCCTGCAACAACTGCGGCAGCAACGCATCCACCCTGGTTACTGAAGGCGTCGAGCACGAATACAAAAACACTACATCCGACACTTTTCGCGTGGTCAAGTGCAAAGACTGCGGACTTGTCTATCTCAACCCACGGCCTGATATCTCGGAACTGCCCACTATCTATCCCAGCGACTACTACGCGTATCACCTCTCCGAAAAGGCACAGGAAAACACCGATTCGCTTCTCTATAAAGCACGCAGACACGTCTATCTGAGCCGACTGGAAAAGGCGCTTTCAATGTGCGGACGCAAAGAAAGCCTGAAGGTTCTCGATATTGGCTGCGCCGATGGACGCGCTCTGAACTGGTACAAGCAGGTAAGAAGCTTCAAAGTCGAGACTTTCGGCGTCGATTTTGATGAGAAAGCGGTCGAACTTGCTCGAGAAGCCGGTCATACAGTCTATTCAGGGCGCTTTGAGGAAGCACAAATTCCTGAGCAATATTTCGATCTCGTCGTCGCCACCCACGTTGTAGAGCATGTCGCCGATCCGAAAGCCTTTGCCAAAAAAGCTTTCGAAGTTCTGAAGCCAGGCGGCATCTTTCTCATCGAGACTCCAAACATCGAAGCAGCAGACGCGAGGCTGTTTAGAAACCGCCACTGGGGCGGATATCACTTTCCAAGGCATTGGATTTTCTACAGCCCGACCACACTGAAGAAACTTATAGAAGGTTGCGGATTCGCCGTCGAGAAGACGCAATTTCACCCGGCTCCCGCATTCTGGAACTGGACCATGCATTCACTGGTTGGGTCGGTGGATAGAACCAATGACGGCGCTTTCAGCAGGTTGTCCGATCGGTTGTTTCCGCCAACGGAGTTTCAAAAGAACAGCCTGCGAAATTTGATATTCGTGTCCGCCTTTACTTTTCTGGACATTGTCCTGAAAGCCATCACCGGTTCTACTTCCAATATGGCCTTGACGGCACGGAAACCACCACAAAGCTGAGAGCATGTTAATCTTCGAGCCTCGACATGGCGTTTAGGTTGTCAAGGGATGGGCATATTTATCATTGTCTGAGTTGGACTCTGGTTGCGTTGCTTGTTCTTCCGGTAATTCGGCGCTTCACCGAGAAAGAACTGGAAAATTCAAAGAGTCAGACCTCTGGTCTGGCTCAAAGTGCGCCGGATATTGATGTACGAAAACAGAATGCTGCCAG
>DTSE01000318.1 GCA_012965515.1 Candidatus Melainabacteria bacterium | reverse complement strand
AAAGCCAATATTGCCAGTGCAAATAGCAACCCTTTGTGGAGTAATTTGAGTTTGAACTTGCTGGCAGACTGTTGCGTCATCTCTGTTCGTTCAGTTTTTTGCCTGAGAGTTTTTCACTGAAAAATCCTTTTCCTGTCGGTTCATTGCATTTTTCTGCTTCGCGAATAAAAGCCGCTTCAGTTCTTGCTCGTTCTGCTGAAGCAAGAACTTGCTGCGATTAAACTTTGCCATCGCAATTGCTTCATTGATAGTCTTGATCGCCGCATCATAGTCACCAGCCTTCTCTTGCTCTCTGGCGAGAAAACCCATTGAGAAAATCGTGTCATGGTCCTTCATTCCAAAATTGCGCTTGAGTATGTCGACCTTCTTTTGCCACCAGTCAGCGCTTTGTTTATGCCTTCCACGAAAAGAGTAAAAGTCAGCCAGTTGCCTGCAAGAACCTGCAACTGCCGGGTGTTCCGCTCCAAGCGCTTTGATTGTGGAATTGTGCAAATGCATCAGGAGAGAACCAAACTTCTCGTCCGGCGCAACCCAATTTGGCGCGTTCAGATCTGCGCTCTCACGCGCCCTGGTCAATAAATCCATAATCTGTTCGCAATGCTTGAGCGGCGTTACGAGTTTAATCCAAAGCTGCTCTGCGGACTTCATATCACCACGTTTGTAGGCAGCCAGCCACGCGTCGAAATCTTTGCTCCGCATGGCTTTCTGGACGGCTTCGTTGTCGATGTAGACTTCGTAACCAGTGGGCTGCTGACTGCGTTTTCCTAAGGCGAGATTGATGCGAGAGTTGAGAATTGAAACCCGCTCTAAGCCCGCTCTATTGCGCTGTTTCTTATATGCAGACTCGTTTTGACTGACGATCCCCTTTGCCTCATCAACTTTGCCCATCTCGATCAAAAGCCGTGCCAATCGGTCTTTCGCCTGCAAGGTCAGGTCGCTGTCCGCTCCCAGATGTTTCTGCCTGATGGAGACTATCTCTCGACGAAGCCTCAAAGCCATGTCAAATTTGTTTGCCTTCTCGTCCTCATCTGCAGCTATGGAAAACGCTGATGCTGCAAGCAAATCGCCTGCACCTGCTTCCCTTGCTGTGAGATCGGCCAGGTGGTGAGCCAATTCATCGCGTTGCTCAGGTTTTACAATCCCACCAGAAGCAAATCTATACTCGTCGATTGCACTCTGCATGACGTCGTAGATGTCACTCGCGCCAGAAACCGATTGCAATACCCTACGCCACTCTGCATCGGCTTTCGTCTGTTGATTTGCTGCAGCAAACCGCGCCCACTTTTTCAGGGCTATTTGGTCTACTTCGCCGGAGTTGCGCCTTCTGCTATTGGGTGTTTGACCTTCAGCGCTGCTGAGCGTGACGAACAGCAAGCAGCTCAACAGAATGGTCATGCCATTGGAACTCGATCGTTTTCTCATCACACAAGGGCTCAAAACTGCGTCAGATAACGCTTTGACTGATGCACTGAGATTCCGGAGATGCCAGAGTTTCCAAATAATCAGTTCCCACATTAGCCCAATAAAGAACAAAACACGAAAAAGCCGTGGACTAAACCAAATCAGACTCACGCGTCTATACTATCTTTTTTAGTATATCGGCGACAAAAAAAGAAAGGTATGACCTCATTAAACGATACGCAATAAGCAAGGGCGACCAAAACACAAGGTTCTGAAACCCGTGAAATGGTCGCCCCGCTCAGGCTAACTCGAAGCTAGCCGGTAGCTGTTAGCGCTTGCCGCTGAACAGCAAGAGGACGCACACGACGGCGGCCCCAATGAGAACCCACGTAAGCATGGGTTTGCTCCTTGTACTCGTGGTTGGTTGCAACAACAGTTCGGTCAGACGACCTGAATGCTCGACCGCGCCGCAATTAGCGGTTGGTGAACATCATGGCGACGGCAACGACGAGGATGCCGATGATGATCCATGTGGTCATGGATGCTCTCCAGAACTTGAGGTTGTTTGCAGCAACACTGACGCCCCGATCTCTCAGAGCTCGACTTGATCTCCCGAAGGAATCGAGAGTCGGAAGTAGAGCACGCTAATGAATCCAATCACGGAAGTCATGACTGCGACGAAGGGGTCGGGTACGAGAGAGTACCAGGCCCAGCCGTGAACAGCAGCCAGCAGAAAAACCGTGATGTATTCAACGACGCCCTTCATGGGAAAGCGACTGAAAGACGCAGCCCAGAAGAACAACGCTTGGAAAAGCAAGCCGGTGAGGGCGGAGCCGAGAATGAACGCAAGCAGGTACAGAAGTGCCAGAAACTGAAGCATGTCTTAGCTCCTTTCACCAGCAACGGAGTCAGCCTTTCGCAGAAGAAGAGCCGCGAACGGCTCCTCTTCCAATTTCATCGCCGAGGCGAGTTACTTTGCGAATCGACTGCGCCGGCGCCTTACTTCTTCTTCTTGCAGCAGTCCTTGGGGTCGGTCTTGGCGTGGTCGGCGCAGGTGCCGGACTTCTTCGAGTCCTTGCAGCCGCAGCCGTCCTTGTCACCGTCCTTCTTGGTGCCGTCCTTCTGCTTCATCTTCTCGATGGCCTGACGATCCTGCTCGCGAGCCCACTGGTCTTCAGCAGCCTTGCCACGATCGCCGAGCGGTGATTTGTTGGACATGGGAGTTCCTTTCGTTTGTCGAATTGCAGATTGTTCTTTCACACGCTCTCTCAACCTGACACAACTCACTCAAC
>DTSE01000317.1 GCA_012965515.1 Candidatus Melainabacteria bacterium | reverse complement strand
ATGAGAGCAAGTGGCTTGATTGGTTGAACATCGTTGATAGTCAACTTGCAGAAGTCGAGAAGCTGAAAAAGCTCCCCCAAGAGATCAAAGATGCGAAATTCAAGTATGCATTGCTACTAGGCATGGGTGGCTCCAGCTTGTGTCCTGATGTCTTACGCAGCACTTTCGCAGCCCAAGCCGGCTATCCGGAATTGCACGTTCTGGATTCGACAGATCCACAGCAAGTAAAAGCGGCCGAAAAGGCAATCGATGTAAAACAGACGATTTTCATAGTTTCTTCTAAGTCTGGCACTACGCTCGAACCCAATATCTTCGAACAGTATTTCTGGCAAAAAACCGTTGAGGCTGTCGGAGAAGAGAAAGCTGGCTCTCACTGGATCGCAGTTACAGATCCAGGATCAAAACTGCAAGCACTTGCTGAGAAGAAAAAATTCCGCCACGTTTTCTTGGGATTACCGGGAATCGGCGGACGCTATTCAGCGCTTTCAAATTTCGGCATGGTACCGGCAGCGGTGATGGGACTTGATGTAGTCAAATTCCTCGAGAGCGCAAAAGTAATGGCACAGGCATGCGCAGCGACTGTTCCGGTAAAAGAAAATCCGGGCATCGTTCTCGGTGTCATCCTGGGTGAGGAGGCATGCGTACAGAGAGACAAGCTCACTATTATCGCTTCACCGAAAATCCGCGACCTCGGTGCATGGCTGGAACAACTGATCGCCGAATCAACCGGTAAGTCAGGTAAAGGCATTATTCCGGTCGACAGAGAACCTCTGGCATCGATAGAGCATTATGGACAAGACAGACTCTTTGCATACTTGCGCTTTGAGCCCGCACCAGATGCGAAGCAAGAGAAGGATATTGAGGCACTGAGAAAAGAAGGCTATTCAGTCGTCACCATCTCAGTTTCTGATATCTACAATTTGGGTCAGGAATTTTTCCGCTGGGAGATCGCAACAGCAGTTGCGGGTGCCTCGCTCAGAATCAATCCATTCGACCAACCGGATGTTGAAGCAAGTAAGGTCGCAACTCGCGAACTGACTGAAGCATACGAAAAAACAGGTCATCTGCCTGAAGAGAAACCGTTCTTTGAAGCAGAGGGCATCAAACTCTTTGCCGACGAGAAGAATACAAAAGAAATCGAATCAGGAGCAGGTTCAACAAAAACACTCGCGTCCTTCCTCAAGTCTCATTTGTCGCGAGCGAAAGCAAACGACTATGTTGCGTTGCTCGGCTACATCGAAATGACCAAGGCGCATGAAGATGAATTGCAAGCTGCAAGATTGGCAATTAGAGATAGCAAGAAAGTGGCAACCTGCCTTGGTTTTGGACCGCGCTTTCTGCACTCGACAGGTCAAGCCTACAAAGGTGGTCCAAACAGCGGAGTCTTCCTGCAAGTCACCGCCGACGATACCGAAGAATTGCCTGTTCCGCAGCAGAAGTACACCTTCGGCATAGTTAAAGCAGCGCAAGCAGCCGGAGATCTAAAAGTGTTGAACGACAGAGGAAGAAGAGCGTTGCGCGTACACCTCAGCAAGGATGTCGCCAAAGGTCTGAAAGCTCTGACCGCAGCCGTAAAAGAAGCGCTGAAGTAAAGGAAGGACCGAAGTAGGGCCAGATAAAAACGGTCGACATATGGCGTCGACCCTACAGTTAAAAGGGCGATGCGTGGCATCGCCCCCACACGAGGGAAGAAGTTCATGCAATTAGGAATGGTCGGTTTAGGTCGCATGGGAGCAAATATGGTTCGCCGCCTGATGGCTGGTGGTCATGAATGCGTCGTTTACGATCGCAACCCTGAACAAGGAAAAGAACTGGAAAAGGAAGGCGCCACTGCCGCAACGAGCTACAAAGACCTTGTCTCGAAATTGGCAAAACCGCGCGCAGTTTGGGTAATGGTTCCATCAGGAAAAATCACCGAAGACGCGATACAAGAACTCTCTGAAATCTTAGAGCCCGGCGACACAATCATTGACGGCGGCAACTCGTATTTCAAAGACGATGTCCGCCGGGCTCACATGCTCAAAGAGAAAGGCATAACCTTCGCAGACTGCGGAACAAGTGGTGGCGTGTGGGGAAAAGATCGCGGCTACTGCTTGATGATCGGCGCTGAAAAACAGGTCTTCCAAAGACTCGAACCAATCTTCGCGACTCTAGCTCCGGGTGAAGGTGATATATCGCTGACTCCTGGACGTGAGAAGCTCAAGAACAGTGCTGAAAATGGATATATTCACGCCGGCCCCGTAGGTGCAGGACACTACGTGAAGATGGTACATAACGGCATTGAATACGGTTTGATGCAGGCTTACGCAGAAGGATTCAGCATTCTTGCAAGCGCCGACTCGGAAGAATTGCCTGAAGATATTCGCTACGACATCAACGTAGCCGACGTAGCAGAAGTCTGGAGACGAGGCTCCGTGGTCGGCTCATGGCTATTGGATTTAACTTCGATGGCACTTTCAGAAGACAAAGAATTGGCTGCTTATACTGGGTTCGTGCAAGACTCAGGGGAAGGGCGCTGGACGATTCAAGCCGCGATCGAACAAGCGGTTCCGGCAGAAGTTTTATCCGCTGCCCTGTACACACGTTTCCGCTCCAGGCAGCAACAGCCGTTTGGTGAGCGCTTGCTCTCCGCAATGCGCTTCAAATTCGGCGGGCATCTGGAATTGAAATCAAATGCAGATATGAATCGCACGCCAGCGAAGTCCGGCGCGTCGTAAGTTCAACC
>DTSE01000316.1 GCA_012965515.1 Candidatus Melainabacteria bacterium | reverse complement strand
GACAAAATTGCCTGCGAGGGTGAAATTAGCTTTGCCATGATCGATGCGGAAGGATAAGGATTCTGCAAGAAACTTGAGAGTGGAAGGGATTTTACAGACGGGTCATAGGAAAAATCGATGGTAAGTCAAACAATGTCCATTCACAAAACTGCCATCATTAGTGATGGCGCCAAAATCGGCGAAGATGTCGAAATTGGGCCATACGCGGTTATTGGAGAAAACGTCTCCATAGGGCGAGGCACAAAAATCGGACCGCATGCCGTCATAGACGGTGTCACGACCATTGGTGAAGACTGCAAGATTTTTGCCGGCGCATCAATTGGATTGCCGCCGCAAGACTTGAGTTACAAAGATGCACCGACCGGTGTCATCATGGGCAACAATTGCACGGTGCGCGAGTATGTAACCATTCACCGTGGTTCCAAAGATCCGATGACCACGGTCGGCAACAACTGCTTTCTAATGAATTATTCGCATATCGCGCACGATTGCAAGGTCGGCAACAATGTCATCATGGCTAACGGCACCACATTAGGTGGCCACGTCGAGGTCGGCGACTTTACAGTTTTTGGCGGTTTGGTCGTATTTCACCAATTCGTTCGCATCGGCAGATTCAACATGGTCTCTGGCAATTCCGGGACAAGAGTGGACTTGCCTCCTTTTGCCATAACCGACGGTCGCCCTCTCTATGTCAGAGGAATCAATGTCGTCGGACTCAGACGCGGGAAAGTAGCCCAGAACGTGAGATCGGCAATTAAGGAAGCCTATCGTTTGCTCTACCGTTCAGACCTTAACATGGCCAATGCCTGTCTAAAAATCGAAGAAGAGATCGAGCAGTTCGACGAGATCAAAGAGATTGTCAATTTCATTCGCGGCAGCAAACGTGGAGTGGCAAGAGGTAATCTCGGCAACTCCTACGATCTGAGCAGCGAAGAAGACGGCAGAGCAGACTAGAGCGAGTTAGTGTCGAAAGAGCAGAATTCGATCTAATGAGAAAAAGTGTCGAATCCAACTCGTACTATTTAAATAGGTAGGGAATGTCCGCTTGTCAGGTGGCGGACGTGAGACTCTCCATTTTGCTTGCCACGAACTGCAAACGCCAGCCTGTGCACGCTTTGAGCGGTCAGGTCCTGCGAGCCGCAAAGTGATAGAGTAAGGTTACTTGACGCACCGGTAGCCATTTTTGAGTTCGCAAACAACACAGTCGTCCATTTCTGAGTCCGGACAGTCGCCATCGGGATATGCTTCGCTCTTTAAGAACAAGCAATTCATGTTCCTATGGATCGCTCAGATTTTTTCTCAGTTTGCCGACCGCGCGGTATTCGTTCTATTCGTTGCGGTACTGACAGCGCAAGAAACAGCCAAGCAAGCTCAACAAGCGCACCAAGCGCATCAAGCGATTGGTGCCGCCGAGTTGACGAGTTGGCTTTACGTTGCATTTACAATACCGGCGGTGGTGCTCAGCCCTTTTGCTGGAGTTTGCGTAGACCGCTGGTCAAACAGAGCGGTGCTCGTTGTTTCAAACTTGATCAGGGCTTTCTTTGTGGCACTGGTGGCGCTTAGCTGGGTCAAGCAATATCCGAAAGTGGCCTTCACCCTTGCCTTTCTTATATCGATAGGGGCTCAATTTTTTGGGCCTGCAGAAACTGCCTCGATACCACGGCTGGTGAAAAAGGAAGATCTCTATTGCGCAAATGCGCTCTTCTTCACGACCATGATGATCGCCTTGGGCTTTGGCTTTGCCATTGGTGAACCGATTATTGCGCACACCGGTATTGGTGGCGCACCATATGCAGTTGCGGGACTATTCCTTATAGCTGCTTTTCTCTTGATGGGAATATCCGACAACAAACCGCAAAAGCAAGATCGAGAGCCTTGGTGGGAAGAATTGCGAGTAGGGATTGCCTACATCGTCGACAGCCCGCCGGTGTTTCGGGCAATTCTCAAAATCACTATTCTTTTCAGCACCATCATTACGCTCAATATCATTGCGGTTGCACTTGTTGAGCAAGTTATGCATTTGCAGCCTTTCCAATTCGGATATGTCATTGCTGCAGCAGGATTGGGAATGATGATCGGCAATTTCTGGGTCGGACATCAAGGACCGAACGCTTCCCCTCGACTAATGGTTTACGGCGGATTTGCAGGACTCGGTTTATGCATGTGTTTGCTCGGGAGCTTGGGTTTCATTCAAGATCACCTGTTTCCATTAGTCGGGATGCAAGGCGTGTACTTCAACGGACTGCTGATGTTGGTGCCACTGATTTTCGCAACACTGCTGGGAATTAGTTGCGCATTTGTAGCAGTGCCTACCCAAGCCTCATTGCAGGCGGCAGTACCGGAAGACTTGCGTGGCAAGGTTTTCGGGGCGCAGAATACGGCCATGTCGGCGGCTTCGACTATCCCTGTAATCCTGACGGGAGTATCGGCAGACAACCTACCTGGTGGTGTGTCTACTACTTTGTTATTGCTTGGCGTGCCAACATTCCTGACGGGCGCAATTCAGGTAATCAGAGCGATTCGCGACCCTTCACTAAGGTCGAAACTCTAGACAACCTTTCAGGAAGAGTTCGTCGAATCGCAGGCACTATATAAGGTGGCACTGCTGATTCGACAAGGGCAAAAGTCCGATAAACAGACTGTTGCCAATTGACGACCACATTCCGCTTTGCATCTTGGAATGCAGCAGTCGGAACATCCCAGATGGTTGTTACGGCCATGCTGACC
>DTSE01000315.1 GCA_012965515.1 Candidatus Melainabacteria bacterium | reverse complement strand
AGACACAGGGTTTCTGTCCGTCTGCGCACCCAACTCAAATTAACCAGCTCGATCGTGCAATTGAAGCTTGTAAAAGGTTGCTGGAGCTGAAGCCGAACAATCAAGACGCGCACGTAATGATGGCAAATTTGATGCGCAGCACCGGCGAGCACAAAAGGGCGATTGAAGAGTTTCAAAAAGCAATGAATCTCGGCGCCAAAGATGACTCGATTTATTCAGCTATTGGTTTTTCCTACTTGCATGAAGGTGATCTCGAAAATGCTGAGATGTTTCTTCTCAAGGCCTCTAAGGAGAAGGAAGAGCCAGTTGATGCATTCATCGGGCTGGCAATTGTGCACTACAAGAAGAAAGATTTTTCGAGCGCTCTTACAGATCTAGACCGTGTTCTTGCAGCGAAGCCTGATTCTGCCGAAGCGCGTAAGCTGCGCGGTGAGGTACTTGTCGAACTCGGACGCGTCGATGAAGCAGAAGCAGAGTTGCAAAAATCAATTGCCATAATGCCAAGTTTGCGCTCGGCGCACATGGCTTTAGCTAATGTCTACTTTCGCAAGAAGGATTTGACTCAAGCTGAAAAAGCTCTGAGACGAGTCCTCGATTTGAAAGAGGACGATGCAGAAATGCATTATGCCTTGGGTGTCATATTGGACAGGCAAGGTAGACCGATTGAAGCGGCTGGTCAATTTGAGTTGGGTGCGCAGACGGACAGAAACCCTGTGTCTGCTGAAAAGATGCGCGCCCATGCAGAAGACTTGCGCCGTCAATCAATAGATATGACCACGAACAAGCAATATAAGTCGCTGCTCAACCTGGGTGGTGAACCGACGCCCGAATCAGTGTTCGGTTTGCAGTACGACAAATTGATCAATTGAACTAACGCAACGCAATAAAGACATAGAGAGTTAGAGTATGCACAACCAAGCGCCCGAGAGAAAACAACTGAAGCTTTTGATTATTTCGACCGTTTTTCTGATTCTAGGATGTGCGGCGGTTTTGCCATCCTTTTCTGCCGATACACCCGACAAACCGCTGGAGTCTTTGACGATCAAAGTTGGGTACTTCAATTTTGGAAAGATTCGCTCAGGCATCCCCGAGGTGGCGAATTCCGAGGCGATTCGCATAAATGCAGAAGCGCAGTTGCGCAAAGACGTGGAAACTTGGAATTCAAAGTTGCTAAAGATGCGCGAAGAGAAAAAGCCGGCAGACGAAATTGAAAAGACAAAACAAGAAGCACAAGCAGTCGTAAGGGCGAAGCAAGAGGCATTGGCTCAATTAGTCGAATCCGCAAATTTGTCGGTCCGAGTGAGAGTTGCACAAGCCGCCGAAGCAGAAGCACGGGCACGAAACATAGACCTGGTTGTAGACGGGCAGGGGCTGTACGCCGGTGGACAGAAAATCTTCGATCATGGCGTAGACATCACGCAGGCTGTGTTGAAGAGGCTTTTGGCTGAAAGCGAAGAAAAGCAGAAATTGCCGCGTTAGCGCTGTTTCTATCTCTAGACGGACGTCACTCGCTTAAGACCATTTGTTGAATCATGGCTTCTTATGCAGTTTTGCATCTGCTCTCGACAGGATGAAAGCTTGATACTAAGATGAAAACAGATGATTTGCAGGAGGTTGAGTCAACTTATGGCAGACAATTGTGGAAACGATTGCAAGCATTGTGATGACGACAGCTGCGGCAACTGCGTAAAATGCGAATGCTGTTGTGAATGTTGTGATTGTGCCAAAGACGAAGGCAAAAGCTGCTCCTGCGAGTAATCGCTAAGAGCAGCTTTTATTAGATATGCGCTTCGGTTGCTGATAAAACGGCTGCCTGGGCGCTTTTGTGTTTTGTTCAAGCCGGCAGGCTTTGAGACAGTTAGTCTTTGAGGTGGGATCTCAGAAGAACACCTGAAAGAAGTTCGAAAGCGGATTCGTCGAAGTTGTTGTCGCGCAATGCCTTCTCGAGGAAATCCTTTTCTTCCGCAGAAACGTGACCATCAGCCATGATAATCTCGCGGATGACCTTTGCTTCGTACTTGGAAATCTTGCCGTCGTCCTCAAGTACTTGTTTCAGAGCTTCTTCCAAATTCAATGCAGCCACAATGATCACTCCTATACCGTAGACCCATGAGTTGTGATTATACTTACATTTTTCCTCGGGAGATAAGCGAGTGTCAGAACCGACAACAAAGGTTGAAATCACTCCCCTTGAACTTAAGAAAAGGCGGGAGCAGGGCGAAAGCCTTATTGTGCTTGACATTCGGGAGCCGCACGAGCTCAAAATCTCTGTCTTGCCCGACATTATGCACATTCCAATGGGCGAGCTAACCGACCGAATCGAAGAGCTTGAAGCCAGAAAGGGCGACGAGATAGTTGTTGTCTGTCGCGCCGGAAACCGCAGCAGCGTCATCGCCGAGTTTTTGAGAGAAAACGGATTCGAGCGGGTCTATAACCTGACTGGTGGAATGAACCTGTGGGCTGATACAGTCGACCAGTCATTCCAGAAATACTGAAAACCAGTTTGAAGCGCCTGGATGTAGGGGCGATGCCATGCATCGCCCGGGCTAAGTGACGCCAACCGAAGGCTTTTCCGGCTTCGATAACGCATTTCAATCTGCCGTATCTTTCGCCACAGATCTCATAAATAGCTACCCTTGACATCCATTTAATACAGGCCTATTCTGAGCGAATCACCCGTGCGCTGTTACTAAAAATCATGAAAAATCGCCATCTTGCGCTTCCAGCCTT
>DTSE01000314.1 GCA_012965515.1 Candidatus Melainabacteria bacterium | reverse complement strand
GCGCTAACCGATCCACTTGACCTTCCGGCACCGGGCAGGAGTCAGCCCCTATACTTCCCCTTACGGGTTTGCAGAGACCTGTGTTTTTGTTAAACAGTCGCTTGAGCCTCGTCGCTGCGACCCTCTCACGCTTCAGACGCGAAGTCTTACACGCTATCAGGGCACCTCTTCTTCCGAAGTTACGAGGTTATTTTGCCGAGTTCCTTAGAGAGAGTTATCTCGCGCACCTTGGTATTCTCTACCAGACTACCTGTGTCGGTTTCGGGTACGAGAACCTTCGATCTGGCAACGCCGCTTTTCTCGGCAGCGTGGCGTCTATGACATTGAACTCGTGAGTTCTTCCTTACTCGGCCTTACTTTATAACGCCCAGGCGGATTTGCCTACCTGAACTTGCTACGCCTTTGGTGGAGACGATATCCATTTCGCCCCAGTCATATAGCCTCCTGCGTTCCGACTTTGCTCATAACGATCTACGGTTGCACGGGAATATTAACCCGTTGTCCATCGACTACGCCTTTCGGCCTCGCCTTAGCTCCCGGCTAACCCCACGTGGACGAACCTGCCGTGGGAACCCTTAGTCTTTCGGTGCATTGGATTCTCACCAATGTTTTCGCTACTTAAGCCGACAGTCTCACTCGTGCTTCATCCATACGTCTTTACAGTCGTACTTCGTCTTACAACACGACGCTCCCCTACCGCTTAGACAATAAAGTCTAAACCCACGATTTCGGTATCATACTTAGCCCCGTACGTTTTCGGCGCAGAGTCGCTTGACCAGTGAGCTATTACGCTTTCTTTAAATGGTGGCTGCTTCTAAGCCAACATCCTGGTTGTCTATGCAACTCCACCTCCTTAATCACTTAGTATGAATTTTGGGACCTTAGTCGGTGGTCTGGGCTGTTTCCCTTTTGACTACGGAACTTATCTCTCGCAGTCTCACTGCCAGATAATGACGCTATGGGTATTCGGAGTTTAACTCGATTTGGTACGGATTTTCTCCGCCCGCACCGAACTAGTGCTCTACCCCCCATAGGATAGATCTGACGCGGTGCCTCAACGCCTTTCGGGGAGAACCAGCTAGCTCCAAGTTCGATTGGCATTTCACCCCTAAACACAGCTCATCCACCGGTTTTTCAACACCGGTTGGTTCGGACCTCTACGCATTGTTACACGCGCTTCATCCTGGCCATGCCTAGATCACCTGGGTTCGGGTCTACCTCATGTAATTATCAACGCCCTTTCAGACTCGGTTTCCCTGTGGCTTCGCGTATCAACCGCTTAACCAACTACATAAGGTAACTCGCCGGCTCATTCTTCAACAGGCACACTATCACACTATCAAATAGTGCTTTAATTGCTTGTAAGCACACGGTTTCATGTTCTATTTCACTCCCCTCACCGGGGTTCTTTTCACCTTTCCCTCGCGGTACTTGTTCACTATCGGTCGCCAGTCAGTATTTAGCCTTACCGGATGGTCCCGGCGGATTCAAACGGAATTTCTCGTGTTCCGTCCTACTTGGGATACAGCTGAGGTTCAGACAATTTCGCTTACCGGACTGTCACCGTCTTTGGTGTGCCTTCCCAGGCATCTTCAACTATCGTCATCCCATCTCGTATGCTGTCCCGCTACCCCAATCGTACTTTCGTACAACTGGTTTGGGCTCTTCCCCTTTCACTCGCCGCTACTAAGGGAATCACTGTTTTGTTTTATTTTCCTCTCGGTACTAAGATGTTTCAGTTCCCGAGCTTACCTTCTCACAACCTATTTATTCAGTTGTGGATCACCAGACATTACTCTGGCGGGGTTGCCCCATTCGGAGACCTAGGGATCGAAGCCTATAACGGCTCCCCCTAGCTTTTCGCAGTTTATTGCGTCCTTCATCGGCTGCTGGCGCCAAGGTATCCTCCATGCGCTCTTTGTAGCTTGACCAATGCTTGGGTGCATCTCCCTGTCGTGTGGAGTGCAACGGTTTCAAACCGCGTCTTTGTGCCAGGACGACACAAAGGCCCAAACAAATCATTGGTGGTTACGGACCTCAATATGCAGTTTTCAGGGTACGGACCGTGATATTAGCCTCACGGAAAGGCGGCTGAGCAATTGGCTACTGCCTTCATTGACTCAGCGGATTTACAATGTTAGCACGTGTATTCAGACTTCGCTACTGTTATTTCTTATTTGTAGCTAAGCCCAAAGGCTCACTAACACTGCTTCCACCACTTCCACCACTTTTCAATGATTGAGGAGCTCTACTTGAGAGGCAAGCTCAATCACTGTTTTCGTGCGCTTCTTCGATGATTTACGATCTGGTGATCTTGTTCTTTCGAACACATCGAGTCTGCTTTCACAAACTTTGGAGGCTAGCGGAGTCGAACCGCTGACCTTCTCCGTGCAAGGGAGACGCTCTACCAGCTGAGCCAAGCCCCCAGATTGTTCTCCGTCGTGCCGCGGCGACGGGGACACATCTTATTCTCAGTACGGGAGCGGCTTCCCTGGTTTTTGAGAATAGACAAAAAGATGCGCTCTCAATTGAGCGTACTTTCCTATCTTACACTACATTCCAATCTATTGGAAAGTGCAAACAATGTCTTAAGTAATTCCGAAAACCCGCACTGTGTGGTCTTCCTATTTATAGGTCCGGCAGGCGATGTCGAAAAATGGGAATCTTTGGCGCTTGCTCTCTCAGAAAATTTCCCCCAAGAACGGCATAACGGTGCAGAAATTTCTGGAGGACTTGATTCACGTTTGGAAACACTTTCCATTGGGCGTTCACCTCTGGTACATAGAAACGCAGTAAAGATGCGGTTTTCGACCTGCTTGTATGAAATGAAGCTGCAGCGCTCTTGATTGTTTCGAAATCAAAAAAGGGTAGTGACGAGCGGAAAAAATGCGCCCGAATATGGATTGCATATCTTTTGGTTGTCATGTGGGCGCGTTCGAAAAATCGACATTCCTATATATAGGATGTGCTCGATTTCTACCTGGAAAATCGCAACGACGCTTCGAACGAAAGGACGTAGCTCGGTGAAAAGGCACATACGATGCGCCGTTACAGAGATGTTTCCAAATCGAGTGGAATCTTGAACCAGAAGGTACTTCCTTGGTTCGGTTCGCTATCTGCTCCAATGGTGCCGCCGTGAGCAGCGACAATTTCCTTGCAAATCGCCAGTCCCAAACCAGAACCTTTGGGTGCATTTGGTCCCTTCACAAACTGTTTGAAGCGCGAGAAGAGCGTCTTTTCGGCGCCTTCCGGCAGCCCCGGGCCTTGGTCCTTGACGCTTATCTTCAGAGAGCTAGCATCAATTTCCGCATCAACAGTAATCGTCGATTGTTCGGGAGAAAACTTGACCGCATTGGAAAGCAAATTTACGAGAACTTGAATCATTCGCTCGCAATCCATATTTACTTCTCGCTCCTCCTTTGGCAGTTCGATTTCGATGCTTTTCTTTTCTGCTATGCCGCGAACCGCTTCGTAAGCCAATGTCACGAGGCTGGTAATGCGAGTCGGCTTGAGCTCGAGTTCCATTTTCCCGGCTTCAAGTTTTTCCAGGTCGAGCAAATCGTCGATAAGGCGGTTCAGCCGATCGATCTCAAGTTCGACCGCTTGTTTTCTAACTCCGCCTTTCTCGCTCAGTGTGCCGTAAATCGGCGTGTTCAACATGCCCAAGAAGTTTTTCACGGAATTGAGCGGTGTTCGCAAATCGTGGCTGACCATCGCCATGAAGTGTTGTTTTAATTGCTCCAATTCTTTGCGCTCGGATATGTCGTGAACCACACAGAAGAGAACCTGGTCTACGGCTGACCAGCGAACCGACCAGACCATGTGGGCGTCATGACCCTTCTTGTGAGCAATTCTGCATTCTATGGTTCCGGAATTTCGCTCTGTGCGAATTTTGTCGAGGAATTCGGTCGCCTTTTGTATGTCTTCAGGCACGACCAGTTCGCTGAAGCGCATGCCGAGCACTTCTTCCGCTGTGTATCCCCAGTGATCGTGCACGGCCGGATTCGCCGTCACGAAGCGTCCGTCCGAATCGATTGAACATATTACGTCCGGCGCAGATTCAATAATTGCTTTTTCTTTTCTTTGCGCCTCTGCCAGAGCCTTGGCCATTTTGTGAAAACCATTGTCCAGCTCAGCGATTTCATCACTGCCTCGCAATAACGGGTTTAGCGACTTTCCGGACGCCAGACGAATGGTGTTGTCTTTTACGGTATTGATGCGCCTTAGAATTCGTTTTCCAAATAGCAATGCTAAAACCAAAGCGATTGCAATGTTGAAAACAATTCCCATCATCAGGAAGAGCTGGTAAAACCGGCGATAACCATGTTCGATACCGCTCAAATCTTGCGATTCACGATCGAGTTTGTTTGAGAAGTCCGCGACCTGTCTTGATGTGATCATCAAATATTTCATAATGCGCGAGCGTTCTTCGCCTAGCTCGATCAAGTAGATCGGGTCCATGACTGAATTGTCCGGCAACGAAGTTAGTTTGTCGTAGGTACGATCCAGTGCTTTTGAAAGATAGTTTCCATTACTCTCTGCGATCTTTACGAAGCCGGCTTGTACGTGATCGTCCTTGACCAACTCCTTGAGTTTGTCCATATGCATTGATGAGTGCCGGCGATAATGCATGAATTCCATTCGGGAATTTTGATCGCGTCGAAAACTGAACTCCAGAAGTGACATACTGGCCGCAGCATAGCCATTGAGCACACGATCTGCCTCTGCACGCACATTTCGTGTGTGTTCCACTTCGATCGTCTTGGCTTCGGCCGTTTTGTAGAACCAGTAAAGACCGACGATGAAAGCCATCTCGAATAGCAGTGGAACGCCCACCAAGACGAGACCCATTTGAAACATGGTGAGATCGAATCGCGGCTTCTTCTTTTCGGTTCTGCCTTCATGCACCGCCAGTGGTGCCATGCGGTGAAACGATCGATCGGCCGATCTTCTCATTGGTCTTGTTACTTCTGATTCGGTTGGATTCCCGTTTGACATACCTTAACTTATACAGGAATTTGCACTTTTACAAGACCAGGATTCTAGACGAGACCATGCCGGAGTGCCTTGACTGCAGCCTGGGTTCGGTCGGAAACCGCAAGTTTGTCCATAATGTGTTTGATATGGGTCTTGACGGTGTCCTTTTTTATCGAAAGGCGGTCACCAATCTCTTGATTGGATAAACCCTCCACAATCAATTGCAAAACCTGTAGTTCCCTTTCAGAGAGCTGTTCATAGACGACTTCATTGGGGGCGGTTGCTCCTCCGGATTTGGGCAGAGCCCTGAGGACTTTGTGCGCAATCGTCGAATCAATCCAGAGATCGCCGCGAACGACAGCGTTTACCGCTGTCTCCAGCCTGCCGAAGTCGGCATCTTTCAGGCAATAGCCGTTTGCGCCTGCCGCAAGGGCCGCGAAAATGTCGCGCTCGTCATCGTGAGACGTAAGCATTATGACCTTCAATTCGGGCCACTTCTGCTTCAGCTGCTGGCAGGCTTCAATGCCGTCCATGATTGGCATTCCGACGTCCAGGAGTATGACTGCCGGATTGACTCTTGTGGCTACCTGAATCGCTTCTCTGCCGTTGGAAGCTTGATGAATCTCCGATACGACTTCGCTTTGCTCGAACAGAACTTTCAGTCCGGCTCTCAAGTTGGCGTTGTCATCGACGATTAGAATTGAATGCTTGGTCATTTTTGAGCACCATTTGTGACTTTGGGTTTGCTGGGCAGTGTAATTGTGAATGTAGTTCCGGATAACTCGTCGCTGGTGAAGCTGATTGTGCCTCCCAGAGCGTGTGCAATTTGCTGGGATAGATAAAGCCCGATTCCTGTTCCTCCTGCCGATTGCTGACCTAGTTCACCCTGCCAGAAAGGCGTGAACAGCTTCTCTTTGTCCTTTTCATGGATGCCCGGTCCGCTGTTGTGTACGTCGATGCTTACCTGGTCATCCTGCTGCTTGAGCGTGATAGTAACTGCGGTCTGCCGCGGTGAAAACTTGATGGCATTTTCAAGGAGGTTGCCCACAAGGTGTTTCAATGCTGCTTCATCAGACTGGATCTGAATTCTCTCATTCGGCAGTATGAGCGCAATCGAGACTTCCGATACCTGGCAGCGAAAGTCAAATCCTGAGACTATGTTGTTGACCAGATCGTTGAGAACGACCTCACTGTGCGCCATTACGTGCACGCCCTGGCGATACTTGCTGACTTCGAGCATATTCTTGACCATCTTTAGAGCGTCCTCATTGCTATCCTGAAGGCGCATTAAGAGCTCCTGGTCGCCGTTTTTAGCATGCTTTTTCATCATCGCCTGAATCAAATAATTGGAGGCAATCAGCGGGCTCTTTAAGTCGTGAGCAATTGTTTGCTGCAATACTTCCTTTTGTCTGGACAGGATGGTCTTGTCCGACATGTCTTCAATGAGCAGAATCAAACTGCGCACCTTATCACCTTCCATCATCGGCCAAGCGGCCAGGTCCCAGTATCGCTCTAAGTCAGTCCTGCTGCCGATTTGCGATATCCCCACGTCCTTCAAAATTGCCGGCTTGCCTGACGCTACCGTATTCGTCAATTCGTCGCGCGGCAGCTCGGGCAGAAGCTGCCAGAGCGAGAGCCCGTCGATGTTTTCCTCTTCTGCAAGGTAGCTTCGAAATACAGGATTGATGTCCTTTATCTTGAAATCGGCTTCCATTTGAATAATGCCGATCGGCGCATGCTGAACGATTTCTCGCGAAACCTGCTGTTCAACAATAAAAGCCTTTTGAGTTGCCCCGATGTAGCGTTGGACTATTAAGGCTAGAGGAATCACAAAGAGAAGAATGAAACCGCCCAAGCTTATGAACATGAGCGATGATGTTTCGGCATTCTTTTTGTAATCTTCCAGCCGCTCCTTAAGCACGGCCCGCTCATCCACGTCGCTGATTATCAGTCGTCCTCGAATCACTTCCATTAGCTGCTGAGCTTTGCTCAGCCCCGGTTCTGAAGCTTTTACGTTGCCTCTGTCCTTTTCCTTTATCGAGATGTCCAGGATATTAATGAAGCGCTCAGTCAATTGTTCGATGTATGTGAAGTGCCAGCGTCGCCAACCTTCCTCGTCGCCTGTATGCTTTACGAAGGAGATGAATTTTGCCAGGCCTGCTTTGTCTTTGTTGTACCTAGTGACAGCGCCTTTGTCTCCGGTACGGATATAGGTTGCGGCCTGAGTTTTCATGTCGTTCATGATGGAAACGATCGACTCGAGACTGCCCAACAGTTCTTGGGATTTCTCAACGCTTTGACCGGCTTGGATAGCTTTGGACGAATGCATGTATGACGAAATTGCGGCACCGGCCACCAGTACAAAGGCGAAGATAACGGTGATGCTCAGAATCGCCTCAGGCCGAAAGAACAGGCGTGAGCCTGTCGGCGGCTTTTTCATTTTTGAGGAATCGAGCATTGTCTAAGTCCGGTATCTATATGATCTTATTCCGCGTAATAAGGTATTTTCCCGGATATTGTGCGCAAACTACTCACCCGAAAGGGTGTCGAGCCGTCCAGAATGACTATTTCGCTATTAGGGCGGGGATCTAGTCGTGTGCGGAATCCGACTTAAATGAATCGCTGATTGACCAGCGTATGCCGGTTTTATTGTAGGGTCGAAGCCATGCGTCGACCTTTGCAGAATGGGGTCGACGCATGACTTCGACCTTACGCTAGTGAAGTTCTACCGTACGGATGCTGATAACTAAAAGTCGTAGATATTGATGCCGCGAGACTTTGCAATTTCTCTTACTCTTTCGCGTGTTGCATTATCAATGTCCATGCTCCCAATCTGGAGCGTATTCAGCGATTTCATCTGCAGCACTTTGAGAATAGCTCTAGGCGTAACCGACGTACCGGGAATTTGCAAGATTTTGATTTCAGGACAGTTCGCAATCAAAGTCTCAATTCCCTTATCCGTTATACGAGGATTGCCACTCAGATACAGCCAGTGAATATTCTTTCCGAAATATTTCAAACCCTCGTCTGATATTGAAGTATTCGAAAGGCTAAAGCCCCAATTTCTCTTTGGTCTCGCTAAGATCCGCGCAGAATTGTCGCCGATGTATGGAATGTCCGTCAGACTCAGCTCCTTCATATGCGGAATGCCGTCGACGATAACCTTCAGAACATCGTCACTGACAGGAAGTGTTGATAAATCCAAGTATTCGAGTTTCTTTAGCTGTGCTAATGCTTTGATGGCTTTCGGCGAGACGTTTGTGCATTTGCTCAAGCTAAGGTTGCGCAGGTTGCTTCCGTACTTTGCGACCGCTTCGACGCTTTGCTCATTAAGCTCTGAGCCCCGAAGGTCTAAGACCTCAATATTTCCGCTCAGCAATGTCTTGATACCTTCAGGCGTGAAGCGTGAGCACTCTACTAAAGTTAGCCTCTTTAGCCACTTTGCACTTGCGAGCAACTTGAACTGGCTCTGTGAGAATTCACAGCTTGGAATTGATGTATGCTCCCATCCACGGCTTCTCGATTCAGTTAGTGCGCGCTTTATCTTCTGATCGTAGGAAGCTTGCTCGATTTCAGGAGTTGCTAGTCCGCCATCCAGAAGCGGAATTGGTTTTATAGATTTGACTTCCTTCTGTGGTTCGAGCTGCGTGATGACGACTCCAGCAACAGCCAATACGACAATCGCCACCAATGCAATCATTAACTTCGTGTTCAACAGAAGTGAACGCACAGATGTAATGAAACTTTTGCGTCGCTCTGCCAACGTATCCTTCTGCTGTTCCGCAAGTGCAGCCTCTTTCTTTTCCGCGCTCCGCAGAGCATCTTTTATAGACAAAAGGATTTGATGGACAGTACCCATAGACTCAATTCTGTCTTCGACACTCTTCGCCATCATCAAGCTGACAAGTTCTTGTAATTGAGGCGGGAATTCTCTTCCCATTGAAGCCTCGCGAAGAGTCTTCGGCTGCTCGGTCTGGTGCAACATAAGAGTTTCAATAATAGTGTCGCCTTGAAATGGAGGCACGCCGCAGAGGCACTCATAGAGAACACAACCCAAGGAATAAATGTCAGTGCGCGCATCCATCTTTCTGCCAAGGCTCTGTTCTGGGCTCATGTACAGCGGACTGCCAATCACCATGCCGGTTTTGGTCAGCTCTTGCGTCTGCGCGCCACTTGATGAAATTTTGGCGATTCCAAAGTCGAGAATTCGAATCGCACCTGGACCGATACTCTCTTCTTGCAGCAGCACAATATTGCTGGGCTTTATGTCGCGATGAAAAACGCCTTTCCCATGCGCGTGTGCGAGAGCATCGGCGCACTGAATGAGAATGTCGATGACAGTCTCGAGGCTCAATTGACCATGCACAGTGAGCACGTCTTGCAAGGTTTTTCCAGGTACAAAGTCCATTACCATGTATGGTGTGCCACCGTCAGTCACGCCGAAATCGTGTACAGAAACTATATTCGGATGATTGAGTGAGCCGGCGGCTTTTGCTTCAGTTTGAAAACGCTGGACAGCCTCGTCGCTCATCGAACCTTGATTGAGTGTTTTTATCGCCAGATCTCTTCCGATAAAGACTTGCGAACATCTGTAAACGACACCCATGCCGCCGAGCCCAATACGATCTTGAATGTTGTACTTGCCAAGGAAAAGACTGCCAGGCACGAAAAGCGCGGATTCAACCGGACGCGCTCCTTCAGTTTCCTGTGCGCCGGTCGGGCCGCTTTGACGCAACGTGGCGTCCTCGGCATTGCCGGTTTCGAAGTCTTCCATCGGTCTCCCCATGGTAAATCATAGTCCCTAGAAGCACTCTAACGAGGAGTTGTTTTCGACTTGTTAAATGGCATCCAAACGCACAGCAGGCTTGAAATGTTGGACGAATACCCTCAAA
>DTSE01000313.1 GCA_012965515.1 Candidatus Melainabacteria bacterium | reverse complement strand
TTTTTGTAAGAGTGATTTTGAAATTATAGCAGTTGATCATTTTGGTGAAGCAACAAAGGAAGAAATTGAATTTAAAAATAAATTACTTGCAAATATGCCTAAGCAAGTAAAATTGATTCAACCTATTAAACGAAGTGAAATGCCAAGATACTATACCTTTGCAGATGCTGTTTTGGGCAATTTCTATTTAGAGGGCTTTGGTAACCTTTGTAAGACAAATATGCCGGCAATCTTTTCGCGTGGAGAGAAACTAGAAAACGGACACTACACCGTCGTCAAAGAAATTGGCGTTGGTGGAATGGGTGTTGTCTATCATTGCCGCGATGAGCTGCTTACTCGCGATGTTGCGATAAAAATGCTCCTGCCGGAGCTGATGTCAGACAAGAAAAATCTCGAGGTGTTTCGCCAGGAAGCGCGTCTGGCGGCACAGCTTGAACACCCCAATCTGGTGACTGTCTACGACATTGGTGTCGAGGAAAGACATGGTAAACAGCACCACTTTCTGGCAATGGAATATTTGACTGGCGGCAACCTGGCGATTCGCTTGCAAGATTCAGCCCTGTCTCTAGAGCATGCCCTCAACTGGATGAAACAACTTGCTTCCGGCATATCGTTTGCGCACAAGCGGGGCGTAATCCACCAGGACATCAAAGCGGACAACATCTTCATCACGAATGAAGGCGATCTGAAAATCGGCGACTTTGGACTTGCTCGTTTGTTAGCCGGTAGAGTGGGAGCCGGCAATACAAAAATTATGGGTACTCCCGCCTACATGTCACCGGAGCTCGCCCGTGGTGAGCCGCAAGATCATCGCTCCGACATTTATTCGCTGGGTGTGCTCTTTTTTGAGATGGCGACAGGAAGCTTGCCCTTTAGAGCTAAAGGCATGATCGAGATGGCGATGAAACATGCCACCGCTGCCATCCCTTCGATACGTCGTCAGAATCCTGAAGCGCCGGAAGTGCTCGACAAAGTTATTCGCCGCATGATGGCAAAGATGGCTGAAGATCGCTATCAGAGTGCGGCCGACATTCTAGACATAATCGACGAACTGATTTTCGAATTACGCGTTCAACGGCTGGGTATCAGCTCCAATCGACCATTGCTCAAGTCAGGGGAGGTTCTCCAAGATGCACTCGATCAGCGTGACGCGCGCAGTTCGGGAGTCGCACGCGCAGTGCAGGCGCCGGACGTTTTACCAAGCAAGCCCAGCAACCAAGTGGCAAAAAGCGATAATACAAAACCGGCACCACCTCTGGAGTCGACACTCGAATTAGACAGGGAAAAAGAACGGCTGGAGGCGCAGGCGCGCGAAGACAAAGATAGAGCTGCAAAATGGGAGTCGATAGAATCTTTGTTGCGTGACAAGGCCGACAAGGGTGCTGATAAAAGCGATCAAGAGCGCAAGGGTGAGTCTAGAATCCCAGAAATTCCGAAGAATACGGAACCGTTGGCTATGCCTGCGGTCAGCAAAACACCTCCGGCACCGCCTGTAATACCAAAAGCTCCACCAGCCAAGGCAACGTTAGGGCAAGCAAACCAGTCCCTGCAGAAATTCCGGGTTGCGCTCGATACCGAATGGGTGTTTAAAACCAAAGGTCCGATTGGTTGGTCTTCGCAGCCGTTGATTGATCGAAGCGAAAAGATACTTTTCATCGCGTCTTGCGATGGCAATTTGTATGCCGTAGATCTGCGGGTGGGGAACAAGCTTTGGAACCATCAAATGACGGAACCAATATTGGCTGCTCCCGTGACGATTGGGAATTATGTATTTGTCAGTGCGGCTTCAGGCGAAACACTTTGTCTGGATTCTTACACCGGAAAAGTGATTTGGAAGAACGCTATTAACGCGAAAACGGTAGCATCTCTTGCTGTCATAAAGGAATCGGCTTTGCTTGTGGCAAGCGGCAATGAGTTAAGAGCGCTTGATGTTCGATCAGGCGAAGTGCTGTGGATGTATTCAACCGGTGCTCCGATCGTTGCGACCCCCCTGGTCCAGGGCGATTCAGTTTTAGTTGGTACTAAGACTGGTGACTTACATGCAGTTAGCGCTTCGAAAGGAAAATTCGTCTGGAAGTTCAAAGCGGAGGGGGCAATAATCTCATCGCCTTTCGCTTCAGTAGATACTGTGTATGTCGGCACAAAATCTGGAAATTTTTACGCGTTGGAGACCAGCCAGGGATTGATGGTATGGGAATACCCGGCAAACGGAAGAATAGTCAGCAAAGGGGCCATTGTTTTCACTTCTGTGGCATTTGCCAGTCAAGACAGATGGTTATATTGTTGCGAAAAGTATGATGGTCGTCTGAAGTGGAAAGCCGCACTCAAAGGCAGAGTATCTGCTGATCTTTGTACATACAAAGGGCAAATTATCTGCGCAACAGAAGACGGTTGGCTACAGACATTCTCTGCGTCAAACGGTCAAATGAGATGGCAGACTGATATTTGCAAGAAAATTCAAGCACCGCCAATGGTGGCAAATAACTCACTTTACGTGGGGACTGTTGAAGGTGAGTTGTACGCCTATTCTTTAGCATCGGCTGAGAATACGGAGCAATCGGCATAAGTATCTTGGCAGAGTGCTGGCGACATATATGCCTATATTGTGAATAGAGAGTTTCTATCTTTAGTGTGCCAATTGCGCGACGCGGTCGATCAATATTGCGAAAAAGGCGAGAATACTGACCACCCCATTGACGTTGAAAAAGGCCGCATTCACTTTGCTCAAGTCGTTTGGTTTGACCAGGCTGTGTTCGTAAAACAACATCACGCCTATCATTACAAGCCCTACCCAAAACGCAACTCCCGCGTTTATCTGCAGTCCAAGAAGAGACATCGCCGTTACAGTCACCACATGCAGTGCTGTGGAAATGTTTAATGCCGATCCAATTCCAAACCTGGCTGGAATGCTGTGGAGTTTTTCTCTTTGGTCGATTTCAAAATCCTGGCACGCGTAAATGATGTCGAAACCTGCGACCCATGTGCTTACTGCAAGTGCGAGCAGCCACGGTGCAAGTGTGTCAAGCATGCCTCCCGCTGCTACCCAACCGCCGAGCGCGGCACCACCAAGGGCAATGCCGAGCACAATGTGGCAAAGCCATGTCAGACGCTTTGTATATGAATAGAAGCTGAGCCAAAAAAGAGCTATCGGCGAGAGGTACAGGCAGAGTGGCGGCAGATGTGAGGCCGCAAACATCATGATGCCAAAGGATATGACCGCAAATATGGCAGCGTGAACTCCCTTGATCCGGCCTGCTGGGATTGCGCGGCTGCTCGTGCGTGGATTGCGGGAATCTATTTTTGAGTCGATCAATCGATTCAAAGTCATTGCGCCGGCGCGTGCACCCGTGAAGGCAAGAATTGTCCAGAAGACGACATCCCAACCAGGCAATGCCGAAGATGCAAGAACCAACCCGGACAATGCAAAGGGCAGCGCAAACACTGTGTGTTCTAGTTTGATCATCTCGGACCACTCTTTGGTGGTCGTTACGAGATCGG
This sequence comes from Candidatus Melainabacteria bacterium, assembly GCA_012965515.1. Classification (GTDB taxonomy): domain Bacteria; phylum Cyanobacteriota; class Vampirovibrionia; order Obscuribacterales; family Obscuribacteraceae; genus QKMZ01. The sequence goes on along the minus strand of DTSE01000313.1, from coordinate 58,696 downwards.
GAGATTTAGCGGTGTCGTTGCTTGCGGTCATAGTTTCAAAAATGAGAATCGGTCGCGCACTATTTTACGCCAGCTAGAGAAGAAGACACTCAACAGGCATGTCATGGGGCTGGTGGTTGGAGTCCAGAATAGTCTAATCCGCTTAAATCGCTGTAATAGACCCGCTTTTTTGAATTGTCATTATGTGTCGTGGCTTACAAATTGGCTTTGTGAGCCGATTATCAAGCGGGTTCTACTTGAATATTTGACATGTTGCTGGGATGATGAATTGGCGGCGAAAAGCTCAGTATCTCTGATGTATGCCGCTTAGATAAGCAAACGTGTTAATCGAGAGGATGTCATTGAGTATGAGCTCCGATGTTCCGACACCCGCCCCAGCAAAGAATGCACAGGGCACGACAATTGATCTCCAGGGCGTAGCTGCTTTTGCCCGCCTGGTCGAGTTGCTCGCTCAAGAGCTAGGCACTAACCCGGGTAAGATGCAGGGTAATTTGCCCACAGGACCCGCCGCATTCAACCAATTGATTGGCGAGTTCGAGCTCAATAATTCGGGCTTCAATCGCAAGCTGACGATTTTGTCCCAACCGGGCTCGCCCCTCACACTGCGTTTCCAGAGCTCTCACAGTGAGGTGCGTGGAGAGAAAGGCAGCACACCTTTGCAGATAGTTTCCGATTTTTATATCGCTGCTGCTGTAGAAGACGTCGTTCCGCAAGGGCGCGCACTGGCTCGCTATTGCGAAGACATCTTCACTATTCTCGACAGAATGGTGACACTGGGACATTCGAGCAAACTACAAGGCATGAATGTTTCGGCAGCAGAGATTGAAGCGTTTGAGTACGGTGAAGGCGGCAACTTGGTTCGCCAATCCACACGCGCCTCACTCTAATAGAAGAAATTGAAACTGTAACTCGATAGAGAACTAGGCACGTCGATGCAGGAGCCGGAAAACTGGCTTTCCTGTTTCCAGGTCAGGGCGGGCATGTTCTGTATTGGGAATTCTCTGCCTATTGCAATTGTGCAGTGGTATTGCCCTGGACTTGATCTTTCAATGTATTGAAGGACCGATTTCACAATTTTGTAATACTTGGCATCCTGCTTTTAATGGCTGGAAACGGCTACTGCTGCTGCTTTGTGCGCTGATGATAATGCTTCGCAGAATGTCACTAAAAATTGGAATCAAAATGGAAACACCGTCGTCTATTACTTCATACGGACAACGGAGTTGTTTATGGAGCTGCGTATAGATGAATCCAACTTGAGCCGCCACAGCCGCGGAGGCGACGGCGAAGCTCTCGAGTCATGGGTGCACATTATGCACATGGCAAGCGCATTTGACGAAGTTGGAGATATAAAAATGGCGGAGGAATTCTTCCGCACTGCGTTATGGATATCAGATGAATTTCTCAGCGCTGAGACCTCAATGAAAGGTCTATTGATGCTGTCTTCTACGCTTTCGAAAGAAGGCCGAAATACTGAAGCGGCGCTTGCATTCATGAGAGCTTTGCGCATGTTCGATGAAAACATGAACAACTGATCCTAGAAAGTTTTGCAGAGGGGGTGGGGCTGTCCGGTTGAAAGACCGGGCAGCTCCTAGTTTTTAGGGATATCAGACGGAAGCGGCTTACGTCCGGCAAGTTGAGAAGCCGGCAGTTTGAGAAACCGAAATTCAGAAGTAGGCAGCCTGGCAAACAGCAATTCTAAAAGCCGCCCCGGAGGGCGGCGCTCCCATATTTTCGTACCTTCCATGCTTTACGCTTCAATACGTCAAGGCGTTTTGCAATCTTTGCTGCAATCTTCCGTATTGAATTTTGGAATTATGTCTTGCATCGACAGGGATGGAATCCACGCATCTGATCTCATCGAATCTCAGCCAGCTAAAGGCATCACCGATGGTGTCCTTAAGTCCAGCCGTGCGAAGCAACAATTCTTTAAATTGATCCAGTATTGAATGGTGCTTTTTCTCTATTACCAATATTCGCTTGCCGCCGAATTTTAGGCAAGTGGCTCGGCGCACTGAAGGGATCTCTGATGCTGCAACTTCTACTTGAAATGGATAGAGTTCGCCGCGTTCGTCGCTGATTTTTACAGCACACCTTCCCATCAGCCATAAGCGACCTTCTGAATCCAAGTAGCCGGCGTCGCCAGTGCGGTGCCATATCTTCGAGCTGTCCTTCCGTTTGGCTGTTGAGATTTTGGTCTCTTCGTCTCCCACACCATTCAGGTACGTTTTTACAACATGCTTACCGCGCACTACGATCTCTCCTGTAACGTATGCAGGAAGCTTATTGAATTTCCTTGTTGCACCGTTGGAAAGCGCGGTCAGTTCCGTCGGATTTGCTATTGCCAATTCAATTTCCTTAATTGGCTTTCCAGCCAAAAGCCCATTCCCTTCGAATGTTCTCTGTAAGTCTTTCTGTGTCATTTCTGTGCTTGAAACGTGAGCGATCGGCTCTGCTTCTGTTGAACCGTAAACTGCAGTCAACACTGCATTCGGAAAAGCTTCTTCCATCTGCTTCAATAGCGACGGAAACACAGGTCCACCACCGGTGAGTATGTGTGTTAGTCCGTGTATGTGCAGGTGCGAATCACTGAGGTAATCAACGACGCTCTGTAAAAAAGCAGGCGAAGCAATCACGCGATTGACACCACAGACTCGCATTTGCCGAACGATTTTCTGTGCGTCTATTGCCGCCGGCTTTCGCATGTCGCAATCGGGAAGCACCGATGTAATTCCCTGCGCCAGAGCTGATAGTACAAAGACAGGCAGAGTAGTAAGTTCTACATCACTTTTACTGCCAGGCAATGATGAAGCAAGAACCCTTTGCTGATTGAGCAAGAAGCCATGCGTGCGCACGATTGCCTTCGGATTGCCTGTGGAGCCACTTGTAAAAGTAATCAGGGCAGGATGATCAGCGCTTACATCTTCGATTCCTTGGGGCAATCCGATAGAACCACTGGCGGTGCTATACACGTTTGCACGCCCGATTGGGGAAACAATATGATCTGCCAGCAATTTTACGCGAATATTTCTCACTTCTTTTAAAACACCGCCGAGCAATTGCAATGCCGCTGTAGAAATCATTGCATCTGGCTGGACAAGCCTTAGCGAGCGCCTGAGCGCTTTTATTCCACCTGAAGGATCGACAATTACAACCACTGCGCCGATTCGCAATAATGCCAGCAAGAGGACATAGGTTTCAATGCTCATTGAAACAGCAAGCAGTACGCGATCATTTTTCCTGATGCCGGAATCAAGCAGTTTGTCCGCAGCCGTCTCAGTAAGCTTCTGAAGCGATCTATAGGTCAATGCCCTGTCGATATTGCCACGGCAATCTCTCAGCGCAATGCGATCGGGCTGGGAGGTTGTCTGTTCATCAAGTATTTTAACCAGGTTCATTGTTCCACTCTTTTGAGGTCTTGGATTTATACAAACTGATTGAATTCTTCTTTAAAGAGCTTTTCCGTAGAGTGCGTATGACCGAATTGCCTCTCCATACATTGAGCTGATGGCGTTTGCCTTGTTTCCCTTTGCATAAAGCGCGTGGACTGCCTCGCGAAATCCCTTTTCATAGGCCCGTGAATGTACTTCCTGATAGAGCAGACGACCTAATCCTTTTAGTTTTTCATCTTGTGTGCGCGCGATTGTCTTCATTACCAATCTTGGTTGAAACGCTGCCGAATTTTGATCCGGATAGGCGAAAAGATAGCCAACAATTTTTCCAGCCTTCTCCGCTACTACAACCAATTCAGGATCGGCAAGTGACGTTAGCCGTGTTTGCTCCTTTAGAAATGAGGCTCTATCGATTGGTGAGAAGAGGAAGTTGTTTTGCATCGCTTCCATCGTCACGCGAAAGATACCTTCCAGATCTTCATCTATGTTTTTTGCGTTAAGCGATCTGAGTTTTACACCCTGACGTTGCAGTTTTGCCTTGAGCGATTTACTGTCTGGATCTCTCAAGTCCAATTCTCTATTGATTGAAGATTCATACGTTTTTACTACCTGGTAACCAGCATCTGTGAAGTGCTTGTTCCAACTGAGAGGATTGACCGGTTCGAGGGAGAAAATGCGTTCTCCGCAACTCTGGCTGATTAGCCGGTAGCGCCTCCAGGTGCTTCCATCGATTGGTCCGATGGCAACATTGCAGCCTCTTTTCTTCAGCTCAAAATCTGCAAGTTCAAGCAGTTCCAACCCCGCATTCAGGGATGTGGCAGCATAGTGCCCAATAAATCCGAGCTTGACGTCCGAACCTGCTACTCTCAATTCGAGTTGGTCTGCTGAAGGCGGAAAGAGCACTTTTGTTTCTGTCCAGATTGAGCAGCGGGCGGTTAGCTTCCCTTCGTACATTGCAAACAAGTACAGTGAGGGTGTACCGTTGGTCTGCGTTGGCTCAACGCATTCGTGCGGGAAGGATAAAGCAAACTTAGTGGATATCTCCGCAAGTTCTGAGGACAAGCTTTCAGGTTTGACTGCAAATGTGTAATTTAAGCAGCCAGAATGCGGCGCAGACAGAGCTTCTGTCATCGCGAATCTCCTTATATTTCAGACCCACAATGTTAATAGTAGGTTTTGGATGGACTATTGTTCCCAGGATTCACACAGTTTCATGAGTGTTTACCTGGGCTTAAACTGTCTTACCTAATGTATGAAAGCCGCCGGTACTGACCCTACAAGGGACCCCAGTATGGCAAACACTGCTTGCTTGAACCACCGGGTTTTCCCGGTGAGAGACCTGGTTGGATCTTGCTGGGAAAAGTAGAAGGCAAGAACCGGCAAGGCTATGCACAGTGGCGCTACCACGGTGAGGAGCATTGCCTGGCGGCTGAATCCGGCGAGGATGACAAAGGGTACGAATAGCAAGAGCCAACTCCGTAAGGTGCCACTTAGCAAGATACGAAGGCGTGATGTGTTGAAACCGCGCGAGTGTACGTGTGCGACCATGATTATGGCGGCGTGGACGGCAAAAGCAAGAGTATATGGAAATATGAAGTCTTTGCCGTAAAACAACGTAGTTCCGAGCCAGACGAGACCGGTGCTGGCAACGCTTAGTACAGCGTACATTGAGTGTCTGTTTTCAATTGTCTGGAAGCGCATCGGCATGCACCAGCGGTAGCATGAAAAGACGATGAGCGGCATGGTCATCCACTGCAAGCCGCCCACGACGAAACTTGCGTAGGCAAAGAGAGCGACGCCAAGCACAGCGCTGCCTGTCAGCGTGGTTTTGTGCCGCCATGCGATGGAGAATGAAAGGATGACGGCAAGGACAATAAGTCTGGTGGCGAGGGTTTCTACCGGAACATCTATATGAGTGTGCAAAACCAAAAGGGCGCCGAGCGGAATTGCCAGATTGTCGAATCCGCGCCAGGCAATGCCTTCAAACAGCATGGCGAGAATGCCCATGATGAGTGAAATGAAGAGGGTTTTGTCAGCAGGCATTGAGGTGAACAAATCGAGCGGAATGAGAGTGCCGAGCAGCGCGAATGTGAAAAACGCCAGCGAGCCCTCTGTGCTTTTGGCACCATCTACGGTTGTATATTTATGCGTTCCATACTTGATTCCGACGAGCGCTGAAGCTGCGTCAGCCAGCGTGAGAATTAAGACAGGAATGCAGAAGAAGAGCGGCTGCTCGAATGTCAGTGTGAAGAGAATGCCAATTGCGAGCGGGAAACAAATGTGACCGTAGGACTGCCTGCCATCTGCCTTGAGAACGCAACCCCAGGAATTCAGCATTCTAAGCTTGCCGACAAACGATAAAATCACAGCCGTGGCGATTGAAAGTACCGCCACGGGCCATGATTCCTCGAAGAGATATGGGAAGCTAAGCGTAACTAGCCCCATCAGCACGTGCAGTGCCTTACGAATTATTTCCGGTTCGCAACCGGTTTTTTTCTTGATGTAGGACAGCACGCTCATCGCTGTCGCGAGAATTCCCATCACCAGGCTGACGCCGAGAATCGGATTAGGAAATGCTCCTAACACGTTATCTCCTCGATGACCAACTTACTGTAGAAGAACGCTTTGTCTTCTTTATGCAGCTGTTCTGCCAACTCGTTGTGCGGTGTCAGCACTGGTGCCATCTTTTCGGGACGACTGCGCGGCGCAAGCATGTTCCAGTAAACCAGCCTGCCACCAGTGCGTCCTGCAAGAACAAGCGAACTGAGCAACTTGTGATAGTTGTCCATCGACATATATTCGAAGATGTCACTGAGGTTGAATTTGTCTACCGTGCCTGGGGGAAGATCCTCAAGCACCGATTCGATTGAACCGACGTGCAGTTCGAGTTTGTCAATATTTGCTTTGATCTTCTCGTAGTTTTCTCTGCGCAAGTAATGCGGTAGAGCCGACACGTAAGTGCCCTTCAAAATCCATTGCATGTACGGGTTTTCGGATGGGTCGAGAGCGGTGAGTGCGTATTCCGTTCTATCCAATATTGCTTGCGCAACATCAGTTTGAACATATTGGAAAAAGGCTGGATCGCGGCCCAGCAAGCCCATGACTTTGCGAGAGAAAAACATGCGAAACAGCGTTCGCCATTTGGGTGTGTTCCATTGTTCATCAAAGAATCGTCTGCGCTCTTCGCTGTCCCGCTTGATGAGCAGTGCATCACAAGTTTCTTTGCTGTGCACAAATGGCAACGCAGCATTGCGAAAGATCTCGAAGTACTTTTCGAACTTACCTGCGTGTCCGATGCCACGAGAAAGATCGAGTTTTTGCACATCGAAAAAGTTTCTTGTCTTTTCGCTCAGGTGTGGACGAAGCTTTGCATAAAGACTCAATCTGTCTCCGGCACGAATGCCGACGAGACAAAGCAACTCTTCGTAGGAGAGAAACTTGATTGCTCGCGCTTTTAGTTCGAGACAGGCAATTTGCTGACGATTGAAATCTACTGCAATTACCTTTGCCGGATTCGCAGACAAAAGCGATAAGCTGTTGTCTCCTGCTGATGCTACCGAGAGGCAGACATCGCCTGCTTTTACACCAAGTGCCTTTAGCAAGATGTCGGCATCTTCCCAGCACTGTGCGTAGCGGATGCGTGAAAAATCGGCGTGACTTTCGATTTCAGAGAAACGAAGTTCTGGTCTGTTTTTCAAAGTAAGGGTGGAGTCAAAGTTTTTCATCTACGCCCCTCCTAGCTCGCCTCTCTGCAGAGACTCGTGGAATCAATGAGACTCACGACGTTAGCGCTGGTAGCATGTTCCAAATTTTGGGCGGCATTTTCGGCATTGGGCGGAGCTGAAATTTCCGATGTCTGCAGTTGTGCGTTTTCAGTCTCAGTGAATTTTGAAAGCTTTGTGATCGCTCCAGTCTTGCCATCAAACTCGATGACGTCACCGTCAGACAGCCAGTTCATAACACCGCTTGCTGAGACGATCGCCGGTATACCAAGTTCTCTCAAGCTTCCGTATTCAACGATGATTCCCTTTGCTTGAGTGAAGAGAACTATCCAACCCGGATCTGTTCTTTCAGCAATGAGAATTTCATTTTCGAGGGGTTTTGCGGTAGCCGGATCGCGCACGACACGAACACGTCCTCGTACAACTCCTGGTGAGCAGCCTAGACCGCTCAGACTGTTGGCCACATTGTTTGTTGTTGATTCACGAATTGTGTTAGAAGTTTCTGGCCGGGCGATGCATGGCATCGCCCCTACGGCAACTGCATTCCTGGAGACGATGCGGTTGGGTGGAGGAAGTTGATTTTGAAACTCTTCCGATTCTCTCTTTCGAAGTTCGGCTAGTGCAGCAAGATTGATTGTTGTGCTTTTTCCTTCGATGAAGTTGAGAACTTCCTCTACTTCTAAATAGAAGATGTCGTTCTTGTTTTGTAGAACGCTTTGCTGTTGAAGCTGTGTTCCAAACTGGAGAAAAATGCGTCTGACCAACCCGAAGAGGCGGGTGCGTTCGAAACGAAGGTTTTCACGCCAGCGAATGCGCTCGATTGCTTGATTCGCGACAAAGTTGAAGACCAAGCGTTTCACAAAGGGCAACTTCGATACCTCGGCTCTCGGATCTGCTGAAGATGTTTTTTCCGAGGTCACAATCTTTGACGTTTCAGTTTTGTCTGAAGTCTCAGCAGTTTTAAGAGATTCTGCGACAATTCCAACGCTTGTAACCGATGCCATCGCACCGATATTTTTCAACAAAGGCAATGGGTTGTCGTTGAGAGTTGGGCTTTCTAATTTCAATTCGTTGAAGCAACGGTCTCCAAATCGGTCCAGGTAGTTTCTAAATGCACTTTCGAATTTAACGTTCTGCTTCAGCTGTTTCTCAATTTGAGCAAGACTTCCTGCTGTGAGAGCTTGCCGAAGCTCCTGATCTTCACGCGCGATTGCCGCCATCTCGATTATGAGGCGCGCTGGCTCTGCGCTAATTATGCCGCCGGAGTGAACGAGCAGTTCATGATGCGAGAATGTTTGCGATGGAAACCACGTCTTGCTGAGCGAACTTAGAAGACCGAAGAAGATCATCGCAAAGAAGTCGTTGACGAGTGGTGCGTCCCATGACGGTAGGAGTTTTCCTTCCAAGCCGCGATAGAGTTTTGCTAACTGATCAGCATTAAGCTTGGATAGATCTTTCGGAACGCCTTCGAGGGTCTGGTTGAAATGGTTTTGGAAGTTTGCAATCTCGCGGCGAAGATTGGCAAATCTGATTAACATTGCAATGAGCGACGTGCTGAAGTTTGCATACGCTTGTAAGGTAGGAACCTTGTTGTCCTCAATGACTTTCTCAATGATTTCCGCCGGCATTTCTTCCTTGACGCCCATCATTTGCTCCATGAATTGGCGATTTACTTGGAAGCCAGGCAGAAGCGCGAGCAGTCGGTACCAATTGACCAAGTTGTAATAGATGCGTCCGCGAATGAATCCGAGCATTCGGGGAAAGATCTGTCGGTTTGCGTTGATGCGTTTCTCCGACACTCCCATCAAGCGGCAGAAATGAATGTAGACGTGTTCATATGCTTTTGCAGCGAAACTGAATGTGAGCGGAGTCGTGACGCCTTGATAGCTTTCGGAAATATTGCTGTTGTCCCAGATTCTCAGGTCACCTTGGATTTCTCCTTGCTGCTCCGGAAGAGTCGTAATCGGACGAGCTTGGAGAATGAACAGTTGATTTCCATCGTGCGCCCATTCGATGTCTTGGGGACAGCCGAACAATGTTTCAATCTTTCTGGCGAGATGAGCGATTTCCATTGCAACGGTATCGCTCAGAACTCTGCTTGTTCCGCATAAACGATTTTCGACCGATTCATCCTGTCTCAGTTCATTTTGCTTAGATTCACTTCGTTTCACGACACGGCCGGCGATGACGTAAATCAATTCGCCCTCGACTTCACCAGAGACGAGCTTATCGGCCAAACCACCAACTGCATTGATGACTACAGTATTTCTGTCTCCGCTAATTGGATCTGCGCTGAATGCAACACCTGCGACTTTTGCATTGACCATTTTTTGAACAATGATCGCTGGACCTTCGCTTTTCTTCGAGATGCCCATGCTGTCGCAATAGGCTTGGAGGCGATCAGTTGTTCCCGATAGCCAAACAGATCTTGCGGCGGTGATAACCCATTCACTGCTGACGTTCAGAAAGGTATCCAATTGACCAGCAAACGAAGTTGTTTCTCCATCTTCGTCTATTGCAGATGAGCGCACCGCAAGTAATGCAGAGCCGACATTGAATTTTTCGTGGGCGACTTTCAGTTCGTCTTCCAAAAGTGGATCTTGCCAGGTCGAGTCGTTACTGAAAGCGTTTGGCAGTATCGTCACGAAGGATGGTACTGAGAAACCTGCGGCTTTTAGACGAGCAAGATTGGCAGCCTTGTTGCCAGTCAGGTCAGGATTGTGTTTTTCGTTTTCGAAAATGATGTTTTTCATATCGTTGCCTTAAGCGCACTCATAGAGTTTTTCCAAGCATTGAGATCATTGAGGGAACCGTTCCCAACGCAAGGTAAGTAACAAGAGTCCAAAGTCCCGAGAAGCTCTCGAAAGGTTTTCCCGTCAATGGATGATTCACAAACTTGAAAGCGACAAATACAGCGCCTGCCGAAAGTACACAAACAAGCGCAATGATTGGTATGGCGAAACCTAACTTGGCGGACGTTGCGATCGCCAGAGCGCCTGACGCGGCGATGGCTGCGAGCCAGGCGAAGACGGCTGGCCGGCGACCCCATGCAGCTGTGTAACTGGTGACACCGGGTTTCTCTTCTTCCGCTGATTTGATTTTGCGCCCGATTTCTATGATTACGCCGTTGCAGAAACTTACGGCGAGGAAAAGCCACAAACCTGATGGTGGAATTGTGGTGCCTTTCATCCAATCGAATGCTGTGACAAAAATGTCGACGAAAAGCAATATGAGCATGTGTGTCCACAAGTAGGTGAACGGTTTTTTCTTGAGCCAATCTCCGACAAAGAACTCTACGCTCATGAGCGCGAAGTAGAGCCATGTCAATGCGAGCGGGAGAAGCAGACTTGGTTGATAGGTGTAGGCTAGTGATAATTGAACTGCAGCACCGAGTACTCCCAGTGTTGCAAGTTCCTTCAGCTCGATTAGACCGCGTGGCACCGGACGCTCCGGTTGGTAGCGGCAGTCGTCCTCATGATCTTTGAACTCGTCGGCGACCCGAAGCTGAAAGAAGAGGATCAGTGAGCAAACATAGGCTGCCAGAAAAGCTTGCATGTCCGGCAGACCTTCGACACGTCGCATCATTCTGGAAACACAAAGCGCTGAGTACGAAAACGCCGCCACGATTGCTCCGTACTGAACCAGAGGGAAGCGTTCTTTCTGATAAACGAGCCAGCGATTGAGTTTCATAGCGGTTCCGCCGAATCCGATGTAGCTAATTGGGTACGCAAAAACTAGCGGTCGATCCGGTTGGGCTCCACCACTGTGACTACAGACTCATTCTAGGGCGGCATGTTTCCGAGAATTGGAGGTATGCGATCACTTTGCCGACTGTTGTCTTGTATGAAGTGAGCGTGAAGTTTTCGTGCGGGCAGTACCTTTCGGCTTCCAACGGGTAAAACATTAGATGATCCCTTGAGGTTGGCAGAAATGCTGAAACTACGTCTGAACTTTGTCTTATTGGCGACAATTGCCGGACTGTTGGCTTTCCCGGCGCAGGCTGCGCCCTTGTCCACCAGCGAAATGGTCCTCTTACTACGTGAAGCGAAGGTTGTTAGCCCGACTAGCAGGCTGGATGTGTTGCATTCGGACCAGGAAGTGACTGTAATTACTAAGCGTTCGGCCAAAATGCTCGACGATGACTGCAAGATAAAGGCCGTGCTCATGGCAAAAGCTCTGATGGACGCGCAGCCAAAGCAGTTGGCGTCCGTGAAAGTCATCTACACTCTCGATGGAGACAGTTCGGTAAGCCGAGTCGTTGTAGGCGCCGGTGACATACATGCATTCGCCAATGGCACGATAACCGAGAAACAGTTACTCGCTTCGCTCGACTTGACCACAGAATCCACAGAAGGCGCAGATAGTGATAAGACTTCTGTCGCTCCTGGACCTTTGAAAGAGAAGCGGATGGTGCTCCGGTCGCGTATTGAAGCCCTAAAGCAAGGTGGGACCGGAATAAAGCCGTTTCAAAAACTATTTGACGAGATAGAAGATCTGAGCAAAGCTGGAAAAGCCAAAGAGGCTTCGGCGCTGATCAGCGAATTGAGTAGCAAGATAAGCACCCAGGAAAGCCTGCGCGATCAGGCGAAACGAACCAGTGCCGGACGCGGAGTAAAGGGACAACAGGGCTCGACGCCCGTTGTTGCAGCAGGCCCTCAACAAGGTTGGAAGCCGGGTAATAACTTCAATGATGCTAACAAGCAGAAGATGATTCAAGAAAAGGTCGCTTGCTTGCGGTCACATCTGCAGCAAATGCAGAATTCGGGCGTCTCTTGCGGCGAATTCTATTCGCGAATTTCTAGCGCTGAGAGACAATGCAGCTCTTCTCCAGAGGCAGCAATTGCATCATTGACTAGAATTGAATCTGAAATGAGAAGTATGTGCCCGTCCAAATGGTAGCGCCCACAACAGAGAACAGGTTTCTTCAACAGAACCAATAGAAGATATGGATCAGGAGGACGGTAAGATAAGTTCGTCGGCTGAGGGTAACACTCACAGGCTTTCTGACGCGGATTCTCAGGCTGCGTTTATATCTTCTTCTGAGACAACAGTCGACGCCGTCGATCCGATGATTGGTTACTTGCTCGATGGACGCTACGAACTGCTTGAAGCAATCGGCTCTGGCGGTATGAGCATTGTCTATAAAGCACGGCTTAATAACGTAAACAAGCTGTTCGCGCTGAAAACGCTTAATTTCCAGGTTCAAGCGAAAGACAATATCAAGATACGATTTGCTCGTGAGATTGATTTGCTCTTGAAGTTGGAACATCCGCACATTGTCTCGGTGCAAGATTGCCTTTACGGTCCGAACTGCCAACCGTATCTGGTGATGGACCTTTTGCGCGGGGTGACGCTAGAGCAGGAAGTGGCGCGTGCTGGAGCACTTCCCTGGGAGCGCGTTCGCAAGATCATGATTCAGGTTTGCGCAGCAGTAAAGTATGCGCACCAGCATCAGATCGTGCACCGAGATCTAAAACCCGGCAACATCATGCTACTGGAGAATGAAGTCGACTTTGTCAAAGTACTTGATTTCGGCCTCGCCTTAATTGGAGAAAACACGCGCAAAATCACTCAGTCCGGGGAGTTTTGGGGAAGTCCTCCTTACGCCAGTCCTGAGCAGGTGAAGGGTAATAATACAGCTGACCAACGCTCCGATATATACTCGCTCGGTTGTGTCATGTATGAACTTCTTTCAGGAAAAGATCCATTCCATGGCGCCGGGTTGTACGAATTGCTGAGCAAGCACGTTAATGAGAAACCTGCACCGTTGGTGGTGACAAACCCCGATGTCAAAGTTCCTCACGAGATGGAACAGATAGTGTTCAAATGTCTCGAGAAGAAACCTGAAGATCGTTTTCAGTCAGTAGCGGAGTTGCAGATGGCGCTTGAGAATTTGCTTTCAGCGTCGGGTCAAATTGTCTCTTCAAGTGAAATTAAGTCCGTGAGCAAATTGCACGGAGATCAATCTAAGATTTCCGGCGATAGGAAATCCGAGCCATCAAGTAACTCCATGAAGGTGGTTCTTGCTGCAGTAGTTGTGATTTTGGTTTTAATCATCGGAGGACTATTCTTAACGCAAACACTTACTGAAAAGCAAGCTGCGTCACAAACTTCAGATCGTTCTGCTGATGATTTGTCGCCATCTTCGTCTAAAAGCACAGCGCATACCGGTGACTCTGTTGGATCTCTCGATTCAACATCAAAGTATCCCGGAGGAAAGGCTCAACATGTACGCAAGCCGGAGTCCATTGCAAAAGTCGCTCCGACTGTGCGCGCAAAAAACGTGAATGTTGCTCCCTCGTTCAGGCGCGATACAAAAGCTGCACTTCGGCCGGTGTCAAGACAAGGTTCGAGATCAAATTCAAGATCAGCGGCAACTCCAACGGTTGTGACCAAAGGTGATCCATTTGCTCGCTTGAGAGAACACATGTCGGCGGGCGCGAAGAGCGAATAGCAAATAGCTACTGGATTCACAAACTTCCAAACGGACTCGTTGTTCTTTCGTAACCTTTGTAAGCCAAGCTAGGATCTTTCGTAAGAAAGTTGATTACTTTACTTGTTTGTGGATCTGATTTGCTGATGATCGACAATGATCTTATATGCTCACCTGTAACTGTCTTCATATCGCCTACTTTTGGCGAGAGTGTAGCACTGCAACCTTGTTTTTCTATCGCTGCGTTCAACGTATTCAAGAAAGTGCCTGAAACTCCAAGATATTCGTCTTGCAACGAAGTCTTGATGAATCTGTCAATCAAATCATCACTCTCCTTCTTGCTTCGTGAAAGTGACTTGGCAATCAGTTTGCTTACAGACTCTTCCATCTCTTTGCGAAGATCTTCTTTGGATACGCTGGCTGGGTATCCTGTTTTCACGGCGAGTTTGCCAAAATTGTACTGAAGAAAAAACTGCGAGTATTTCTGCTCCTGCGAACTACTTTGGTATTTAGTCATGGCATCGAGAGTGATTTCGCCATCCTTCTGAATAATTGGATCATGCATTAAATGCTGTAATGCTCTAATTTCAACCAGATTTTCCTTTATTTCAAAGTCTTCTTTATTGTTCGGTATGTGATTTTCGAAGATAGTGCTCCCACCTTTTGTAGATTGCCCTATTACCAGTGAATGCAGAGCATTGCTTGTTGAAATGGAGGAAAATCTGTCCACAACTGTATTTCCTTCCATCAGAGTGAACCTGGTTGCAGGCACATATTCGATAAGATGATTTAGGAATTTCATTTTCTCAATTCTTATCTGTTTACCACTTCCTGAAAGTGCGGCGTTAAATTCGTTTTGCAGGTCGATTGTTCTTCGGTGATTTGTAGAATCAGCCCATCGTGTGATTCCACTGCGAGCTTCAAAGTTGAGTCTGGAGCCGACTGGAGAATGCTCAAGCGTCGCAGTTAGAGTGCCTAAAATGGCGCGGTCAACATCTGTCTTTGTAATCGAGCCGCTACCTCCGGAGAGATTGGCGAAGTTCTCCAGTAAATGTGTTTCAGGGGAATTTGATTGCAGCCTGAGTTGATTAGGTATTGCAAGTCTCAACTCTTCCCTGGAAATTCGTGAGTCGCCAGATCTGTCGAGATGTTGAAACTGGCTTTTTGCCTCGAATAGTATGTCAATCTTCCAACCTTCATCGTGAATATTGCTGGCAGGATTTCCTTCAGCCGTACCTTTATTGTCATCCTCAATAGCTGTTTCTTCGCGTTTTGCTTTGTCTGCTGCATAAACTTCTACTTCTTTCTCAGGCATGTGGTCACCTCACTTAACGCATAAAAGGAACTGGCTTCGTACGATTGATTCTGTCGCGGGAGGATTGAGGACGAATCATTATCCCAATGTCTTTCTTGTTAGCGGGATCGTTTTCTTTGTAGATGGAGATATTGCGCAAGAACGTTGAATCCTCTCGCCTTTCGAGATATGGGTAATCCCTTACTCGGTTCAACTCACGAGCGGATATTTCAGCTCTATAACCTTTCTTTTGCAAAGCTGCGTTCAAAGTGTCCTCGAATTTCCTGCTTGCTCCGACAAAGCGGTCCAACAATGCGGTGCGCAGCATGTCTTCGACTAGCGATGACGTTTTCAAGCCGTATCGCGCGACCGAACTGGCAGACAAAGCTGCCAACGAATCAATCATTGCGTTTCTTAAGTCTTCTCGTGAAACAGAACCAGGATCTCCGTCCATCACTGCCAGTTTTGCAAAGTTGTTTTGAAGGTACTTGCGAGCATACCTTTGCCCGTTTGTTTCGTCTTTCGTGTTTTCGGCATCTTTAAACGTAATGTTTCCGTCTTTGATCTCTGCGAAGTCAAAGAGCTCTCGCAAAGCCTTTGTTTCTTGCAGTTGTTTAGTCATCTCAGGGCTGTACATTTTGGTTGGATCGGCAGTGTCAAAGATTTCTCGAGCCCTGTGCGATTGCCCATCAATGAGGGATCTGTACGCATCTATTCCACTCATGTATGAGAATTGATCGAGTGTTTTTCCATTGTGAGTCAAGGTGAATGTTGACAGAGGAACTTCTTCATCAAGGTAATTTTTGAATTTCGAGATTTCAATGTTTGCCTTTATGCCGGTCCCTTCTAGAGCCTTATTCAATGTATCTTGAGCTTTTTTCGCATCCTCTGGATTGTGGAAAATATTGCCTTCCCATTCAACAATAGCGCTGCGCAATTCGGGTCCCACTGAGGACTTGCTGGCTGCTTGGATTGCGCGGGTTAATGAACTTAACGCTGCGCGCTCCAGATCTTTTGCTGTCGTTGTGTCACTTCCTCCAGATATCTTGGCGAAGTTCTGCAGCACATAATTTTCGGCATCACCTGTTCTATAGGAATTCTCACTGAGGTCATCAATTTCCCTCTTCAATTCCTTTCTACTTAAGTTTCCATCTCTATTTTCGTCAGCTACGAATATTTTGCTTCTCATTTCAGACAGCAAATTGAATTCTTTAATTGACTCAAGTGACTGTGAATACATCTTCTCGTGTTCAAGTGAGCGATCGTATATCTCAAACAATTCCTTCAGTGACTTCTGTCTGTCTGTGAAGAGGGGCTTATTCTGTCCACTCCATGTGTCCTGAATAGCCTCAATGATGCCGTTAACTTCGTATTCCGATTCCGGTGAATCGAGGCCCGCAACACTTCCTTCTCGGATTTGAGCTATTTGTGCATTGTCTTTCTTTCGGCTTGTGTTTCCGCCATCAGATTCTTGTTGTGCCATGAGCAAACCTCGTTCGTTTGAACAATAAACGACAGCAGCCCGGGCTTTGAATCGCGCCGTGCTCTGTTGTGGCTTATACTAGCCATCCAATGTTGCCGCAATGTTGCCGAATCGTTGTTGGTTTGTTGCCGATTTTAGGGTTGTCGACAACTGGAGACTGAAAAACAAGCCTGGTTGGCGTTTACGGTCTTTTAAACCTGGCTTGGAGCGGGATGCCCCGGTCCGTCCTCGCTATCGTCTGATGAAATGGATGACCATTCGGTCGTTGTCGACCGTGTATTCATAACCTTCGTATAAATCCTGACCGACAAGCGGTTTTCCAAGCGAACTGTAGTTGGCTGTGACATCGCAGTTGTACTTTTCTATTGGTCCCATTTTGATGCGTTTGACCTTGAACTTCAGTCCGCTTCCGCTTCCCGTTACGCCGGTATGTGAGACAGCTTCGCCTTCGTCTGTCGAGAGATTGAGCGCTTTCACGTCGTTCATTCCCATGCTGATTGCTGAGGCAGAGTTGCCGGTGTCGAAATACATTGGATACGGACGCCCGTTGACTTCAACGTTGACGACCATCTTCGGACCTTCCCAGGTGAAAGGGACGGTGTAGCCGGTGCCCGCCGAGCCGGAGCTACTGCTGCCTTTCTTCCTCAGTCTGATGGCACCGGCATTGCGGTCAATCGAATAATCGAAGTCTTGGATAAACGATTGTCCAAGCAAAGGCGGTGCCGAATTGTACGAGAGCACCTTAACGGGGAAGTTTTGTCGCTGTATTGTCCCGACTTTCACATCTGCAGGCATCAGCCAGTAGGACTGCAAACTGGCATTAGACGAGCCGCCCGATTGCCCAGTAGGCTCGCCCTCCGGTGGTCTGATGCCCATTTCCTGAAGCTGGTTTTTGCCGACGACAATGCCCGTGGCTCCGGTGTCGAAGACCATTTTGATTGGGCGATTGTTGATATAGCAGTCTACTTTCAGCTCGGCGTCTCCCTTTTCAAAGAAAATAGTCGCCTGGTCAGGCAGGTTGGAACTCGAATAGCTGCGCACAGACGAGCTTGAACCAGCGCCTGCGTATGTTCTTACGGAATTCTGTGTGCTTGTGCCCGCGCCTGCAGTTGCCGCTTTTGGATACCATTGGGCGTCTGTAGTGCCAGGAGCCAATCGTATTGACCCGACAACCTGAGCGGCACGATTGGCAGCATCAGTGCCCGGAAATTTTTTGAGAATCAGTTGGTAATTGACGAGCGCATCGGCCGTTTTCCCCTGGTAGTGCTGCCCGACAGCCAGGTAGTACAAGGCATTTGAATTATTGGGTTCGTTTGTGACAGCCTTCTTGAGCAGTTTTGTAGCTTCGTCAAAGCGCTTTTGCCCTAGCAGTTTCACTCCTTGCGTATACTCTTCACCCGCCATCGCAGCTTGCCGGGCAAATCCCGAAAAGAGAACCAAGACAAGGAAAACCAAGAGTTTCGCCTGTAGCTTCTTCATTCAGAAAGCACTCCCCAAGCCGGCAATGTCAGAGGGCGTTTCGACCTCCTCCAATTGTTTTTTACCCGGTCGAGTATGCAGTATTCAACAATCAATGAAATGAAAGGTTGCGCTAAACCGTCCACTCTTCCTTGCGTTCCGGTGGATTCAGACGTTTTATCGATAGGAGAAATCCGATCGAAGACATGTCCACCAAGAGAGCCGTGCCCCCATAGCTGAGAAAGGGCAAAGGCACACCGGCGACTGGCATAATGCCAATGACCATGCCGATATTGAGAAAAACGTGGAAAAGAAACATGCACATGAGCCCAAGTGCCATGAGACTGCCCGCCGGTTCTCCTCGAGCTTGGTGGGCGATCATCAGAGCGCGAATGCAAATGCAGGCGTATGCGAGAACGACGAGGGCTGTGAATTTGAATCCCCATTCTTCGCCTACAACCGCGAAAATAAAGTCAGTATGCCGCTCAGGAATGAACGCGCCCTGACTTTGATTGCCTTTGCCCAGACCGGCGCCTTCAGGACCGCCTGAACCAATGGCGATGAGACTTTGCAGGATGTGATATCCGGAGCCGCGCGGGTCATCATAAGGATTGACGAAACTGGTCAGACGCTTCTGTTGATACTCTTTCAAAAGTCCCCACATGTGTGGGCGCATTTCGCCGGCTGCATAATTGCCGCCGCAAATGATCAAGACCATCAGCAAGCGAATCCAGAAGTTCCAGTTGGAGGTTCGCCAGAAAAGCAGGAGTACGACACCAAGAACGCCGATGAAATAAAGCCACCAGGTTGGATTGACGGCGTTGAGAATCAAACTGATCAGCGGGGAGGTCAGCGCCAGGACATCACATATGGTGGCGCCTGCCCAGAACGTCATGCCGAAGAAAACAGCGCCGAAAGTGAGCGAAGTACCAAGGTCAGGCTGTTTGAAAACCAGCACTGCAGGCGGAAGGATGATAGCCAGGACCTTGAAGATGTCGAAGAAAGAGCGAATCGGACGCGTGCTCATCCAGGCGGATAGAGTAAAGATGACGACAAGTTTGGCGATTTCAGACGGCTGCAGGGTAATTGGACCCAAAGCCAGCCAACGCTGGGCACCTTGCGCCGAGTGCCCCTTGACCATAACCGCGACCAAAAGAATCAAATTGACGACGTACATAATCGGCACGGTCCATTTGTTGGTCAAGATTTTGTAGGGCATGCGGCTGAAAAATACCATGAGCGCCAGCCCGACCCAGGCGAATTCAAGCTGCTTTTGGTAGTAACCGGCAGTGTGAACTGAATACTTGAGAGTGCTCAGTCCAATGAAAATCAGAAAGAAAGTGCAAGCGAGAATCAGCCAGTCGATTCCGGTGACGAAGCCGAAAATCTGCTTGAGCGCGACGTTGATAGGCAGTGGTCTGGAAAGTGGGGAGTTCACAAACTTCCTTCAAAGAGGGCGGCATAATAGGCCGCGCCTATAATTATGGCAGCCCATGCAGAAAATTAGAAAAAGAGACGGAGAAACAACCGCTTCTCCGTCTCTTGAATTTGAATTGACGTTTTCTGACTGTCGTCGCTTGACATCATTCTGATTTGAAGAATGTCCAGCGGTCTCGCAATCGGGTCAATGAGGGCACTGACCCTTTCAGTCGAACGGCGGGTATTCCGTTCTTTCAGATTCTTAGCACTTGGAGCGGACGAGGCGGAAATTGGCAATCAATGCCGCCTTGCGATCCATTTGCTGAAGGTCGAACCTGGTAGTGTCCGGTTCTAAATCGAAATACCGGGCGACTACTGCCGTCAATTCTTCTTCCAGAACTTCCAATTTGCCTGCAGGCAGTTCAAGACGGTCATGCACGAGCATCGTGCGCATGCGGTCTTTCGCCGTGACTGCGGCTGTTCCGTTGGGAACCTTAAATAGCCAGTCTAAAAGTTGCATTTATCTAGGTTCCTCCAATTACACGCGAACCGGATTGAAGAAATTGACAATCTTGGTTACCCAAGTATCGTTCTTCGCTTCCAGGTCCATGAAGGGAACCTCTTCACCACGCAAGCGGCGGGCGATATTGCGGAATGCCAGTCCGGAGCGGGTGTTGTCCGTGCCGGAAACAGGCTCGCCTTTGTTGGTGGAGATGATGATGTCTTCGTCTTCAGGCACTACGCCCAAGAGTTTGATCGAGAGAATCTCGAGCACATCATCAACGCCCATCATGTCGGCGTTGGCAACCATCTTCGGTCTGAGGCGGTTAAGCACCAGGCGATATTGCGTGATTTCGTCTTTGCGCGCTTCCAAAAGACCGATGATGCGATCGGCGTCGCGAACAGCGGACATTTCGGGAGTGGTGATAACGATTGCTTCTTCCGCGCCTGCAATGGCGTTTTGGAATCCGCTTTCGATACCGGCCGGACTGTCGATAAGAACGAAGTCGAACATCGACTTCAACTCTTCGCAGAGCTTCTTCATCTGGTCGGCGTCAACCGCGGTTTTGTCGCGGGTCTGAGCAGCTGGCAACAGATTCAAGTTGGGCATGCGTTTGTCTTTAACAAGCGCTTGCCGCAGCTTGCAGCGTTCTTCAACGACATCTACCAGGTTGTAGACGACGCGATTTTCTAACCCCATCAAAATGTCGAGGTTACGCAATCCGATGTCCATATCGACTAGGCAGACACTCGCTCCTGTATTAGCGAGCGCTACGCCTATGTTTGCGGACGCGGTGGTTTTACCGACGCCGCCTTTTCCTGACGTTATTACTATTACTCGACCACTCATTCTGTTTACCCGTTTGGCTTGCAGTTACTCAGTTAAATTAGTTGGGGGACTACCTGGAAAAACTCATCAAAACTGTGGATTGAATTTGAACACCTTGATCTTTCCGTCAACCACACGAGCTGTTTCCGGCCCATGGTGATTGTCGTAATGGAGCCTATTCTTATCGGGCGAGCGAGCAAACGACTCGCCGATGCGAATTTGGATCGGTTGCAGGCGCAGTGCTCGAATTTCAGCATCGTTGTTGCCGCCCACTCCGGCGCGTGCGATGCCTCTGAGTGCGCCCCATACGGTGATATCGCCGTCCGCCACCACTTCGGCGCCAGGGTTGACGTCTCCGATGATCACGAGGTGACCCTGGTGACTGACGCTTTGTCCAGAACGTAACGTCTGTCTCAGGTACATAACGCCGGCATGAACTGAACCTTCTACTTTCTCCTTAGCCTTGGCAGACTTGGAGTTTTTCTCGGTCTTTTCAGATTTAGGTGAGGAAGTAGAGGGGGGAGAGGTTTCGGCTTTTGGTGCGAAATCAACTTGAGCTTCGGGGCCATCCGATGGGACGTCTTCTGTGATCAATTGATTTTCGCTGGGTTCGTAGAAAACGGTAACCGTCGATTCTTCATCGATGTTCACCGATTCGTCTACCCATTCATCTTCTTGCGGGTTTTCCGGAACCTTAATGGTCATCGCGGGTAGTGTCATAGGTTTTCCATCACCCAAAATGACTCCATGCTCCAAAAGCGCACCACGGGTGAGTGGTTGTTGCGCAAAAACTTGGTACGGATACACGCCAACGCCCTTTGCGAGCGCGAGTATATGCGCAACTTGTGTGGACGTCAGCTCCAAATCTCCAAGATTGAGCGCCACATTGACGCCCTTCCAGAATTGACTGGAAACCTGAAGAGTCGACGACAGGTGACTTACTGCTTCTTGCATGGAAGCGCAGCCGCCCACATCTATAAGTACGCCTTGGTCCGGTTGACTGATGATAGCTATTTTAGACATGGGAGTTCACACCGCGTCCTGAATCATTGTTATAGTCGGCGAATCGGTATTGATTTGATTCGTTTACAAATCGTATGAGCTGGAAACCCGCACGTCAAGCCAGTTGAGATACTGAGTGGATATACATCAGTCGATTTATTCGATGACAGAAGAGTAAGGAACTAGCTATCTCCGCGGCCATCGCGTATTTCGTAAAAGATAAGAGAGTTTTGATAAACCGAATATTTTTCGAGGATCCCGATCGATATGTCTCCAATGTCCTCTGAGCAAAACCCGCAGCCTGTGCACTTTACGCGAGCAATGGGGCTGCTTGACTCCACTGCGGTTGTCGTTGGCTCGATGATCGGATCAGGCATATTCATTGTATCTGCGGAAGCATCCCGCTTATTAGGTTCACCCGGTTGGGTTCTTCTCGCCTGGCTTTTGTCGGGCATTCTCACAGTCGTAGGTGCAGTGTGCTACTCCGAGCTATCTGCTATGCATCCGGAAGCGGGTGGACAGTATGTCTTCTTGCGTGAGTCGTTTGGCAAGCTGGCGGCATTCTTATATGGATGGACGCTATTCATGGTCATTCAGGCAGGCACCATTGCCGCAGTCGGGGTAGCCTTTGCCAAATTCCTCGGCGTCTTCGTGCCGGCTGTTTCGAAGCAGACGGTCTTTTTCTCGGTTGGCGATTACTCGTTCACTGCACTGCAGTTGGTATCAATACTTGTAGTCGTGCTCTTGACTGCCATTAACTGTCGAGGGATTACCGCGGCCAAGCTGATCCAAACGACTTTCACAATGACCAAAGTCGCCGCTCTTGGTTTGCTAATCGTGCTGGGTGCTTTGAGCTTTGGCAAATTCAATGGAGTGCAAGCCAATTTTTCGTCATTCACAACGTTTTTCAGTCCAGTGGATTTGAAAGGTAATGCGCTGGAAGGCATGACTCTAATCGGTGTAATTTCGCTTGCCATGGTCGGTCCTCTCTTTTCCAGCGACGCGTGGAACAACCTCACTTTCACCGGTGAGGAAGTGAAGGAGCCGACTAAAACATTGCCGCGCAGTTTGATGTTGGGAACTGCTCTGGTTTCACTTCTCTATTTATTGACCAATGTCGTATACATGCTCTTGATTCCGCTCAAAGGTACGGAAGGCGGCGCAGACGTCATTTCTCGCGGTATTCAATTTGCAGCCGAAGATCGTGTAGGAACAGCTGCGGCAGAGATTATCTTCGGCTCGGCCGGTGTTTACATAATGGCTGCCGCCATCATGATTTCGACCTTTGGTGCATTGAACGGGATAATTCTGGCTGGTCCGCGAGCATATTACGCAATGGCGCGAGACGGTTTGTTCTTCAAGAAATGCGGCGAGTTGAACGCCAATACTCACGTCCCTACATTCGGTTTGATTATGCAAGGTGCGTGGTCTTGTTTGCTCTGCCTTTCCGGTCAGTACAGCAAATTGCTCGAATATGTCATGTTCGCCGCTTTGCTGTTCTATGTTCTAACAGTCGCCGGACTATTCGTGATGCGCAAGAAATATCCAAATGCCGAACGCCCATATAAAGTTCCGCTTTATCCGTTTCTTCCGGCACTGTATGTGGTGCTGACGTCAGTCGTGATGATCGGACAAATTTGCCAGTCGCCTGGATACAGTGGTGCCGGTTTGCTGATTATCCTATCCGGTTTACCCGCCTATCTGATTTGGAATCGAAATGCTGCTGCCAAGTCTGAAAGCTGAAGTTGTTTTTTCACAAGATTCGAAGCGTTCGATTGCTTGTGCTGGTGATTGAAGGAAACAATTAAGCGCTCGTAGACAGCCCGTTGCGAATGTTGCTGACAATATGACGAATCGCGGCCATTTGATCCATGCGAACTCTCATCAAGTCCTCGCAGACACTTGCCTCAAACGCCTTCAAGTGCTTTTGCCCACCACCGGGATTGAATAGATCTTTTCGGATTAGGCGTTGCTGGGCTTCACTTAGTCTGCCCCATGCTCTGTCAACAATGCCTATCTCTTCGCTCAACCTCGACTTGTCGAAGCCCGTCGGATTTTGAACGTATTCAGAAAATCCGAGCAAGTTGTGATGAACAATTTCGGCTGCTGTGGTGCGTACGCGCTGAGCATTTCGTTCGCGAAATTCTTCATCTGTTGCAAAAAGGTCGGACACGCTTGGGAATTCTGTTCTTGCGTCCTTCTGTACCGCCTGTTCCATGGCGCTGCCTGCTGTTGCTGTTTCTCCAAAGTATAAATACTGCTCGTCCGATCGCCCTGAGGCGAAATCTTTGGGCAGTTGATAATCATTGAATCGATGCGGATAACTGCCATGTTCAAGTAAATCAGTGACTCGAATTTGTGCTCCTGCGTGAACCGATTCGCGCTGGTGTTCTCCAGTGTTTTCAATCGCCAATTGGCACCCCCTCTTTAGGGAAGAAACGTGTGAAACGAGCGACTAGTCTTTCGGTGAAAATTCTTTGGCGCGTTTGAACCTCATGAAATCAGGCTCAGCCCGATGTTTGAAAATGTAAGCATTACCTGGATTGTCGTCAGATTTACTGGCGCTGCCTTCGGATTCAAATATAGGCGGAAATTCCACTGCGCTTGGTTCTGCCTTCTTGTCACAAGGCATCATTGGCATTGACCCGTATTCAGCGGCAAGTTTTCCCCAGATTCCACCGGCTTTGACTTGATCTGATTTGTCTTTGACCAGCGGATCGTCTTGTATTTTGCATGTATCAGAAGCCATGACCAGTCACTCCTGTGTTCGAAAATCTAAAGGGTCTGTCTCGTGTCTCTGGCACGAGGGAAAGTTAGGCTGAGATGAAGGGGCGGCATTCGTTTAATTTCCGCCAGTCTATGTCCCAACACGTGAAAAACACATGAGAGTGTCTTGCAAGCTTCTATGCCGCGGGTTTTGGGAGTCGTTGAGCTATTGTTTCGACGCGCCGCCGAAAAGATGCTTTGCCAAAGTCTCGGCAGCAGAATGTGGATCAACTTCATGATCAACTACCTGGCTGAGCATCTTCTGGTTTTCACCCGGAGTTTCAAGTGCAGTCTTGAGGTTGTCGCGCGCCATGCCTGCGACTAGTTCAGCCAGTTCTGCTTGTACTTTTGATTTTCGGCGTGTTTTCAACTCACCTGATGATTGCAAAAATTCTCTATGTTGTTTCGCGGCTTCCCAGACTTTGTCGACACCTTCGTTGGTTTCCGCTACACAGGTAATTACGGGTGGGCGCCAATCGTTTGAAAATGTTGCCAGTTCCAAACTTGCAGTAATGTCGGTTGCTGTCTTGTTAGCACCGGGCAAATCGCCCTTGTTTACAACAAAGATGTCACCGATTTCCATGATGCCTGATTTGATTGCCTGAACATCGTCACCCGAGCCGGGCATGAGAACCAGAATTGTTGTGTCCGCGGCTTGCGCGATGGCTAGCTCGCTTTGTCCCACTCCCACTGTTTCAATAATCACAACATCATATCCGGATGCTTCCAGCATGCGCACCGCATCGTAGGTACCCATAGCGATGCCGCCGGAATGCCCACGATTAGCCATAGATCTGATGAAGACGGAGCGATCGAGCGTGTGGGCTTGCATGCGAATGCGATCACCGAGAATGGCTCCACCGGTGAAAGGACTGGACGGATCTACAGCCAATACGCCCACTTTCAAGTTTGCTTTGCGCATCTGCGTTATCAACGCATCTACTAGAGTCGACTTCCCGACGCCTGGCGAGCCGGTTACGCCAATTAGATGTGCACGTCCCGACTGAGGGTAGAGTTGTTTCACAAGCTGTGTCGCTTGCGGACCGCCGTTTTCCACGAGGCTGATTGCTCGTGCCAGCGCGCGTCTGTCTCCAGAAAGTAGGTCTTTAGTTAAAGTATCCAAATCTATCGTCACACCAGTTTTGAATTTTGCCTGCCGTAATGCGCCTAAGATTGTATCTCAGTTAGCCCGGCTTCTTCATTTGCGCAGGTTTTCTTCAGGAATGGGGAACAAAAATTTTCGCACCAGTGTCAGAAGGCATATGCAGCGCTCCGTGAGTGTCTCGCAGTTACCATTTGATTAGGTTTCCAAATTGCTGACAATTGCAGGGGTGTAGTGGTGAAACAGTTTTCCAAAACGATAGCTTTCTTAGTTTTGCTCAACATTTCTGCAACGAGCGCCACCCAGGCAGCTTTTGCTGACAGGGGCAACGTGACGATCAAAACCGGCAGCGGTACGGAAATGGTACTCAAGAAAGGATTCTTTGGCGGTCAAGAACAGTCTATAACTGACAAGCGCGGCAACAAGATTTCTCGCAAGAAGAGTGGCTTATTCGGTACTACTCAAGAGACTGAGGTGTCTTTTTTCGGCAACGGCGTCAAGAAGAAAAAAGGCTTGTTTGGCGGAACACAGTACGAAGGAAAGACAATCCTTGGCGATTCGATAACGTCGAAGAAGGGATTTTTTGGCTTAGGGCGGCGCAATACAGAAGTTGATATCAGTGGTACTGCAGGAATTGTGAAACAGCTGATTGGTGCTAAAAAACTACCTCCGCTGGTCGATCCTGGGCAAGCCGGACAATTTGGTCAACCAGGACAGACCGCTCAGAAAAGCTCTGCCGGCGCTATTAGCGGTATAAGTCAGCAAGATGCGGCAGATTTGCTAGACAACACGCAGATGCCTGGAAGCACACGAATTCCGGCACCTAGTGCGCCGTCGCAAGATTTGCCGGCACAGGACAATTCCTCGTCCACGTTCTAAAGAACAAAGCGGAATCATACAAAGCATTCGGCACAGCGAAAGCACTTGGAGAACTAACCTGTTTTCTTCAGGCTATTGCTTCTTAAAGCGGCCCAACCAGCCTTCTTTTTCCTTGGCGTTCATGTGGGCGGTGATTTCGCCGATTACGGCTTCCAGCCTGCGCTGGTTGTTTTCCGCCTCATTGAGCATAACGGCCAGCAAATCTCTTTCTTGCTCGCGCGTTTTCAATTGATGTTGAAGGTCTTGAACAGCGGCCTTCAGCTCTTCTGTTTCGTTCAGTTTCGTATCCAGAAGCGCAGTAACCTTGGTCAATTCCTGGTGCAGCTGCTTGTTTTCTCTGGTCTTGTCAGCTAGAAGAATACCCTGCGAGGCCAGCTCTGCCTTGACGTCGTCAATATCTCTGGCTGTGCGGTCGAGTTCTCTTGCCTGGGCGGAAAGGACCAAAGCCTTTTCCTGTTGCGCCAAAAGCTGCTCTTGCAGTTCGACGACCTTCGCCATCAACGCACGAACATCGACTTGTTGTCCGGTTTGCGGGTTAACCGCCAAATTTCCGTCAGGAACCATTCTTGTTTCCAGGCCTTGTATACCGCTGTGCCACCCATTACTATTCCCAGAGTTTCTGGGAGCCAATCAAGGAACGGCGAACCGCCTCCTTTAGTCTAGCGAGTCCTTCGATAAAAGTATGAAAAAGCTTCGTTTGGTAGGTGGGCAGGTCATTACCCCTCTTGAGGTGCGCTTTGCCGACATTCTTATAGAGGGTGGTCTGATAACCGCAATCGTCCCTCAAGAGCAGTCCACGCCGGCGTTTGAGAACCTCGATGTATCAGGCAGGCTGGTCACTCCGGGGCTTATCGATTTGCAATTGAACGGTGGACCGGCCCTCGATTTTTGGGGTAAACCGACCGAGCAGGAGCTGGAGAAGTTTACCAGAGAGCAGGCTGTGGGCGGTGTTACGACCTTCCTGCCTACGCTGATTACAGCCGCGATCGACCATCTGGTTGAGAATATCGATTGGCTGAACAAGCACGCAGTAAATGGAAATTTGGCGCTCGCCAAGGGGCTGTCGGCGCGTATGCCCGGCATTCATCTGGAAGGTCCATGTCTGTCGCCAAAACGCCCGGGTGTCCATCCACCCGAGCATTTGCAACCATTCAGCATAGATGTTTTAAAGCGGCTGATAAAGCCCGGTGTTTCGCTGATGACTGTCGCGACCGAGCTGGACCCCGATGGTGAGGCGTTGCAATTCTTGCAAAACAATGGAGTTGTAGCCTCCCTTGGACATTCGAATGCCAATCTTGACGAAGCTCGCAAAGCGTTTGACGCTGGTGTTCGAATGATGACGCACACATTTAATGCGATGGCTCCGTTGCACCATAGAGATCCTGGCGCCGCTGGTGCAGCTTTGATGGATGATCGAGTGACCTGTTGCTTGATTGCCGACGGATTGCATTTGGCACCGGAGACGGTGTCACTGATACTGCGACTGAAAGGACCTCGCAGAGCTATCCTGGTCACTGATGCTGCAAGGATTGGTACCACTGGTGGTGGACTGGTGGGGTCTTCCATTCATCTTGCTGATGCTGTGCGCAACTGTGTGCAATGGCAAAGTGCTTCCTTCCAAACTGCTGTTCGTATGGCCAGTTACAACCCGGCGCGCGCATTGAGGCTCGATGAGAAAGTCGGACATATTGAAGTCGGGAAATTTGCCGACCTGGTGATATGGAATCCGGTGAACCTTTCAGTTGAGCGCGTGCTTGTCGACGGACAAATACTAACCTTGGACGATAAGACTGTGGAAGCGACTGCAAAGACGGGTAAATAGCCTTCAGGTTGAGGGTGGTAGAGTGATTTTGCAAAACGTGGAAAGTCCATCGAGAACGATTGTTCGCGTCGCTTGTTTATCTGCGCTTTTGCTTTTGGGTTTTGCAAGTGCGAACCGTGCTCATGCAGAGACAAAAGAGATGGATGCAGCCGTTTCTTCCGTGACTCAGGTGAAGCAGGAAGATAACAAGAAAGCGCCTGTTCATATAAAAGTCGATCCCAACGACAGAGAATTGATATTTCACATGCCCGTTCTAAATCCGGGCGATGTGTTCAAGCAAAAGCCGGAGCGCCTGGAAGTATTTCAGCAGGACCATTCGCCGCTTAAAGGGCGTGAGGTGCTGCTGCTTATTCACGGCGGCGGCGGAGAGTATCAAGACATGTTCCGCTGGGATAAAGTGCTTGCCTACTTTGATGCAGAGCCTCAATTCAAGAAGAAATTCAAAGTGTTCTTGCTGCGATATGACACCACCGACTCTTTAAACGACGAGATCGAGCAAGCGAAAAAACTGATTCCTGAACTTGCCAAAGGTGCAGGTAAGCCGATCACCATCATGGCTCTCAGCATGGGCGGCAATGTCGTGCAGGGCGCAATTACTGATCCGGAAGTGGACGACTGCGTCGACAGAGCAATTTGTATGGGCACACCATTTCACGGATCTCCCCTCTTTTCTGCTGACTGGTATCAGTACAGCCTTCTGCAACACAAATTCGGACCGTTCACAAGGATGATGGATGCAGTCGACTACAGGCTTTACTTCAGCAAGCACAAGAATTATCAAGCCGATTTGAAGTGGGATAACCTCGACGGAGGCATTCCTGCGATTGGTTCATTCAAGGGACTTACGCCCATCGGACCAAAGGGCAACCTGACTCCTGAAAAGGATAGCGGCAGCGTTCTTCGCAAGATCAATGAGAGCGGTGTCGACAAGGCCAAGATTATCGCTTATGCGGGTTATCTGGTGACGCCGGAAGTGCTTTGTATGACCAAGAAGAGGCGTCTGGAATCTTACATACTTGCTCCATATCGTTTTCTCACTGTACGAATGCCTGCTCAATTAGGACGCGAACAGCCAGCCTTGAAAGTGCTGAGCACCAAGATCGGAAAGGTTAAGGCCGCCGATGAGTCCGGATTGAGCACAAAGAAATTTGCGCTCAATGACGGCATTACGCCCATCGCCAGTGCGCTGTTTTTGCCACCGCAAGTGGTGAGAGACTATCCAATCCTCAAAGAGGATGATCTGCCAAGCCTCCGTCCACACCTTGATATTCGCCTGGGACGTGTGTTTAGGAATATCGACCATGTGACTTTTGTCGATGGGGCACCGCCGCATCGAGGCACAAAGTTCATGAAAGACGAATTGCACCCTGAAGATGGTGCTCACACAATTTTTGATTGGATGCTTGATGAATTGCTGGAACGCGATCAAGGTTATCGCGATGATGACGAGCTGATAATCACTAGATCTTCGGGATAGCTATACTGCGTCGCAGTTGCAAGGCCTTCTTATCTTCCTGTGCTGCCAGGTCGTTTTTGCCAAGCTTGCGAAACACTTGCGCCCGCTTTTCGTGAAGGTGCGGAGATTCATCGATCTCTAATTTCATGGCTTCGTTGTAATCATGCAAGGCTTTGTTGCTTTCGCCTTTTCTGAAATAAATGTCGCCGCGCTTGATGTAGGCATCTGGGTCGTCCGGATGGACTTTTAGCAAATTGGTGTAATCGACAATCGCGAGATCGGATTTGCCGAGATAGACATACATCTGCGCGCGTCCGTGAATTGCTTCGTAGCTGGCCGGCTTTATTTTGATTGCCAGATCGTAGTCTTTGACTGCTTTATCATACTGTTTCAAATTCTCGAAGCACTTTGCTCTGTGGTTGTACAGCCAATCTCGAACTGGTCTTGTATATTTGATTGCTTGGGTGAAATCTTCAATCGCCTTCGGATAATTCTTCATCAATTCGTAGACACGCGCTCTATCTCCATATGCACTTTTCGCATCGGGGATGATTTCTATTGCTTTTGAATAGTCTGTTATCGCCTTTTCAAATTGCTTGGTGGAAACATACAAATCTCCGCGGGCTCTGTATGCTTCAAAATTTTTCGGTGAAAGTTGAATTGTCTTTGCATAAAAGGTTAGCGCATCAGCGTCTTTACCCATATCGTCGTATATGCGCGCTTTCTCCAAATAGAGAGTGCCATTCTTTGGTTCTTTAGCAATTGCCTTATCGATCATTTGCAGCGCCGGTTCAAAACGCTCATACTGGCGCATTTTTCTTGCGCCTTCCAATAACTCCGGCGCATTCGACTCAGCTTGAGCGCACGACGGAAAGATGAGCGCCATAATTATCAGAGTGGTTGTACAAAAATTCTTGCCGGGCATCTGAGCACTCTTTGAACAGCTAATAGAAGTTCAGTTTATTACACCATGTTTGCGGCTATACTTTCCCACAAGGGAAACAGCTAGTTGTGAAGTACAGGGCGGTTTCAATGAAGTTCTACACTGTTCAAATGATTGCGATTGGTCTGGTGATTGCGGTGACACTGACCGCGTGCCAGCAGATTTCTGTCCCTCGCGTAAAATCGAACGTCGGCAATGTCAACGAAGTCTGCTCAGACTTTGTCACCCATTACCTCGATAACGACCCAAAGACATATGAAAATTCGCAGAAAGTATTGCGACAAGTCGCTTCGCCGGGCTGCGTTCAAAGCATGGTGAAAGCTGGAGTATTGGCGAAAAACTTGAAAGAGTTGAAGGCCAGGACTGTTAAGTTCGCAAAGAGCAAAACGCCTGACGCGGTGGAAATCAAACGAGTAGAACAGGGCGATGTCACATCGAACGGCTTGATTCCAGTTACGGTGACCGGCGAATTGCAAAAGCCGCTCGGCAAAGCGACTCCATTTGTTTTCAAACTGCTCTTGGGCATAAGAAAAGACAACGGCAAGCTTGCTGTCGTAACAATAACGAAGCAGTAGCCGTTAAGGTTTCACAGTTTCTTTCCCATCACGGTACCTTCGCCGTGCACGTTGTTTTCAGCTGTTTTCTGACCGGTCATATCTGTCAGCCAGTTGGTTACGTCCTGCATCACATCGTCTTTGATGTACGGTGTCTCGAAGTGAATGTGTCCGCGATTCTTGAGCACAATCAAACGCGCACTGGGAGACGGGATGCGCTTCATCAGCTCTTTGGCGGCTGAAGCTTTGTAGAGCTTGTCGTTCTCTCCGACGATGCACAAGATATGCATTTTGGAAGGGATTTGGTCTACGTACATCAAGCTCGACTTATTGACGTGCATGCTCTGCATCGATTCCCAAAAGGTCATCGTCTTGCGATTGCCAGGGTCTTTGATATAGCCTTCTGTGACTTTGGGGTCTTCCGACAAGAAGCGCTTCGCATAAGGCTCGAGCGGGATGTTACGCTTCATATTGACCCAGAATTTGGCGAAGTCTGCAACCAGTGTCGGACTCATGCCTGAGCGCCGGCTGCTGCAGGGGCTGGCAATCACGACACCATCAATGAGATTTGGATGAACGCTGGCTATCCAAAGAGATAGATTGGCGCCGAGGCTCTCGCCCATCATATAGATAGGAACGTTCGGGCGTTGCTCGCGTAATGCGAGAATCAGACCGACGATGTCTTCGCGGCTGCGATAAAAGGCAATTTCGCCTTCCGGAATAGTCTTGCCGCCATCGGTGCACCATCTGCCGAAGCCCCGCAAATCGGGAGCATAGGTCTCGTAGCCCTGCTCTGCCAGTTTGCGTGCCATCGGATCAAAGGCGCCGCCGTGAAGAGTCGCTCCATGAATAGCCACAATTAAGCCGTGCAACGGCTTTTCTTTATCCACCCAATGGTAAACAGGTTGTTTGATGTCTTTGGCGATCTTTGGTTCGTCCTCACGGATAACCTCTGCTGATGCACCTAAGAGACAAGTCAGCAAAAATGCCATGGTCTGACAGACCAGAAAGCATGCCGTTTTTATTGGTAATTGTTTTTTCCGCACAGACGCCATCTCTCGATTACACCAGATTCCATACGACCATTGTGCCCAAAACACCTTCCTTTAAGATGAGAATATAGACGGTTGCGAAGATGCCGCCACCTGGCTATTTGTTCCCGCTATCGGCGCGTTACACTATTAGTAGAAGAACCCCTTACAACCTCCCGTTCCGATAATTTTGGAACCCAAAATGGCGGTGACAGAGATGCAAAGAGACAATTTGCCTTTGACCTGGAGACCATTGGTTATGAGTACGACATTGTTTTCGCTTACGTTTGCCTTTCTCAGTCTGCCCGTCGTAGCGCAGGGGATTAGCGAGTACGGCGGACTTATGGGCACACCTAGAAACGTCCCGACCGGACACCAGGGTGCTCTAACCAATCTCTATGGAGCTGGTAGCCTGGACAAAATAACTGGCGGCCAATCAGCCGGAGCCGGCTCGGCACTGCCCCTTGTCGGGGACAGCCGGGTGATTGCCAAAAACATAGCCGACAAGGCTAATCACTATTTTTCCGAAGCGCAGAAGCGAGAGAAAGCCGGTAAGTTGGCTGAAGCTGAGGCTTGGTACCGTGGCTCCGCACAAATGAGAGAGCAAGTCTGGGGCACCAAAGATCCGGCAGTATTTGTCATTTATGGCAAGATTGGCGCGCTGTGCACCAAACAGAATAAGTTGCCCCAGGCGGAAGCTGCTTATAGAAGGCAGATCGCTTGCGCCGTTCGCCTCTATGGAGCCGGTGCCTACGAGATGTGCCCTATCCTGGCTCATGTGGCTGAGACTTGTGTTGCGCAGAACAAAATGCCTGATGCCATCAATGCCTACCGTCAGATTTACCAGCTCAAGAAGCGTAAACTGGGCGACACCAACCCGGAAGCGCTCGGCGCAATGCTGAAACTAGCTGGTGCGTTGAAGCAGAATGGAAACAACGCTGAGGCAGATACGATGGCCAAAGAGGGTGCAAAGTTAGCAGAATCAGCACCTGAAAATGCTCTATTGGTGCAGGCTTTCAATGAAGTGATCAACCCGCCGCCGCCTGGTAGTGCCTCTACATCGACCGGCGCGGCAGCACCGAGTGACTCATCTGGAGCCGCGCCACAAGCCGCTGCTGGTGCTCCTGCTGCGTCTGTGCCACCGGCTGCCAGTGCAGCCGCTCCCGGAACTTCTGCCACTTCGACCGCCTCTGCTCCGGGCAACGGCAGCGCCGAGAAGAATACTGCAAAGTCGACCGAGGCTAAGACCGACGAGAAACCGAAGAAGTAGTTGAAATCCGCATGGTTGTGCGGGTCTTTCTCGTTGAGTGTTTGTGCAAAAGGGCTGTTAGAAGCAGCCCTTTTTATCGCTTCCGCTTGTAAACCTTCTGCAAGTCGGGGGGATAGGCAAACCGCGAGGTTCTCCTGGAACCCGCATGGTTTCTCGATTGTGCTCGAGGAAACAAATTTGAACCGCGGGATGTCAATAACGTTATTCAACCTTTCATTTGGGTAAATTACAAACAAGAAGGGCGTTAGGTTCTAGCACCAGCTGGTGCTTTGGGCGGTAGTTATGCACGTGAACAGATTTTTTCCGACAAAGGTTTCTCTAATTGCCCTTACTACGACCTTACTGGTATCACCAGCGATGGCGGCAGGCAATGTCCAAACGGACAGCGTTTTTTCGACTGTGATGGTGGAAGCTTCTCCCCAGCAAGTTTACGAAGCGATCAAGATGCAACGTCAGGTAGATCCCGCACGCAAGCAGGTCTCCTACATCGGCGCCGAAGCCGTGATTGACGAAAACTTTTCCGGATTGCCTGTTATCGGCAGTGCAAAATGCATGTACAAAGAGATTGAGAGCTCACCGCGCAGCATCGAGTATCATCTGATGAGTTCAGACAAGTTCAAACGCTTCGAAGGCTGCTGGACACTTACTCCGCTCGAAGGTGGACGCAAGACCGAACTCAGACTTTCCACCTATCTGGAAACTGGTGTGCATGTTCCGTTTGCCAGGCAAATTACGAACAACTCTGTGAAGAAGGATGTTCTGCGCCGCTTGGGGCGCGTCAAAGTACTTGCCGAAGCGTCCAGCGTAGACGTCAATCTGACACACGTCAAAGCGAACTAGAACCTTATACAGCCGGGTGCACAAAGTCGTTCAGACACGGACGCACTGTGCGGTTTGGAAAACGAGTGGCCTTTTTCGTTTGAAAAACAGCTGTTCTAACCCCAGACGAACCAGGATCTGATCGTTCCCCAGATGCTGGGCTTTTGCTGCCTCAGTCCATCCACTTTGACGTTTCCTTCCGAAATCCGGCGTTTTCCGCCGATAACAATTTCGTAGTACAGAGGTCTATTGTTCTTCTGCGGATCCACTTCCGTGCGCAGCAAGATGTAATTGATGATGTTATCGCGCTTCCAGTAAGACAGCTTTA
Organism: Candidatus Melainabacteria bacterium; assembly: GCA_012965515.1. Lineage (GTDB taxonomy): Bacteria > Cyanobacteriota > Vampirovibrionia > Obscuribacterales > Obscuribacteraceae > QKMZ01. The sequence goes on along the minus strand of DTSE01000313.1, from coordinate 24,193 downwards.
GCGTTTTTGCTTCTCCGCCGTCCTTGGGGCTGCCGACCGACCACGCCGGGGCAACCGCCTTCGGATTTTCCGGGTCGTCAAAGGTGCTGTTGAAGATTGGGTAACCCCATTCTTTGCCGATTTCGCTTACCAGCGTCTCGTACTTGCCCTCAAAGGTCTGTTTGGCGTTGGAGATATGGGGGGAAGCGCTCTCCACCACGTGCTCGCGGACGCTCACGGCTGGATCCTTCAACAAAGCTTCCATTAGAGTGACGGTCTTAGACATAGATCCTCACGCCGCAACGGGAATAGGGCGGCAGCTGTTGTGTAGTAAGGCGGACCGGGATGCCAGGGATTTATATTCCCATTTTAGCAGCGCAACCAACCCTAAGAGTCAGTCAGCCCACTTTTCCGCCCGAAAACCGGTGTCCGTAAGTCCGATTAGCCTTGTGGGGTCTTCTTGTGAGTGGCTGTAATGTCCGCCGCCTTTTCCTTTGAGCGTTTTACAAGCCAGTTCGATATAGATGACACTACCTGTGGTTTTAAGAACGAAGTTCCCAAAAGTACGTGACCGCAATCAGGAAGGTAGACGATTGCTTTGTTCTTCACGTGCAGATTTTTGTAGATTGTCTTGATTGTCTTGGGTGAAACAATCCGATCTTCCTCGCCTTGCACGATTAGAACAGAAACGTGGTCGGCAAGCTTGCTGGCGAACTTAGGTGTGGTGCTGATGAAATAGCCAGTTTGCAGAACTTCTTTGCCGGTGAGTTCTGTACGCGAGAGCGGGTCGTCGACCATTTCTTTGGTGACGCGATTGTCGTCGGATGAATAGCGCTTGATGTAGCGGGTTACATCCATGAGCTTGTCCAAATGCGTGATGCCTTTGGCGAAGTCTTTGGCGACCATGACCGGGTTGAAGGTACAAGGCTTACTGCCTGGGCTGACCAGGACCAGTCCGTCAACCAAGCCGGGATTGGCGCTGCCGGCGCGCACAGAAACCGCGCCACCGATACTTTCTCCGATGCAAAATAGAGGCAAGGTCGGGTACTTGACGCGAATGTGCGTGAGAAGCACGATCAGGTCGTTTGTACTGCGGCTGTAATTGACGTGATCGCCTTCATCGAAGGTCTTCTGATTGTGATACCACCGGCCGTGCCCGCGCATGTCGTATGCAATGACTTTGAAGCCGAGACCGGAGAGATGATTGGCGAAAAGCTCGAAGCTGCCTGAGTGCTGGGTAGTGCCATGCACCATAACCACCACGCCTCTGGCTGGCATCATCGGATTTACCCACTCGCGAACGGGCAATTTTAGCGCGTCGAATTGCGGTCCAATCTTGCCGAAAGAAGTATCGAAAAGACCTCCTCCGACTCTCGTTGTTTTCTGTCCAACAGCCGGTCTTACGAAAAGCGATTCATTGCCGGTCAGGGGTATTTCTTTGATCGGTTCTTTCGAAACAACTTCGCCTGTCGAAGGAGAGATTGCTTCCAGCATTTGCCAGCGCGGCGCGTCTATCGCATCTTTGTCGGATTCATTTGAAAAGGGAAGTGTTCCTGTGATCTTGAGTCTGGCCACAGGCGTATCCGAATCGACAGGCTGTAAGCGCAAAACGGCCGCTGCGAGTTTAACGCCGTCTTGTTGCTTCTCGTCGTTCATTTTGCCATCGATGACCGAAATCGGGTCCTTCTTGTAGGTGCTCAATTTCGGACTGATGTCGGACAGCATTCTGTCAGCAACTTTGCTGCTTTCACTGTGTTTTTTCTGTTTTTGCTTTTGCTTTTGCTTGGCGAGAACTGGCATCGTGCCAAATGAGGCACCGAATAACACGGAAAAAATCAATGTGATGGAAATAGCTGCAGTTGCCGTTTTCACTGGCGCCTCAAAAGATCAAAATTTCCTTCCAGTCTCATCTGCTCGTTAAACCAGAACTAAATGAGAGTGGAGCTGATTTGCAGTCATCTCTTGACTAGGTGCTATTGGATAGCAGGTCAATATCATTGCACAAAAGCCCCTCTTTCCCGTTGTCATTAAAGATCTTGAAAACAGCCGCTATCATTGCCACAGCGCCCTTTAACATGGCTGGGCGCTGGTCCCAAAGAAAAATCGCTTATATAAGAAAAATAGATTAAATCTAAGGTTTATAAGCCTAGCTTTACAGCTTTATAGGCTACCCGTCGCGACTGGCGCACCTTTCCAAGCCATACTGACTTCACTCCCGGAGGTGTGGTCGTATGTATTCAGTGGGCAGTGAGAAACCAAAAGCAGGCTCGACGGCTTTCACCAAGGCAAGCGTTCAGACCGGCACTTCTGGCAACGAACATACCGCTATCTGGCTCAAATCCTGTGATAGTCCCGCCCGTTTCTATTTGGACCGGCTGGAAGGAAAACCGTTGCAGCATCATGTCGAGCTGCCCACCGTGAAGGGAAAAGGCAAACATACCCCGACACGACTTCGCCGTATGCAGAAGCCGCGTGGAATTCGCTCCGGGTTCACGGACTGTATCCGCTGGCTGCTGGCATGGCGCCTGATTGGACCGATTTTTGCTTTCTAGTCTTTTCTGGTCGGCACTTTCTGAATGTTAACAATAGACTTCCGCAGGCAGCTTTCCTGGGGAAGTATAGGCTTTTGCGGGTATGGGATAAGCGGCATCTGTTCTTCCTTGTGTCTCATAAACAGATGCTTTGAGGGGATTTCTGTTTTCGCGCCGGTCTCGGGCGCCCTGAGGAAAGTGCAGTTGGAAATCGATCCGCGTTATCTAGCGCCTCTGGCTACCTGCATAGGGATAATGGTCACCGTTTACCTCTTTCTGCTTCAGCGCAGAAAAGAGCTGACCTATGACGTGCTCTGGCGTCAGCAACTCGTCGAGATGAAAGGTAAGACGCGACATCGCATCGATTTGCGTTTTGACGGAAACCCAGCTCGCGATGCTAGTTTTGTTGTCGTGCGCTTGATCAATTCCGGACACGTCAACATCATGCCGAGCGACTATCAGGTGCGTTTGAGTTTGAACTGTGGAGCTGCCGCCGACATCTTGATGGCAGAGGTCGCCGAGACCGAACCGCTGGGACTTAACGATGACTCCACCACTGGTCCAATCATCGAGCGCATCGAAAAAAACAAAGTGATTTTGCGTCCGATGATGCTCAATCGCCATGATTCAGTGACTATTCAACTTCTCGTCAATCAACCGGACGAGAAAATTGTTCTCAACGGTCACATTCAAGGAATAAGACGCATAGAGGAAAGAAGAGGGCGTCCTCTGACGCCTGTCATCATGATTTACGTGGGTCAGTGTATCGCTTGGATGACTATGTTCTTTCTTAGTCCGCCAATGTTTTTTCCGTTCAAGTTTACAGAAGTCGTTCCTCTCCTTTTCACATTTTTGACCGGACAAGTACTTTTTGTCTGCGGCTTGCATTTGGAAAGGCAGCAGTCCAATGTGCGCCAGGGGCAGTCATGGAGCGGGGCTTTTGATTAGTTCGATAAACCGAATTTTGTTTTGACCGAGGGAATTTATGAAGATCGGACCTAAAATTGGCAGTATCGCAGGTGGTGTGTTTTTCATTCTCCTGCTTTCCGGATACTCGAGTTTCATCTGTGTTCAAGACTTAATCGGCAGCAACAAGACGGCGATGAAGACGGTAAAGACGCTTCGTGAGCTGGAAAACATTCTTGGGCGTGTTGCTGACCTTGAAAGTAACGGACGTGGGTTCGTACTATCGGGAGACAAAGACTTCATTCAACAACATGATGCTTCATTGAAAGAAGTCGGCGATTCGATAGCGACGCTTAACGAGCTGACCAAGGACGAGCCGGAGCGGGCACGGTATCTTCAGGAATTATTGCCGCTGATTCAAAACAAAGTCGAGTTTTGCAAGGTGCTCATGAGCACCATGCGCCTCAAAGGTGCAGCCGAAGCAATGGCGCTGTTCAAGACCGAACGTGGAAGAATACTTATGGATGAGATTCGCCATAAGGTTTCCTACCGTGTGGAGCTGGAAGAGGACGTCCTTCAACAGCAGATAGCGAATTCCAAGGCAACAGCGAATAATACTTTCTTTGCCGCTATAGCTGGTGGCATTCTTGCTCTGGTTTTCGTGTCTCTTTGGAGTTTCATCATTATCCAGGGATTGCTTAATCCGATACAGCGCCTTGGTCGCGCTATGGAAAAAGCCGGCGCCGGGCGGTTCGAGCCGGTTACCGGCATTGACGCAAGAGATGAACTTGGCGATCTCGCTTCCACTTTCAACAATATGATTTCCGGACTAAGGAGGATGGAAGAAACTTACATTGGAAACAATGGAAATTCACCGGTTCATGCTCTAGGTTTGGTGCGCCAGCATGCGCATGCTTTCGGTTTCGTCATCAATGATTTGCTGGAAGCTTCAAAGCAGCTTTCTAATGGCTTTGAAGGGCAGCCTGAAGAATTGCAAATGTCCCTCGAGCAAATTAGAACTTTGAGCAAACAATCAAAAGAAACTTGTGATTTGATCGATGAGATTTCTCAGAGTTTGATCCGTTCGGATGAATTGCGTCGTACGGGTCACCGCACGCTGGATGAAATTGATGAACAAGTCAACCGAGTTTTAACCGAAGCAGATTCGTCAGTCCAGCGTGTGAAGGGGCTTGCAGAAAGAATTCACGACTTGGATGGACTGTCGGTCATCATGGATGACATGGCCAACCGTGTGGGAATTCTTTCTATGAGTTCTCAAATCGAAGCCAAGAAAGGTGGTGGCAGTTTCGAAGCATTCGCTGATGAAATGAAAGATCTTTCGGAGCGCATGCGTCAGGAAAGCGTGAAAGTAAAGCACTTGCTATTCACGATGGAAAGGACGATTTACAGAGCCGCTGGGGACAACGAACAAGCTCAAGAGGTGATGCGCAAGGCCATTACTGTTATCGGGCAGCTGCATAACAGATTGGATTCCTTATTGGAGCCGATTACGGAAGCTGGTTCGAAAGCTCGTTCGCTCGAAGAGCGCCTCGAACGTCAAAAGCATCAGATCATGGAATTCCAGCACACACTAGAGCGCGCTAATCTAACCTCTGAACAGAAACAGTTTTTCATCAAACAAGTCAATTCCACTGCGCAAGAAGTGAACAACTTCGGCTCCGAGCTAAGTCATTTGCTTGAAAAGCCCTCCGCTTCGTAGTATTCTGCCAGCGCTTCGAGGTGCATCATGAAAGACTGGCATTGGGTATTGGTTTTCGCGTCCATTTTGATTACGCCGTTCTTACCTGCTTTGATGAAGGCGAAATGCCCAGAATGCAAAAAGCGCAAGCTCAACTCCTTAGACACGCTGCGCGACTACAACGCGACAGGCGATGAACGCGTGTACAACACTTTCCATCGCTGTGATGCTTGCCTTACCTATTTCAAGGCAGTGAACAGCAAACCGAAGGTAGTCAGCTCACACGAAGAGTACGAAGCTGCTGTACGCGAGACACAACTGCGTCAGCCGGTAGTTTCCTAGAGTTCTGTATCATCGCTTTTGTAGAACCTAAAAAAGGAAGAGAGGTCCTTTCGCACCTCCCTTCAAAAGCTATTCAAATTTCGCACTGCATGAATTAACGATCATGCCGTTTCTGCAAGTAATTTTGCCAACTCGTCTTGCAGCTGAGCCAGAACATTGTCGAATCGTTTATGGCAATCTGTGTGCAATGGATTCTCTGCGAATTTGGTGTCGTGCACCGCTTTCTCTGATTCCAAATTGCGAATCAAACCTTTGATATGCGCAGCGTTTGCGCCTTCGCCGAAGTCGACGCCGGATTGGACTTTCTTTGTGTCTGTTTCGTTTGTCATAGTGGATTGACCCGGGATGCCGAGGAATAGGCAAGAACTATACAACCTCATTGTCGTTTAAGACCGTCCGATGGTCGTTTCTGAGATATATTTCGATTTGTTGCTGCATCTGATTAGTCCCTGTTTATGCTGAATCAAAGTTAAGCCAAATTGAGGTGACGGCTTATCGCTCTGTCGAGCCACCCGCTCAGAGACTCGCCTTATTGGATATAAGCATCCCGATTTTGAAGCATCGAAAAACCCCGAAAACCGCGCTCTGGTGAGCAAATTTCCTGTTGACTGCCTGCCCTTGAACTTATACGATCAACGCCTGTACTCGCACTATGGTGGCCTCGTTTTTGTGTTGGGCTATCAAAATTCAGAGACCTGTTAAACAACCTAATGGAACCATCCGTGATACCAACTGTTTCCTCCGCCACTTCCTCAAATTCTACCTGTGCAACCACGCATGCTCAGTCTCTACCTGATGAAAGAGTCGACGACATTTCTGAAGGTGCTGGAGACGGCACGCAGGCAATTATGGAAAGACCTGCTCTTGTTGGCACCAGCTGGGTGAAAAACATCTGGTATTTCGCTTTGCCCAGCGATCATGTGAAGAAGGGCAAAACGGTCTCCATGCAGCTTTTAGGCGACCTTATTTTGATTGGTCGCAAGTCTGACGGTTCTGTTTTCGCCATGCGCGACATCTGCCCTCACCAGGGAGCACCGCTTAGTTTTGGTGAGTTCGACGGAAAGGAAGTCGCTTGTCCTTTCCATGGATGGAAATTTGATTCGGACGGTGTTTGCACCGATATTCCAGCTCTCTGCAGCGATCAGCAAGTAAACATCTGCAAGATCAAAACGCGCTCATATCCTTGTCGTGAGGCAGACGGCAATATCTGGCTGTACTATGGCGAACCGCGTGCCGAACTGCCGGAAATTCCACGTGCAAACGGTCTCGATGGTCTTAAATACGACCAGACTGTTTCTCGCGTCATTGTGCCAACTCACATGGACTATGCAGTGGTCGCATTGATCGATCCTGCGCACGTTCCCTACGTACACAAGTCCTGGTGGTGGCGCAACAGCAAAGCGCTCAAAGAGAAGAGAAAGCATTACGTGCCGACAGGCACCGGATGGACTATGGTGAAGCATAGCCCGTCCAAAGGTTCGTTCATCTTCAAATTACTCGGCGACTTTATGGAAACCGAGATTGCATTTCGCCTGCCGGGATGCCGTACTGAATACATTACGCTCTTCGGACGAACTATCGTAGCGAGCATGACGACTGTCACGCCTATCGACGAAAACAGTTGTGAGTTGAATCATACGTCGTACTGGACCATCACTGGCTTGAAATGGTTCTTGAAGCCCATCGTCAATGCAATTGCCGACGAGTTTCTTGGTCAAGATCTTCAAATCGCTCAGCGTCAACAAATTGGTCTTAAGTTCAAGCCAAAACTGACGATGATCGTCAAAGACTCCGGACTGCCTGGCAGCTGGTACTTTCAGGGTAAACGCGAATGGAACAATGCGACTGAAGAAGGTCGCCCATTCGTCAATCCGGTCAAGGAAAAGATCCTTCGTTGGATGACTTAGTTGTGTTTTTGAGCACCTTACATTGCCAGACGGGCGGCAAGAATGCCGCCCCTACACGAACATCCGTAGGGGCGGCATTCTTGCCGCCCGCCCCGTGATTGGAAGCAATAGCTAAGAATGATGCTGCCGGACCAGTTCGTTTGCTGAATTAAAAGAGGAAAACGGCGATGCCGTTTGCATCGCCGTTGATTACTTTAGAAAGTTTCGCTCGAGACTTCAGGAGATTCTAGCCTTCTTTGTCCTTTTTTCCTTTCAGACTGAAGACCTCATTCGATAATCCGATGTTGAGTTTAACGTCTTTCCAGTCCGTGGAGGAGAACAACTGATCTTGTTTGTAGAGATTCCATTGTTCAGGCAAGCCGGTTTTGGGGTCGATGAAAACGCGCTGGGTCAGGTCCTTCTCTTTATCGTTGTCTACTTGTTTGTACACTTCGAGAACATAGACTTTCTCATTTGTGTGTGCCACCGCAACTGGTGAGCTGGTTACCAAACAGGTTGCCCCCTGACTGATTTGCTTTTGCAAGTCTCTAAGCAGTGTTTCATAGTCGGAGTCCATCATTGAAAATCCGTTTGCCGATTTCAACAGATTGGAATCCTTTCCGATCGTGCCGCTGAACATCTTGAGCATGCCGCCGAGATGCCCTCTAACTTTGCCGTCGGTACCAAGTACAGCTACTGCCCCTTTCTTTGCGCCTTCAGTCACTTCCATCTTCATCATGCTGGGGCGCTTGTAGTAGAAGATGCCTTCTTCCTTGATGACTTTGCCATCACGAAAAGTGTTGATGATGCATTTGAACGTGTAGTCATTGGCTGTTTCAGCCGTTTTGCTCATGGATTGAACAAAGTCGCGTCCGTCCTTCATCTGTCCGAATTCTAGCTTCTTCGGCAGGTCGTGCATCAAAGCTGCTTGGACTTTGACGTCCTTTTCGTCTTTTGCCGAAGCGCCGAGTCCACCGCCTATTGTGCTAAGAACGACCAGGCTCAACAGCATAGTCATGCTGCGACGTGTTTGGGAGTTCATTGAGAAGCTCGGGAATGAAACAAAGCTCATGGAATTAGCAGACCTCGAATAACCAGATTAACCAATATCGTTTTTACCAGACTGTCCTGAAGTTTTCCAGGGTAATCAAGTCCACCAAAATCCAGCCAAATTTAGGGGGAATTGCCAAAAACTGCCTATTGCTTGCCATCTTCAGGCTTTTTATTCTTTAAAAGGGCTTGGTCGCCATCTTAAAGATGAGCTATATATCTTCTCGAATGAAACAGACGCCGGCACAAACCGGTCAGCCGGTCCAACTCTGAGGTGTTTGATGGTCGTTTTGGTATGACTGCAGGTTCTGACGGGGGACCTAGTCCCCAGTTCCCTGAGGAAGGTAAAAAAGGCGCGACTTCTAATGAAACGCCTGAGACGTCCACAGGTGCCGAAAAAATCAATTCGGGCTCGCTGGATGAAGTGACTCGACGCCCGTTGGGCCATTCGGTTAACAACTTGTTGAACATCTCAGGCATCGCTGAGCGGGACAAGACTGCAGCCGGGGAAGGAAAGAGAGTCACTGATACTTATGTCCTTTGCCGATTCGTCGTTGTGCGCGGTGTGGCTCTCATCTATTTGATAGCTTTTCTTTCTCTCTTTCTACAAGTGGATGGGCTATTCGGTAAGAATGGCATTCTTCCCATCTCGCAATTTATGGAGGCAGTATCAGGCAGATACCAGTTTGGTGAACTGCCTACTGTTTTCTGGATTTCCTCGAGCGATTCTTTCTTGAAAGGCGCCTGTGTTGGGGGAATGTTGTCATCTCTGGTTGCCGCCGCCGGCATTCTTACTGGTCCTGCGCTTTTATTGTGTTGGGTGCTCTATCTGTCATTTCTGACGACCGGAGCAGACTTCATGTCTTTTCAGTGGGATATTCTCTTGCTTGAGACCGGAATACTGGCGGCACTGTGGGCACCATGGGCGATGGCGTCTCCGCCTTTGCGAAACTGGACGGGCACGGATGGGCCTCCTTCTAGAATAGTGCTCTGGCTGCTGCGATGGTTACTCTTTCGCCTAATGTTTATGTCAGGAATGTGCAAACTAATGAGTGGTGACGAGACCTGGTGGAGCTTGACCGCTCTTTCGTATCATTATGAAACGCAACCGCTGCCCACTCCGGTTGCTTGGCTCTGCAACATGCTTCCCCTGTGGTGGCAACAGCTTTCCTGCCTTCTGATGTTCGGCATCGAGATTGTCAGTCCGTTTCTCATATTTGGAAACCGCTTGACCCGACGCATCGCATTTGGTGCCTTGGCCGGGTTGCAAATTTTGATCTTGTTATCCGGCAATTACACCTTTTTCAATCTGCTGAGCATTCTCTTGTGTTTCACTCTCATAGATGACTCGCTCTGGAAGCGTATTTTCCCTGTCTCTCTAGTCGACTCGTTGCGAAATGCATCAGCAATTACGGGCACAAAATGGCAGCTTTATCAAAAGGTTTTGGTGTTGCCTATGGTGGCGCTATTGGGTCTTGCCAATCTCTGTATGTTAAACGTGCAGATAACCGGTGGTGAGGCACTTCCTCTGCCTATGCGAGAGTTTTGGGGTAATGTTCGCCAATTGCATTTGGTCAATAGTTACGGATTGTTCGCGGTGATGACGCAAAAGAGAATTGAGATAATTTTGGAAGGGAGTAATGACGGTAAAGAATGGCTTGCATACGAGTTTCCATTCAAACCTGGTGATTTGAAACGACCTCCACCGATTGTGGCGCCATTGCAGCCTAGACTTGATTGGCAGATGTGGTTTGCCGCTTTGGGAACCGTCGAGGGCAATCCATGGTTCCTTTCTTTTTCACAAAAGATCTTGCAGGGCGATAAAACTGTGTCAGCGTTACTCTCCAAAAATCCGTTTCCAAACGCGCCGCCTATATTCCTGCGCGCGCAAAGCTTTGAATATCACTTCACTAATGCAAAAGAACTGATGTCGACCGGGAATTGGTGGAAGCGCACATATGTTGGCGAATACATGCCTGTGGCAACGCTCCAGAATCAGCTCGAACAGGAGCGCTAAATTGTTTGCGAATATTTATAAGACGCATTCTTTAGTTAGAAGCTCATGAATACGTGGAACTTCTCTATTTATGATGGAGTTCTTGAGAAGATTATGGGTGGTCTTCCGTAAGGAGATGACCCATTGTTATAGGGATCCGCACGTAGTAATCTACGGCGTTCTTTTTCCCCTTTTGTTTTATCCGGCAGCGGCTATTGCCATGCTAGAGATTGGCATCTTTCAGGAAGGTAAGCGCGAGAAAGAAACTTATCGCATAGTCTTTCCGGAGAGCAAAGAGCCCAATATTGCAGCCATACGTGATGTTCTTGCTCACAGCAAGCGTGGCCGGCTGGTTACATCTGCCGATCCGATCAAAGATTTGAAGGACGGCAACATCGAAGCTTTCGTTGAAGAAAAGAATGGAAAGCTTACCGTGAAAGTGGCGGGGAGCTTACCGCTTTCAGAATCTGCAAACACTTACATCAATAGAGTTATTGAGTCGCGACGGCTCAAAAACATTCGCAAAGAGTTAGCCGACAAGAATGCGCCGGTTGAGATTATGCGCGTGTTTACGTTTGAGCTCAATGATGCAAAACGCACAAGAGCTCAAGCAGAGAACAAAGGTGGTGACGCGGCCAATGTCATCTTTCGATATTTGCTAGCCTCCGTAATTTGCGTGCTCGTGTTGTGTATTCCCGCTGGTGCGGTGTATCCAGCCATCTGCGCCTTTACGGAGGAGCGCGAGAAAAAGACTCTCGAAAGCACGCTTGTTGCTGCTGTTGGAACAGAGTGCCTGATGACCGGAAAGTTTCTTTCTGTTTTCGTTGTAGCATTGATGTCTGGTCTTCTCAATCTTATCGGCATGAGTCTCGTCATCTGGTTGATGCTTAGCCAGGCAAAAGAATTGAGTGGATTGTCTAAACTCTCAAGCAGCACTTTTCAAATTTCCTTCGAAACTGGCGCTTGTCTCTTTGCTGCTACCGTTCTTTTCTCATTGCTGGTGTCTGCGATGTTTTCCCTCCTTGGAGCAACAACCAAGTCGTTCAAAGAAGCGCAGAACATGCTGACCGTGCCTCTTTTGATTTTCACTCCCATGCCGATTGCCGGTATGCTGCCGGGAGTTCTACTTTCAAAGACGCTGGCGTTCGTGCCTGTGCTCAATCTGATTTTGTGGGTTAAGGCGGCCGTGCGTGGTGATGCGGATGCTGCACTTGTTGGTATTGCAGTTGGTGAAACCTTGTTTTTGACCTTCACAATGCTTTTCCTGTTGAGCCGTCTGATAAGAATGGAAAAGTTCGTGCTGGGCGATCACATAGATATTTGGGCACCTTTATTCGTGCGAGGGAAAGCAAATGGCCGTTGAAGTCAAAGACTTGAAAAAAATGTTCTTTGACGCGAAACGCGGCGAGTTTCTCGCTGTCGATGGCATCTCATTCAGCTGTTCGCAAGGCGAGATAGTCGGGTTGCTTGGTCCCAATGGCGCCGGAAAGACAACCACTCTTCGAATGATTGCTACTATTCTGCGCCCTGATTCCGGGACCGCAAAAATCAACGGATTCGATATTACAACCGATCCGCAGGGTGTGCGTAAGAACTTGGGATTTTTGTCTTCTGAAACTGGGTTGTACGAAAGGCTGACACCCAGAGAGATTCTCAATTACTTCGGGCAACTCAGTGACTATCCGCTGGACAAGCTCGGTCAGCGAATCGAGGATCTGATCAAGTTGTTCGAGATGGGAGAGTTTGCCGACACCCGTTGTGAACGTTTGTCGACTGGTATGAAACAGAAAGTATCCATCGCGCGCGCTATCGTGCATGACCCCCCGGTAATGGCGCTCGATGAGCCAACCAGTGGATTGGATATTATCACAAGCCAGAACACGTATCAGTTTATTCGAGACAGTAAAGCACAGGGCAAATGCATAATTTTTTCCACTCATATCATGAGTGAGGCGGAGAAGCTTTGCGATCGGATCGGCATTATCCACCGCGGAAAGCTCTTTGCCATGGGAACTCTGGAAGAGCTGAGAGAACTGACCGGTGAGCATTATCTCGAGGACATTTTCCTGGCAATAGTAAAGGAACAGGTTGATGTCTAGTTCGACCGCACCAATGTCGAACGGCAAGCCGATGTCTAAGACGTCGATTGTCTTTTTCAAGGAGCTCAAAGAAGTGCTCCGGGACTATCGAACGTTGATCATGATGATCATCATACCGACTCTGTTTTATCCAGCTATGCTTGTTTTTCCTGCCACTTTTGCAAAACAGAGTATCGCGCGCTTGGGACATACGACTGTGAAAGTGGGCATTGTGGGTGATTGCGAACCCCTTGCAAGACACCTGGAGAATGCTGAGCATGTGAAGGTCATCCAGCTTAGCGCGTCCGATTATCGCGACAAACTCAAGTCAAATGAAGTCGATGTTGCGATTATGGTGCCTCCGGAATTCACAGGTGTGATTTCACGAGAGTACACGACCCAGGAAGACTTTTCTGAACTGAAGAAGGCGCCAGTTCCCGCTCTAAAGCTGGTGTTGGACACTAACCGTGAGAAGGTTCTGTTCAGCATGTCCAATCTTTATGCGGCCATTGCTGAGTTTCAAGAAGACTACATCAAGAAACGCCTCAAAGTCTTGGACGTAGGCAATGTTTGGGAGCGAGAAACCAAGGTCAAATTTGACGATATATCGCCGAAGCAGTCTGAGACTGACAACATGCTTCCGCAGTTTGCACCATATTTGATGATTTTGATGGTGCTCCTCGCGACGAGTTATCCTGCAATCGATCTGATTACAGGAGAAAGACAGCGTGGCACTCTTGCATTGCTGATGGTGGCACCAGTCGAACGGCGCTCTATTATGTACGGCAAGATAATTGTTGTTGTGCTTGTTGGTTTGCTGACGACCATTCTTGGCGTAATCAGCATTGCCGCGACGCTGCAATTTGGACCGGTGAAAAGCTCTGTGGTGGATGCTCATCCTCAATTCGATTTTGGATTGACGGCGTGGTTGCTTGTCCTATTTGTGATGATGCCGCTTGTTGTATTCATCAGCTCTCTATCCGTTTTTGTTGCGGCTTTGACACGCACCTTTCAACAAGCACAAGGCTATCTCTTCCCCATGCTTTTGGTTACACTCTTCCTCGCTTCGGCTGCACAAATTCCTGAACTTGCCGACAATACTTTTCTCAAGATTGTTCCGATTGCAAATACTACTCTCTGCATCAAGCAAATCATTACTCGTCATTACAACTGGCAAGGTATTGCTATAACCTTTGTCAGTTCATCAATTGCTGCAATTCTCCTGGCTAGAGCTGCCGCTGGCTTGCTGCAGCGTGAAGACTTGCTTTTAGGTGTTCAGCTTTCACCGAAGAAAAAGATGGAGACAGGATCATATGGTCGCGAGCTTGTCATATTTGGCGGCATCGTGTTCTTCATGCTCTTTTATTTTGGACAGTTGTTGTCCCTGTGGAATGTTATGGCTAGTTTGGTCATTACGCAGATATTCCTGATTCTCTGTCCTGCCCTTGCTTTTTTGCGCTATACGAGGTCGCCGGTTTGGGAAACTTTGAGTTTCAAGAAGCCTTCGCCCAGATATGTAATTGCGGCTGTCTCACTTGGCTTTGCCACAGTCGTGATATCGATGCTGATACTGACTGTGCAAACGAAATTTTTGCCATACAGCGAAGAGTATGGCAGGCAAATGCAGCTCATGGTCATGCCGCCCGGCCGCCCGCTCTGGCAAATCATACTTGTTGCTGCAGTCATGCCTGCGATATGCGAGGAAATTTTCTTCCGCGGTGTTCTGCAAGGTATTCTGCGAAGAAATCTTCCGAAGCAGAAGTTGATTATCGTGATCGGTATTTTATTCGGTGTGTTTCACCTGAGTATGTTTAGAATCATTCCTACCGGACTTTTAGGCGTTTTATTGGCTTACCTGACGCTTGCTTCCGGTTCTATCTTTCCTTCGATGTGCCTGCACTTCATGCATAATGCTTATTACTTGTGGTCTAGTTTTTACAAAGTTGATCTGGATTCCACGCTCTGTATTTCGCTAGCATTAGTTGGATTAGTAATAGCGGCAGTAGCACTGGGTTGGAAGCCGGCTAAGGCAGAGGAAAAATGAATATGCGCTTTTCAATGCTGACGGTCTTGTTACCAGTGTTTTTTCTGGCTATGACTTTGGACACCGCTTCAACAGCTGCTCCTGGCGCTGCTAAGCTTGCTGCTGGTGCGCCTGTTGTCTTGAACTTCCCGGATAGCTATTCGTTGGGTGAGTTGTACGTACTGAAAAATTCGGCCGGGTCTGACGAATCCGAACCTGGCACCACTATTCACTCGCCTGCGCGTGGGCGCTTGACGTTTCCTCCCGGCACGCGCACCTTATTGAAGGTCAGTTACGACGGTGCGCAACACCTGTCGGATCTTACTAAACTCGATCCAAATGGCCTATTTGGGATAAATATGAAGCGGCTCGAAGTGACAGACGATGATCTGAAGTATGTCGCCAAATTGACCGGGCTTCACCATATCGAGCTAGAAGGCACGGATATAACGACCAAGGGAATCGTGAACCTTGAGCCACTGAAAAATCTGCAATTTCTTGGCTGCGATAAAACTTTGATCCGTGGCGATGCCATGAAGTCGATTGCGAAGCATCTCCAATTGGAGAACCTTGTCATTGGTCACAATGACTTGGACGATGACAATCTAAAGTACCTGACCGTTTTGAAGAAGGTTAGTAACCTTCAAATCGACAACATTCACTTGAGCAATAAGGGTTTGGAAATTGTTCTAAAGCTCCCGCTTTTGACTGTTCTAAAAATCTCCGGCAACAATAGAATTTCTGATGCATCAATTGCGATGCTGCAGAATACCAAAATCAAATCGCTCAATGTGCAGACTACAGGAGTAGGTCCCCGAAGTTTGCCTTATTTCCTGAAGTTTCCTTGTCTGAAGCAGTTGAAATTGGAAGGCAGAAATTTCTCGCCTGAGCAACAACGCGAGTTCAAGAAGAAACTACCGCACGTGAAAATTCAATTTGACGGTAAGGGTAAGAACCTACCGAAAGAGCTCTTCGAACCATTGCACTGATTGTTACGGCTCTTTACTGCTGATGGTTATCACTTGAGGCGGCGTCGCATCGGGCGGGTAGAAGAGTGAGAGTTGAACTGTGCGCCTGCCTTTCGGCTTCATGACTATACTCAAGAGTTCCTTACCTTTTGTTCCACGTGTTTGGACCAAGTGGATATAGTCCTTTGTCTTCTTGCCCTTGTCCGAAAGGTATTGAACGAGCACAGTACCTCTGAAGAATGTGTTTTTTGCCGGAGGTTCGAAGTAAGTCAGATTTTCCTTTGGATCTTCCGTTTTGAGTGGAGTGTCCAGGGAGACAGAAACTTTCACTTTGGATTTTGATGGATTGTACAAAGGGAATTGCAGGCGGTATTCAACCGCATAGTTACCGTGTGCAGCATATGCAGTGTCCGCATAGCGTGTCACAAGTGGAGCACTCTGGACTTGACCAGTGCCGAATGTGCCTCGTTCGAGCGAACAGATTGGAAAGGCAAGAGACTTGCCATTCTCGGGTACGGTCAGCCTGGTGATGTCTTTCTCGCCATCGGTGGCGGTGCCTGTCCATTTGCATCCGATTTGAACGCCGGCAACGCGACCATAGATGAGTGGTCCTTTTGCACCGGGCACACTGGGCGTTTTGTCTCGCTCATCGGCAAGCGTATGCGTTTCCGCTATTTCAACAAAACGCTCTAGAGAAGGTGATTCGACACTGCGGCTATTCTCTGTTTTTATGAAGTCGGCAACTTCCGCCAAGTAGATTTTTCTACTCGATGTAAGTTCCAGCAAAGTGCTGCGTCCGTTGCTTTGAGACACTAACCCTCGTACTTGCACCGGCAGTGCATAAATAATTGCGTAGCCTTTTGCCGGTACTGAGATCTTTGCTGGCCAACCTGTTTGTCTGTCGCCCCTCAAATAGTCGTTGGTAATTCTGTCTCCGGGACCTGCGTACACATTTCCGTCGTTGTTGTCGGCGATTACGGGCAGTTTTATGAACGGTGCATCTGGTTGGCTTACGTAGCTGGATGCATTCAAGATTCTCACGGTAGCGTCATTGTCATCGGGGTTGTATGCAATCAAGCCCATGTATAGGACACGATCTTGCTTCGGATTGTTGTTGATATGGTGCGTGAAGACGCGAAAGCGACCTTTCAGAGGGTACTCGAGATGGGCGTCAGGAAATTTCTTGCCTTCTTTTGGAAGAAGGGATAAAAGCACACCGTTGCTTCTCACGACTTCCGGGCTGTTACTGTTGAACATTGGAACCGTGCCGAGCGAGCCCGGCAACGGACGCACTTCTGTGTTCATCAAAATCTTGGTTTCTTTGACTTCCTGAGCAGATGCCATGCTCACTCCCGAGCCGAGACTTAGTACGGCCGTGATTGCGATGAGTGAGTATGATAGCAATGCTTTGAATATGCGTTCGCGCTTCAGTGAAACTGGCGAAGTGATGCCTTGCCCTTCTCGCGTGCCAATCATTGAGACAACTTGCTTGATCTGAGTGACTTTTACCATCTACCTTATGTTATCTTGGCTTTTATGTCTGAGCTAGTACTTGAAGTAAAAAATCTGCGCAAAGAATATGGCGCCAAAGTGGCCGTCGCGGATGTTTCTTTTGTCGCTCATCGTGGTGAAGTAGTTGGACTCCTGGGACCGAATGGTGCAGGGAAAACAACCGCTATACAGATATTGCTTGGACTCGTAACACCTACCTCTGGTGTGGTGAATATTTTTGGTATGCCAATCGAAAAGGAGCGTGTCAAAATTTTGCAGCGCTGTAATTTCTCTTCAGCGTACATTTGGTTGCCGGACAATCTCAAGGTTAGAGAAAACTTGAATGTTTTTGCAGCTCTGTATCAGGTAAAAAATGCGAAAGAGAAAATTGATGAGCTGTTGCAGATGTTTGAAATCTCGCACCTGGCAAACACTCTGACGGGCAAGCTTTCATCGGGGGAGTCGACTCGTTTGAACTTGTGCAAGGCTCTCCTCAATGATCCCGAAATGCTTATGTTAGACGAGCCCACTGCCAGTCTAGACCCGGACATTGCAGATAAAGTGCGCAAGCTCATTGTCAAAATTCAAAAAGACAAAAACATGACGGTGCTGTACACGTCACACAACATGAAGGATGTGCAGGAAATCTGTAATCGCGTCGTCTTCATGCAACTTGGAAAAGTCCGTGCGGAGGGCACTCCAAAACAGATATTGGAACAGTTCAAGCAGAATTCACTCGAGGATGTTTTCATTCGCATTGCCCGAGGCGGCGATCTCGTGGAGCAAGAAGAAAAATGAGCATCGCCAGAATTAGAGGGCTTCTCCTTCGTTATTTCTACTGCTATTCCAGAAGCACATTTAGAATTTTGGATATCGTCTTTTGGCCCGTCATGGATCTTTTGGTCTGGGGCTTTTTGACGATGTACATGCTCAAGGTGAATTCGTCAGTGCCTGGTGTTTTCACATTCCTGATCGGCTCGGTCATCATGTGGAACGTACTCTATCGTGCTCAGCAAGCGGTGAGCGTTTCCTTCCTGGAAGACGTCTGGTCTCGCAACTTCATCAACATCTTTGTCGCACCGGTGAGAACATTCGAGTTTGTCGCGGCGACTTGTATATCAGGCCTGCTGCAATCGGTGTGTGTATCACTGATCATGATCCCGCTGGCGTATTGGTTCTACCAATACAATTTCGGAATGCTCGGCTACTGCATGATTCCCTTCTTTATCAATCTACTTCTGATGGGCTGGACTATCGGCTTAATTACCACTGCCATAATTATTCGCTGGGGGCACCAGGCCGAGGCTCTTGCCTGGGCGATTCCCTTTTTGATTCAACCGATTTGCTGTGTGTTTTATCCGGCTGATGTTCTGCCTGCATGGCTGCGTACGATCGCACTTTGTGTGCCAGCTACGTATGTGTTTGAAGGTATGCGCACGGTGCTCAAAGGTGGGAGTTTCGCCACCAAAGACTTGATTATGAGCGTAGTTCTCAACGTGATTTACGCGTTTCTCGCTGCTCTTCTATTCGAGTTTCTCTTCAATGAAGCGAGAAAAAATGGCAAACTGACGAAGATGAATACGTAGCAGGGAGCTGAAAATCGGCTCCCTGGATCTTCTACTTCCCGGAAAGAATGTCGTTTAGTTCTTTCGTAAAACTCTCCTTCAAATCAGGAGAGAAACCTATATGCACTTCGGCGACGTTTCCATCTTTTCCGACGATTACTGTTTGCGGGATGCCGCGCACTTGGTATAACTCAGCTACTTTTCCTTCAGTATCCAGTCCAACCGAAACCTTCAAATTCTTCTTGTCGAGGAATTCTTTGATTTGCGCCGGAGTCTCCTGAATGTTTACGGCAAGAAATACCACATCTTTGTCCTTAAGCGAACTGGTCACCTCAGTGATAATCGGTAATGCCATTGTGCAAGGACCGCACCAAGTCGCCCAGAAATCCAACACGACCACTTTGCCTTTTTGTGATGCCAAATTGAATTTTGTGCCATCTACGGTTTCCAGATCGAATGTGGGGGCTGGCTTGTTGACCAGCGGGTGAACGGACGCCGCTTCAGCCGACCTGTCTTCCAAGAAGCTCTTCACCTCTTTTGCTCCTTCCGGCTTTGTAAAAGCTAGAAGTTCAGCGGTCGGGAGAACGTTTGCCTCTGAATTGGTATACAAGCAAGTGAGTAAAGCGCTCACGCCCTCTGGTGCGCCCGGCTTGTTAGCCAGAACTTTGGACATGTCGGCAGTAACTTTCTGAATCCATGATTCCTTGCCTTGCCTTACCCACATGTCCCATGTGAAGTCTTTCTGTGTGAAGCGCAAATGATCGCAATCGTTGTCTGCGACCTTCTCGACACCTGCGTGTTCAACTTTAATTACGTCTGCCATGATTTGCGAGTACGGATCCGGCGTGCACATTGATTCGATCAAAGACATGCTGCTGAAGCCGCCCCCGACGATTTGATAATCGATCGTATCGAAGATTTGGCTGAGGTTTTCCGGCGCCGGCATACTCATATACTTGTTCAGCACAGGAGTATAGAGGTATGCGGTCTTTCCGTCGCAAACCATTTGCCCGCCCATCTTGCCGCTTTCAAGCTTCAAATAAAACTTGTTTGGTCGACCAAAAGATACCTTGAATACCGACGTCATTGCAGTCTGCTTGTCGGCAGCCGTTATCTTCATTTCTGTTGACATGGTCTGGGTGAAACCCTTCATGTCTTTGTAGAACGTACCAACGTTCTTCATAATTTGCGCGGACTTCGCGTCCATTTGTGTCGCGGATGATGCAGATTCCTTGGCTGGAGCGGCAGCGAAAGCAGGGCTTGTCAGGACGCCCGCTTGAGCCGAGACGGCTATAAGGCAGGTCAGAACGCCATTGAGAAGCTTTTGGGAGTTGGCAGTTTTCATGAAAAAGTCCGTGTCAGGGGAGGCAAAGGCCACATAGAATGGCAATTGTAATAGATCCTCTGCTTCACGTCCTCTTTTGGTTATTTACCGCGTGAGGCGTCTTTAGCGGGCGCTCCCAACTTCCCTTTTGCCTTCAAAACCTCAGTCGCCTCAGATTCCAGTCTCTGGTCTGATTTCGCCGGCAAACTCGTCTTGGCTGCTTTGTCTTTCATAGGATCTAAAGCTTCAATCTCCCCTCTCATGCGGGCAAAATTGGTTCGCTTTTTGTCTTCTTCGGTGATCCAGTAAATGATCCGCTTAGCCACGTCATTTTGATTCTTTTCAATGGAGCTACGCGCCCAAGAATATGCAGCAGTTAGATCGCCAAACTTGGTGGCTTCAATGGCTACACGCGCCATGATTGCCGCTACTCTTTCTTTTGGCAGATTGCCCCAGTCGATATAGCCAGACGGTGTCCCCATATTCTCGGACAGCATTACGCCGTTGGAGTGCCCAAACGTCATTGATTCATATGTACGTCCGATGCGATATTCGAGAACGTTCAAGTCATCAGTGTTCGGTTTTGTTTCACGAACAAGATATGTAAGTCCACTCGGTGTCATTACCATGCGAGACAAGACGCCTTCAGGTGAAGTGATTCCCGTTTTGTCTAGCGCGCGCGAAATGTAGGGATTCTCGAAGACTTCCTGTAAGCTCGCATAGTCAGCACGTAATGGTGTTTGACTTGCCAAAATAACGAGATTGCTTGAGTCAGAAGCCATAGCCAGGCAGTAATCGAAATTGCGATTGAGCGCGGATAGAACTGATTTCACCGAATCCGGTGACACCTCTCCCAGCTGAAGCCACAGGCTGAGCACTCCATCTGGTGTCAGTCGATCGCGAACAGTTTGGAAGTACTCTTCGGTGAATAAGTTGCAGACGCCCACTTGCCACGGGTTGGAGGGTTCAGAGACGATTATGTCGAACTTCTGCGTGGTGGCAAGAAGGAAGTTGCGTCCGTCATTGATTTCGACTTTGACCCGTGGATTTTTTTCAGGTTCGTGCGTGTATTTATCGAAGACTTTTGCCGCTTCAATTACAGCAGGCTCAAGTTCAACTGCTGTGACACTGGCGATTGGGAAGTTTAACAATTCTGCCACAGTAACACCGGAACCCCAGCCTATCACGCATGCTCTGCGAGCATTAGGGCGAAACAGCATCGGGTAGCTTGCGAGCAAAACCTGCTGCGACATGTCTGCGCCGTCACTGGCGTCGACGCATCCATTGGTAAGCAGAGAGTATGTTCCGACTTTATCTCCTTGAGCGAATTGCAGAACTGCAACGTTCGAGCAAGGCCCATCTTTGTAATAGACAATTTTCGTCCGCTCGATCGATGATCTCCACGGACTGTCCTTTTTGAAAACATCATATCCGTCTCTCATAGCCCTGCGAGCTGATTGTGCGATGAGTAGCGGCTTCTTGTCGTGGGTTGAATTTGGATTGGCAATAAAACCTATGAAAACGGCTGCACCAAGAAAAACATAAGTCATTTTCGTTGACAGTCTTGCATCCGTTTGAGCAAACATAACTATCGTACCGACGAGCATGTTGACGCCTGTCGCAATAAGCATTGTCTTCTCAACCCCAAAGTGAGGTATGAGAACAAAGCCCGCGACTACAGAGCCTACAATTGCGCCTAGCGTATTGGCACTGTATACGGTTCCGACCGAACTGGCGATGTGATCTACATCGGAGGTGGTGCATTTGATAACAACAGGAAACAGCGCGCCCAGAAAGAGCGTGAGTGGCAGCAACACCGATTCGGCAAGGATGAAACGAATCCAGACGGAAAAGAGCGCGTTGGGAAAAAGCTGGTTGAGCTGTAGATTCCACATCGGCAGATTTTGACAAAGCATGAGCGACATCAAGCAGCCGATCGCGACAAATATCTGAAACACCCCGAATGCCAAAAAAGGTTGCCTGAATTTGTCGACCACTTTTGCGCAGAAAAGGCTGCCTAAAAAGATCCCGGAAAGAAAAGTCGAGAGCATTACGGTAAAAGCGTATGTACTGCCGCCAATCACTAGCGACAACGTGCGCGTCCAGCACACCTCATAGACCATAGCCGCCGCACCCGAGACAGCTATTGCCCCAAGCGCCAGGTATACCTTATTAGATACTTTTGCAGGAAGAGATGGACTAGAGGTCTTTTCCTCCTTCTCCTTTTCCGGCTCGGAAGCAATTGTTGCATTGGCAGCTAGCGTGTCTGAGGATTCATCTTTAGTTTCCAGCTCTAATTCTTTGCTCTCCGCAGCCGCAGCGATCTTCTGTTTTCCCTTCTTTTTTTTCTTCTTTGATTTAGATGAGCTTGCAGAAGCTGCTTCAGGCTCCGTTTTTCCTTGCTCAGCATTTTCTGCGCTAGCGGCGACCTTTGAATCTTCCGCCTTCAGTTCGCCTTTGCTGCTTTCATAAGCTTCTTTCTGCAGAGCTTGTCTGTTGCTGTGCTCTAACCTGGCAGAAACATATAAGACGATCACGCACAATACAAAATTGACGCCGGCCGCGATCAATGTGGTGTTTGACAAACCCATGCCGGGCAGAAGAATGAGGCCGGATTGCGCGGCACCACATACGGCACCTAAAGTGTTGACGGCATAGATTGTGCCAATTCGATCGCCAACTGTTTCCAGTCTATCGGTGACGAACTTGGAAAGCAGTGGCAGCGTTGCGCCCATAAGAGTTGTGGGCAAGAGCAGAATCATGGCTGCAAGAGCCAGTCTCAATAAACTGAAAGAGAAGAAGTCGAAATGGGTTAATTCCCATATGACCCTATAAGAAGATATAGAAATGTCCAGGAGAGTTGGAACGGCAAGCGCCCAAACTCCGATTATGCCTTCTAAAATTCCGTACCAGAGAAACGGACGCGCCACTCTATCCGCCACACGTCCGGCAAAGTAGCTTCCTAATGCCAGCCCACCCATGAAGACGGCAAGCACTGTGGAAGTTGCCAGTGTAGTGGAGCCAAAGATGAGCACCAGGTGTCTGGTCCAGACTACCTGGTAGATGAGGCTGCTGAAGCCGGATGCAAAGAAGAGCGCAAGGACGAGCAAGAACATTTCTCTTTGAAATGACTTGGACTCGCTTCGTGCGCTCATCCCTTAATTGTAGCTATTTCTGCCGTCTAATCGAGAAGTTAGCAAGCTAAATCGCGATTAGTTGGCGATATCGGCGTCAATGATATCGTCGTCGCCCTTGCCGCCCGATTTGCTGGATGAGGACGAGTTGGAGGTACTGCTGGAATCTCCTGATGCAGCTTCCGATTCAGAACTGCCTCCGCCGGCTCTGGCGCCTGCCGGTTGCCTTTGTGCATCTTGCGAAATCAAAACGAGCACTCCGCGCAATTCTTCGAGCAACGGCTTCAGCGTGTCGGCGTCAGCGCGTTGTTCGATCTTCAAGCGAATGTCGGCAATCAAGCTTTCAGCCTTGTTGCGGTTGCCACTGGTCAGCGCATCACCGGCATCAGTCATCTGACGCTCGACCGTGTAGCAGAGGTTGTCTGCTTCGTTTCTGGCATCGGCACTGGCTTTTGCCTTCAGGTCTTCGGCGGCGTGACCTTCAGCATCTTTGACGAGTTTTTCAATATCGTCTTTGCTCAAATTGGTCGAGGCAGTGATAGTGATCTTCTGCTCCTTACCTGTGTCTTGATCTTTTGCCGTGACCGACACGATGCCGTTGGCGTCGATATCAAAAGAAACTTCGATTTTCGGCATTGCGCGAGGAGCGGGTCTGATGCCGTCCAAACGGAATGTACCGAGCATTTTGTTGTCTTTTGCCATTGGACGCTCGCCCTGGAAGATTTGGATATCTACTGCAGGTTGGTTGTCTTCGGCAGTCGAGAATACTTGAGACTTGTGCGTCGGAATTGTCGTGTTGCGCTCAACCAATTTGGTCAAGACACCACCCATGGTTTCAATACCCAAGGAAAGCGGTGTGACGTCCAGCAGCACCACGTCACGGACTTCGCCGCCCAAAACGCCTGCTTGAATAGCAGCGCCGATGGCAACCACTTCGTCAGGGTTGACTGTTTGGTTGGGCTCTTTGCCGCCGGTCAAGCTCTTCACGAGGTCTTGAACTGCAGGAATACGAGTGGAGCCGCCTACGAGCACGACTTCTTGCAGGTCTGACGCTTTGAGACCGGCATCTTCGAGCGCTTGCTCAACCGGTTTGCGGCATTTGTCTACAAGATGTCTTGTCAATTCATTGAATTTCGAGCGAGTCAAACGCATGTCCAAGTGTTTCGGACCGGTTTCATTCGCTGTGACGAACGGCAATGAAATAGAAGCTTCAGTTACTGA
>DTSE01000312.1:15620-28466 GCA_012965515.1 Candidatus Melainabacteria bacterium | reverse complement strand
CTGGCGGGTCTAAAAAAGGAACTTTCGGTCGTTGCGGGTTGCAAAGCGATGAGGGGGCGCCGCCAGTGTTAAGTCACTTGTAAAGGTTCAGTGGTGTTCGGCAGATGCGTTTTGTTGCTCAAAAGCATATCCTGCTGCCAATTTCTGGCTCCTCGACATACTAATTTATTATCAGGAACATTGCTAAAAGCCCCACGGTAGCGGGGCAGAAGCGATAGAATGACCTTGTCTTTTGTCGGGCTGGTCAGGTTGAATCGGGATGGTTCCTCCCCGATTCACTAAGTCGACGAAGACGGTCAACGCGAGGAGCAGACGGAACGCGCTCCCCATAACAAGGAAAATGAGCCGCAAATGAGTAGAAGAAGAGTGGTGGTGACTGGTATCGGTGGCGTTACGCCGATCGGCCTTGGGCGCGAAGATATGTGGAAAGCTTTGCTTAACGGTGAAAGCGGTGTAAAGCGAATCAGCCAATTCGATCCTGATGAAATTGGATTGGATGTCAAAATCGCCGCCGAAGTGAAAGGCTTTAACATTGCCGATTTTTTCCCGGATAAGCGCAAAGTCGGCTCAATGCTGAAAGAAATGGACCGTGTCACACTCTTTTCCATGGCTGCTGCAAAACAAGCTTTGGAAGACGCCAAACTCGAAATTAAGAACACAGTTGCGGAGCGTGTCGGCACATTCATCGGCACCGGGGTCGGCGGTTTGATCACGACTACCGGCGACCACATCAAACTTATGGCAGGCGGACCGAAGAAGATTGGTCTGCGTTCGATTATTCGCTTGATGCCCAATGCATCATCCGGGCAGGTTGCCATCGAATATGGTGCAAAAGGCCGAGCCAAAAATGACAGCACTGCTTGTGCCAGTGGTCTCGACTCTTTGCTCGATGCCTTTATGTACATTCAAAGCAATCGTGCCGACGTTATGATTTCAGGCGGCTCCGAAGCTTGCATCAATCAATTTAGCGTCGCTTCGTTCAACAACATGATGGCGTTGTCTAAGCGAAATGACGATCCTGAAAGTGCATCGCGTCCATTCACCGGCGACAGAGATGGGTTTGTCATCGGCGAAGGCTCGGTGGTTCTCATCCTCGAAGAGTTGGAGCATGCACTCAAGCGCAATGCCACCATCTACGCTGAAATTGTCGGCGGCGGCGCATCATGCGATGCAACTCACATTGTTGCTCCCGATGAGTTTGGCGAAGGTGCTGCAAGAGCAATCAGCGAAGCTTTGAGAGATGCTGAGATCGATCCGACGGCGATTGATTACATCAATGCTCATGGAACGTCGACCCCGCTCAATGATGAGAGAGAAACTCTCGCGATCAAGAAAGTCTTCAAAGACCATGCATATAAAGTGGCTGTCTCCAGTACGAAGTCGATGGTTGGTCACTTGCTCGGAGGAGCCGGCGCAATCGGCGCGGCTGCTACTGCTCTGACTTTATTCGATCAAAAGATCCATCCGACGATCAATTATGGAACCCCCGATCCGAAGTGCGATCTAGACTATGTGCCGAATGTTTTCAGACAAGCACCTGTCAAACATGCTCTTTGCGAAGCGCTTGGATTCGGCGGACACAATACCGTTCTGGTTATGAAGGCTTACGCTTAGTCGCTAGGTTCTTATTTGCGGATTTCAAACTTGCGATCGATCAGCTTTTCGCGATGGCGTCTCAGCTGTTCGTTGTAGATGTCGACCGTTTGTGCGTCCGGGTAGTTTTTGTAAATCTGTGCGGTTTGCACCTGCAGGTTTTGCGAAAGCAGTGCGCCAATTTCCGACGAACGAGGAGTGATACCTCTCAAGATAAACTCAGGAGTCGTGCCTGAAATGAGACCGCCGCCCACATTGGCTATGGAGCGGAATGGAGTTGTCGCTGCATCTACAATCTTCCATCCAAGCTTTGTTTGGTGTCCTTTGTAGAAGAATGCTTCACCCCAGGGTTTGACGAACATCGAACCTGGCTTGCCAAACAGACCACCCACAAGCGCACCACCGACGAAACTATTATCCCAGGCGTCTTTGTAGATTGGACGGACAACCATATTTTGGAACGTTGGTTCAATTGTCTTGCCTTGGGCGTCTTTGATTTCACCGTTGAGCATTTTCGGCCAGAGGCGGGAGTAAGCATCTGCCGCATCAGTGAAGGTCGTCACTGCACCCATGCCGAGCGAGCCCGCCATCACTCTGCGTGTTGTGATTGCACCGGCTGAGAGATTTTCGGCTGCAGTCAAAGGTTGCCCGGTTAAGTTAATGCCCCTGAGTGGATTCATTTTCGCGAGCCATGATCCGCCTTCGGCTGCTCGCGACATACTTGCGAGTCCTGCGGCTCTTTCGCTGGCGCTCGCACCTGCTGCCCACTGTTCGAATGTAGTTACGCCCTTCGGCACAATCACGCCTGTGGCTTCTTTCAATTTGGCCAACTGAACCGCACCATCTGCAGTGCCTGTAGTAGTTGTCGCTCTTGCTACTGAAGCTTCCGCTGTGAAGCCTCGTAGGAAGACCTTGTCTCCAAGCGCTTTCGGCAAAGTGTAAAAGGCTTTGAAGCCAATGGAGGAGGCCAGTCCGTTGGTGATGCTCATAGCTAGCGTCTCGTCATCTCTGCCGTAATAGTTGGTCATCATCTGATTGCGCGTGATCGTACCAATTGTGCCTGCGGCAGTGAATTCTGTGACTTTTCCGAGAGTGCTCAAACCTGCGGTAACACCTTCTGCTTTGTACAAGGAGGGCGCCGCTTTAGCGATTAACTTGCCGACTCCAAATCTGGAAAGAGCCAGTGTTGCAATCAGGCTGGCGCCTCCTGCAGTTACATTAGAGATACCGCTTTCCCAGCTGTACGAACTCTCTTTCTTTCGTTCTTCTATCGCTTGCGGGGAGTGAGCGTCTACAGTGGCGCGGAAAACTGCTAATTCAGCGTCTTTCGAAGGATCTTTTGTGAGGTCGATACCCAAAATCTCTTTGTATTTTGAGTCTATATCTGTGATGACTTTGTTTGCTTCTTCCGGCTTGAAGACTTTGCTCGAATCCGGCACGAATTTTGGTGTTCCATCTTTAGCAGGTGCAGAAGCCATTTCAGCTGTGCCGTCTGCTTTCATCGTCGGCCTGATGTAGAACTCCATCAAGTCCTTGCGTGCTGTGATTGGTGCTTTAAGAGCGCCGGGAATCTCGTTGCCCTGCGCATCTTTGCCGCCGAGGATTGTCGCTGAGAATGCGCTCAATATTTCGATGCTCTTTTGATCTGTTGTGTTACCCATCTCATCGGCGATGAGTTGGATTTGCTTTTTCATCTCTGCGACGGGAATTGCATCAGCTGCTTTGACCGCATCCTTGTATGCGGTTTCAGCGGTTTCGTGCTGATCGTATTGTCTGAGCACCGTCGCGTAGCCGGCCTGATCTTTTTTGATGCTGCCGGAACGCAGTTGAAACGGCAGCATCGAAGCGCCGAAGCGACTCATGATTTCGCCATGAACGGCCAAGCGTTCGTCTTTCGTCAGTTGCCGGCCTTCAAACGTATTAGTTTGAAGCATTGCCTGCAATTGGCGAATTTCAGCTAAGTTTTTTTCTCGATTGTAATTTTGGTCTGCTAAGTCGATTGCTTGACGGAATGCCGCTTTGCCTGCTTCCGTATCGCCTGTCGCCATTATCTGACCGGCTTTTTGCAATTGCTGTTGAATGGTCTGTAAAACATCGCCTGCAGGTGCGGTATTCGTCTGGTGTTCAACCGGCGCAGCTTCATTTGTTCTTATGACCGGGCGGCCCACCTCTCTTGTTCCTGCCGCACGATAGATCGGTGCTTCTGCTGCGCTTCCGTCCATCCTGCTCTTGAAGCTGCGATACGCAGCCGAAACTTCCAGGTCTTGAGGAGTGAGCGATGCCAGCATCGAGCGAAAACTGCCGGCGAGAGCTGATTTTTCATTGGCAGCCAAGTAATCGGTCTGAGATTTGTAGGACGCTGCGTCTTGTCGTTGCGCATTATAAATAGATGCGTACTGTTCTCTAATTCCGGTGTCGGAACCCTTCAGAAACGCGTTCAATAGATGCGTGTCGCCTGGATTACCGTTGGCGTCCGGGGACGCTTGTTTAACGTTGTATGCACCGTCTAAAGCAACATTTCCTGCCATGAATAATCTCCTTTTGAATCCGTTTGGATTAGAAGCTTTTGGAAACAATTTCCATGCTTCGTCACCCGGATGCCGCAAGGGAGTTCGGCAGTCTTGGTTATGTTTATAGAACAGCTTTGCGAGAAACTTTCAGCTTGTTCGTTTGACTTATCGACGAAACAACTGCCATGCAGTTTTACTTTCGTGTCTGGATGTATCCGAAGACGCCGGATTTCTCGACAAGAAAACCAGAAATTTTTTCGCTTGCCGAAACTCTTCTAGACGGTCGCAGTGGGCGAGTTTTCGTCTTGTTTGGTTTGTTGCTGCTGTTGCTGCTGTTGTGCGGCCGTGGATGCTAGCGCCAAGCTGGCCGGATCGATACGTCCTGCACCTTGACCAGCGGTAGCGCCGCCGAATCCGGGTTGGTCGTTCTCAGGATTATCTTCCAGGTGCGAGAAATTGCCGTATACATGCTTTCCGCCTGGTTCGCCGGTGGTCAGTTTGCGACCGGTGTTCCAGCTGACGACGTTCTGCCAGGCCTTGGAAGAACCGGAAGTGTAGGCAGCTGCCAAAGAATTTGGACCGGAGGTGCCGTATGGATTGGCTCTCAGATTGCTCTGGCTGTAGGACATGTTGTTGCTCATGTCTTTGATCTTATTGATGTCGAAGTTTGTGGTCGCCGGTTTTCTCTTCGATGATTCATCGAGACTGTTGATGGTATTTGCTCTGACACGAGCCGGCTGCGCAATGATCACTTGCTGGCTGGCATCAGTTACAGGCGACGGTGTTCCGGGTCCGCGGGTCGGTCCCATCGGGTTGCCGTATTGAACTTGGTTGTCGTGCTCTTTCTTGACGCGCAATTGTCCGATGGTCAGCGCTTCTTGACGGCGAGTCCAAACAGCTTGCGCTTCCGGATTTTCGGCAGTGCGCTCGGCGATGATTTGTTTGATTTGTTCTCTGAGAGCGTCGATTTGAGCTTGGTCTTTGCCGCGAATGTGGTCGGCAACCTTGGCTGCCAGCTCTGCACGGTATTTTTCGCGATCTGCGTCTGTCTTAGCGGAGATTTCTCTCTCCATCAATTCAGCGATTACATAAGGAGCGTTGACTTCATCGTAGATGTAGTCTTGAGCTTTCTCTTTGAGAGCATAACCGCTCCAGCTCAGCACTCCAACACCAACTGCTGCTGTCAGAACATCCTTGACCAGTTTGTGACGCATTGCTTCTTGCGCCAAATTGGGATTGGCGAGCAGTGCAGCTCTATCTTGTGTCAAACCTCTGACCGAGAATTTGACCTGGTTGTCCATGATGTTGCGGTTAAAGCGCTCTGCAGCGTCAAGCAATTGACCTTTGTTTGTTTCCAAACCGGCAATTGGTCTGACGTTGAAAGAACCATTTCTGACTTGCGAGATCAATGATTGACCGCCGTCCAGACCACCGAAGGCTCTTTGAGCCAGGGTGTTCTTGCCGAAATAGCCTTGCTCATTGATAAGGCGAGCTGCCCAATGATCGAGAATGCTTTCGCGCAGCTTCAACAGTTGGGCTTGCACTGCCGGTGGTGCAATCTCATGCATGTTGGCGATGCTGTTCAAAGCGTTCTTATAAGAAGCTACTTTGCCCGAATTCGCCGCATCCATGTATGCCTTGAATTGAGACTCGAATGCTGCCGCTCTGGTGTTCTGCATTGTTTGTGCAGTCTTCTCAAAGCCTTCGACAGTTTGCTTGAGCGCTTGCAGGTGGCGAGCTTCGACTTCGCCCAGAGCCACCGCTGGTTTGAACTCATTGAGTTTTTTCGCAGCGGCGTTGACGTCGGAGATGTTGCCGTCACCGTGGGTGAAATTCCGTAGTGCTGTATTGAATTCAGTGGAAAGCTTGTGTACTTCTGAATCTGTTTTGAAACCGAGGCGAGCTGCTTCGTCAGCGGCATTCGGCAGTCTGCGTGCAGCATTGACTGCATCGTCGGCGACAGCCAATTTGCGTGTGTCGGCAATGGCTGAGGCTTTCGATTCGATCATGGCGGCAGTGCCTTTGCCGAGTTCGTCCAATTGAGTGGACGACTTCTTCACGAAGCTCATCATGTCGGTTTCTTTGACTGTGCCTCTGGCGACGTCGTCGGAAAGCGATTTGATTACATTGAGCCGCTCGCTTACGTGGTTGAACTTACCTGCTTGCGCTTCTAGTTGTTCTGCCTTAGCTATTAGTCTTGCTCTGGATTCCGCGTTGGCCGGCATTGTTTCTGCCAATTCGCGAACATCTCTAGCAAGCTGCTTGCCGCCTTGAGTGGACATGAAGCTTGTTTGTCTTGCCACGTCGTCCAGCTTCGGCGCCAGGTTTTCGATGGCTGCTGTCATCGAGCGCGAGCTGTTTTCGATGTTGGTCAGGCGGCGTACATTGGCTGCTTCATCACCCAGAACTTTAGCGTCTGTGCTCAGTCTTTCGGCGACATTGGTCACTCTGCCTTCAGTCTTGGCGGCAGCTTGCTCCATGCGTGCGACCATGCCTTGCATGTTGTCGATTTGCGCTTGATTCTTTTGAATGACTCTGGCGAGATCGTCGCCGACGCCGTCTGTTGCCGCACGTCTGGCCGCCGCTCGGATCTCATCGAGCGCTTTGAATTCGCTGCTTGAGCGTTGAGCAACCAGTTCGACGTTGTCGAGCGCGTTGGTCAGCTTGGTCAGCTGCTTGTTGTCACCAGCTTTAACCGCATCGTCAAGTACGCTGCGGAAGCCAGGCTGCAGTTGTTCCAGTTTAGCCAGCCCTTGCTGCGAGTCTCTGGCTGCAGCTGCAATAGCATCTTTGTCTCCGGAGCGAACAGCATTGCGCAGTCTGTCGATAGCCTTGAATTCGTCGGCTTGTCTGACTGCCGCTTCCATAATGTCGGTTGTGGCAGTGATGCCATTGGTGGCTTGTCTGGATTTGACTACGCTGGTTTCGATAGCTTGCAGTCTGCCTGTACGCTCTACCGAGCTGGCGAAATTTTCGAGGCTTTGCGGCAGTTTGACTTCGGCTGCTCTTACATCCCTTACTGCGTTGCTGAGTCTTTCGATATCGTCTGCCGACTTGGTCGATGACTTGAAGGCTGTGACGGCTTCTTCGAGATTGCGCAGCGATTGAACTTTGGCGGTTTCGCCGGCAACTTGAGTCTGCAGTCCTTTGATAGCTTGAACAGCTTCATCAGCGCCCTTGCCAAGGTCTACGACACCGCCCTTGATGGCGAGGGTGCGTGTTGCGTCGGTAGCCGCATCAGCGATTCTGGTGCCGTTGACGGTGAGAGCGTCGGTGGCGCCGGGGACTGCGCGTTCGAGAACACGCGAATTCTTTTGGATGACTTGAGCCAGCTCGTCGGCAGATACATTGCCCTTCATCGCGCCGTTGAAAGCGGCTTGCACTTCTTCGATCGCTCTCAGGTTGTTCGGATTGCCTGCCCACTTTCGTGCGGCTTCTTCCAAGATAGGAGCGGATTCTGCGATGCTTCTTTCCAGTGTCAGAGCCGGGCGCGCCTTTTCAACAGCTTCGACAACTTTGTTGGTTTGTGCGGTGACATTGTCGCTAACACGAGCAACTTGGGCGAGGGCTTCATCAACGTTGGCGCCGGCTTTGGTGGCGAGCGACTTTTCGTTGTTGGCGAGATTTCTCAGTGCTGCAGTCAGCTCTTCCGTGCTGCCGCTGCGTCCGGCGACGAAGTCTGCCACTGCCTGTTCGACTTTTGCGACTTGCTGCGGGCTGGTTGCTTTGAGCGGTGCCAGAACATTGTCGAGTTCGGAAGTAGCCGTCTTGACCGGTTTGACCAGATCGTCCATGTGTGAGAAGAGTCTGGTTGCATTCACGTTTTCGGTGAGATTTGCAGCCTGTCTGGTGATTTCCTTCAAAGTATCAGCAGAGACGTTGCCTGTTTGTTTCAGCTTGTCTACAGCGCGCGTGAATTCATCCGGCCCGATTGCACCGCTGGCGAGCTTGTTGGCTGCGATTCTTACTTCATCGAGAGCTTGTGCTTGGAGCGAACCTGATTGCGGTGCTTCCTTCTGAATGGCTTGCTCGATTTTGGTAGCTGCTTGTCTGGCATCATCGGCGTAGGTTTCGAATCTGGTCAAGAGTCTGCGACCGACCGAAGCGCCTTCCAGTTTGGCGGCATCAGCGATGAGGTTGTCGATGACCTGAGGATTGAGACCTGGTGCATCATTCTTTAAAGCTTTAACAGCAGTTATAAGTTCATCCGTTTTATTGCCGCCGCGGGCAACATCATTGACCAGAGTCTGGATATTCTGCAAAGCTCTCGCTTCTTGCGAGTTCTTGCCTACTCCGACAGTTAGAGTTTCGATCTTTGTGCCGATGTTTTTGGCGGCGTTGTCGACAGTTAAGCCGAAAGCTTCAACGGTTCCGGCGCGCTCGAGGCTGCGCAGCAGTTGATTGCTTTGACCGGTCAACTCTTGGAGTTGCGGACCTTTGATATGAGCTGCGCTGTTTTCTACAGCTTGGGTAAAACGAACTTGAGCACCGCTTTCGCCTTTGAACAGAGCGGCTGCAGCATTTTCGACTTCTCTCAAAGCATTAGTTGCTGCCACGTCCGTCTTTTCGGTAGCGGTCAGCATGCGAGTAAGCGAGTTCGAGAAATTTCTCGATTCGGTCAGAGCTGCAGTCTTGCTGGCATCAGTAAAAGCTGCCGAAGTGATATTTGCCGGTCTCACATTAGGATAGAAACCGTGCAAGGACTTGACCAAGGCGCTTTCGCCGCTGGCCAGGTCGGTGCCTACATTGACAGTGGTTGCTTTCGGTCCTCTAAATGTAGCGGTTTCACCAAGATTGGTGGCACGAGCCACGATATTCTCGGTTACGGACGTCGCTTGTCCTGTTTCGCGGAAGAAAGTATGGCTCTTGGCTGTACTTGTTTCGGTGAAGCGACCGACAGTTCTGCTGGCGTTTGCCAGTTCGTCGGTGGCTGCAGCCACATTGTCGCCGAGTTGCAGGGCACGAGTTGCTAAAGAACCGCCGCGCAATTCGTTGGCCAGTCCGACGGTGCCTTTGGTCGTCAGTGCCGTACCGCCGCCCAGGGTGATCAAGAAACTTGTACCGGTACCCAACATGCGAGCCTTGTCGTCGGCTGTACCAGTTGACCAGTCAGTGGCCATTTTATTTGAAAGAGTGCCCCAGTTCTTTCTTCCTTGTTCGGAGAACGGGTTCAAAGCCGGTGCGGCATGAGCCACATCAGTGGCAGTTCTGGTGAATGCAGCAGTGATGCTGTGACCTTCGGACAAGGCGGAAATTCCACCCTGGTCTGCTTCGCGAGCAAGGGTCGCCTTATCCTTCTTAAATATGCTTGTGATTTGTTCGCCCAGTCCGGTGAAGGTAGCGCCCACGAAGTTGGTGGCCACACTGCCTGCGGTCGAATTATCCGTCTTCGGCAGGGTTTGCTGGACTTTGAGCATCTGGTCGGCGCTGGAAAGCGCGTCGTTGAAACTGCTGCTTACTACAGAATTAAAATTCAGAGCTGATGGTTTTGGGGCTTCTTCGGTTTCGGACGCGTTAGCCGCCAGGAGATTGTTATCTCCTTGGTTAGCGCCTGTATTTACACCGAATCTATTGCTCATTGCTGCCCTAAATGCCTCTACGTGTATGCCTTTTCAGGTTTTTTATCGTAGTTTTCGGCGTCTTCAGCACCCCAAAATGAGGTGGCTTTGAACGCATGTATCCGAGGTGGCAAGGAAATTTGACAGTTCGAGGGGAACTTTTAACCCAGAATAATGCCAACTGCACCCAAGTTTGATGGGGAAAATACGCATGTCAGGAGGTGGACCCCCAGGAGCGGATCAGATTTAATATAAATACTGATCTACAGTTATAGATTCCCTTCAAAGTACCCCTTTTAAACCCATGACAACCCCGAAAGGGCAGCAGCGGGTGGCTAAAGAGGAGACAAAAGGACAGGTAACGAGCTTGACCCTCCTCGAAAACATAGACAATATCCTCGAAAAGGACCCGGCTGCCCGCAGCAGACTGGAAGTAATTCTGTGTTATCCGGGATTTCACGCCATCATGGCGCACAAGGTCTCTAATTTCCTTTGGCGTCGTGGGCTGACAACCCCGGCCCGTTGTGTATCTCAGGCTGCCCGGGTTTTAACCGGTATCGAAATACACCCTGGAGCCACAATTGGGCGGCGGGTCTTTATAGATCATGGTATGGGGGTCGTCGTTGGAGAAACAACAATCATCGGCGATGACGTCGTGATTTATCAGGGTGTAACCCTGGGAGCCGGCGCTGCGGCGCGTATGGGCTCGGCCAGTCGCGGCAAGAAACGCCATCCGACACTCGGAAACGGCGTGGTGGTCGGCTCGGGAGCAGAAATTCAAGGCGACATAGTGGTCGGAGACAACGTGAGAGTAGCCTCCGGCTCTATCGTGCTGAAGGATGTGCCGCCCAATTCTGTGGTTGTTGGCGTGCCCGGGCGCGTTATTTATCGAGATGGAGTTAAGGTAACCAGTGAATCTGTCCCCGATATAGAAGCGGAAGCCATAAAGAGCCTTAAGCGCCGGCTGGAAAAACTTGAGCATATGCTTGCCGCCTCCCCTGACCTCAACAAAGAGTCATTTGAGGTTCCGTCCGAAGACTTTTCAACCGGCGATCTCAAAGACATGGATGTGGTGGACGATGGCACTGACCCGGTGGATGTCTTTCTCCACGGTGCAGGCATTTAAAGACCCTTTTGCTTGTAGGCAAAAACGCCTTTTTAAGTGGGTAGAATAAAGGTGTCTACTTGTACGTGCGATTTCGGCCTTTGAAACCAATGTGAGGGGACAACGGGGGTTGGGCGAACGCACTTAGATCAATTGGAAACGACCCGGTATTTAGCGGAAAGGAACGATTACCGCATGGCAGAAAGCGAGCTTGAAAAAGCATTCTCGACACTGGCACAGGCCTTCACTGTGACTGAGACCGAATTGACCGAAGAAATTACGGTCATCGAACAGCAGATAACAAATCTCAAGGATAGAATCGCACAGCTTAACGGCAAGCAACAAACACTTGCTCACGATAAGTCTTCTATCCAAGAAATGTTTAGTCGTTATTGTGCCACTGAAGGTGGTGCAGGTCAGCCGAAAGTGGAGTTCTAAAACGGTCTGGAAAAAGCGTCTGCCAGCATTTTGAAATCGACTGGTCTCCCAGGGAGAACTCATTTCGATTGCCGGCCGTGATCCCAATCTTTGAAGCAATGTCACTTGACCGTTAAGAGTCTCGATTAATGTCCGGCAACTGTCCATTATGTGGTGCACCCTTAAACCTCGGGCTCAACTTTTGCGTTGTTTGCGGCAGACGTGCAATAGGTAATGAGTCAAGCAAAATCGTAGGTCTGAAGGCTGCTTCCAGAGCTTCGGACTTAACGCAAAAGATCGACATAAGTGACGGCAGGTTCAACAAGGCAGCCAAGAAAAAGACTCCGCTTAGATTCCGCAAGGTGCGCGGGCTCTGGAGTCAGGTCTTTTATGTTTTTCTCGGCGTCTCGCTTTTCTTCTGCGCAATCAGATACGCTCTTGAGCCTAAGAGTTTCACAGGGCACGTGCAGCGTACGGTGCATATGATCATGGAAAAGAGTCCGGTGCAGCATGTGCAAGGAATGCTTGGTTTGAAGCCGGAAGTGAAGAAGAAAACGCCGGTCAAGTCGCCACCCACTAAGGTCAAAAAGAAAAAGACACGTTCTCGCAAAAAGGCACGTGCCACCCATCACAACTCCTGATTAGTCGACCAGATGGCGGTTTCACTGCTGTTTTTCATCCATGAGCGTGATGATGCCCATGTCGAAGAGGATCTCCAACTCTTCCAGAGTCCAGCTCTTTTTGACTTTGGGTGAGTGATGCAGATTGGCGCGGATGACTTTTCCTCCCGCACCAGACACTTCGTAGACGTATTCTTTTTCATAGTAAGGCGGTGCCTTTACTTTTAAAAGTTGTCCCTTTTTGATTTCGGGCAGCATTTTGTCTACTTATCTTGACGTTTCAACGAGTGCCTTACGTCCAATCTCGGCCAGTTGCCTTTGGCTGGTTCCGGCTGTGATCTGGTAGGTTTTTGCATCACGCATAAGCTTTTCGACCGGATATTCACGGGAGTATCCGTAGCCGCCAAAAATCTGAACGGCATCGGTAGCTATGCGCATCGCTGCTTCTTGAGCAAAAACCTTAGCAATGGCAGCCGAATCAAAATCATTTACGTTCTGGTCGACGAGCTGGCAACCTGCGTAAGTGAGCAATTTTGCAGCTTCTATATCTTTGGCCATGTCAGACATCATGAAGGCGATGGCTTGATGATCGCCGATCGGCCTGCCAAACGTCTTTCTCTCTTTTGCATAAGTGATTGAATGTGCAAGAGCCGCTCTTGATATGCCAATTGCACTGGCGGCAAAGAGAAGATATGCGCGTGGCATGACGAAGGACATGATTTCCTCTGCACCGCCGGCAGTGCCGACTAAATGATCGGCTGGCAGTTTCACACCGCTTAGTTCCATGTCTACCGTAGCCAGGCACTTCCGGCCCAGACGGTTTACGGTCTTTCCTTCTTTGACGCCGACCGCTTTTTTGTCCACGATAAGGAGCGACGTTTTTCCCGAATCTTCTTTCGCTTTGACGACAAACCAATCGCATTGAGCACCGGCGACGACACGGACGTTTCCGGTCAGTTCGAACTCTGAGCCGTTTTTCTTCAGGCTCGGCAGGCGTTCTTCACTGCTTATGGTATCGAGCATGCTTTCTGAAAAACCGGCAA
>DTSE01000312.1:0-15610 GCA_012965515.1 Candidatus Melainabacteria bacterium | reverse complement strand
AAAAAGAAAATAATCATAATTTGATGAGCTTCTAAATTATGAATCGAACTATATGAACCGCACTGTATGAACCGGCAAAAGAAAGTTTTTCCATAAGCGGCTGAACGAACTTCACTACTTTCTGCGCGTTGTTTTCTGCGATTAAGGGCAAAATCGCTATGGCGCAGGCTTCGAGATAGCCGGCGATAGCGCTGCATCCGGTCGCCAGTTCTTCCTGTATAAGAGCCGCTTCGAAAAACGGAAGAGCAAGCCCCCCTGCACTTTCCGGCGCCATAACATTGGTCAGACCAGCTTCAAAAGCCTTGTTCAAAACATCTAGAGGGACCTCACCACTTTCGTCGAAGTGAGCGGCTTTGGGTGCCACCTCTCGAACCGAGAAATCGTGGGCGAGTTTTTGAAATTCTCTCTGCTCTTCACTTAAATTGAATTCAGACATTATTGAGCCTATGAAGAAAATGTGACGCCGGAACTGATTCAATGCCAACGGCTAAGTAGAAAGCCATATTCTAGTAGCTATGCGGCTGTATCTCAATCGAAGTGCGCGGAGACCACAGACTTTCTTGACCTCCTGAGCAACATTTTTGTGTCCGGATAAACTGGGCTTTATACAAATGTGAAAAGGCTTCTCTTGACCAGTCATGTAAGGGTAGTCATGATTACGAGGATCGCCAGCCTGCTTGTCAATAGGTGATTGGCTTTGTTTCGTACAAATGGACTCACATGTCGGTCTTAATTGCTCCATCAATCTTGTCTGCGGATTTCGCCAATCTGGGCGCTGACATCAAGCGCGCCGAAGAGGCGAAGGCTGATTGGATTCACGTCGATGTGATGGACGGACACTTTGTGCCCAATCTGACCATTGGTGCGCCCGTGGTGAAGAGTTTGAGAAAGGCAACCAAACTGCCATTCGACGTGCACTTAATGATCACCGATCCTGACCAATACCTGCAGGATTTCGCCGATGCGGGCGCCGATTACATAACCGTTCATTCCGAAGCCTGTATCCATTTGCAGCGCACCCTTTCGCAGATTCGCAGTCTGGGCAAAAAGCCTGGAGTTGCGTTGAATCCAGCGACACCAGCCGATCATTTGAAGTATGTGCTGGAAGACATCGATTTGGTCCTGGTAATGTCCGTGAATCCTGGATTCGGCGGTCAGAAATTCTTGCCTTCTGTTTTGCCGAAGATTGCCAGAGTAAGAGAAATGTTCAATGAAATCGGTCGAAAAGACGTAAGAATTTCGGTCGACGGTGGTATCAACGCTGATACCGCCAAGGAAGCCATCAATCACGGAGCTGATGTATTGGTGGCAGGTAAGAGTGTTTATGGAGCAGCCGATATGAAGGTTGCAATCTCGCAAATCAGACAAGAGACCGTCTCAGTAAAGTGAAGGAGCTAAATATGGCTGGCGTGAACCGTTTCAGAAAAATGGCAAAAGCAACCCTGGTTTGGGCGGCGGCAGTTGCCTGCATTGCTCCGGCTTCAGCGAAAGGGGACGACTTCATTATGGATACCGATTGTATCGGAAAGACCAATAATGGCGTCGTTACCTCCGACCAGTTTTTGGAACTCGGCGTGCCTACTTCCAATGCCTTGCGTTTGGAAGGTGAGCAATCGATGCGTATCGGCAATCTCGATCGCGCTTTGACAGTATTGCAGCGCTCCGTTGAAATGGCGCCGATGGACATCGATGGACGCATTCTCTATGCAGAAGCTCTCGAGAAGAAGCTTTTGAAACAGAGAAAACGCGATCCAAAACTCTACAACTTTATCGTGAAGCAGTGGCTTTATGTCGGGAAGAAGGCTGAATTCGCCGACCAACAAATGATTGGTATCAATCACTTGATGAGCCTGACAGGTACACGTCCCGGACGTTGGGAGAAGGAAGCAAAATTTCTTGGTCGAGTGCTAGTTCCGGAAGATGCACCGGTCAAAATCGGCGGAGCATCACCACATGCAGCCAAGAAGAAGAAAGAC
Source organism: Candidatus Melainabacteria bacterium (assembly GCA_012965515.1). Taxonomy (GTDB): domain Bacteria; phylum Cyanobacteriota; class Vampirovibrionia; order Obscuribacterales; family Obscuribacteraceae; genus QKMZ01. Next base: position 13,634 of record DTSE01000312.1, on the reverse strand, counting down.
GAGGACATGTAAGTCTAAGTCGCGGGCTTTCCTCTTTTGTAAACCTCATCAAGACCGGCTCTTCACGCGCCGGTCTTTTTCTTTGCCGCCCACTTGATCGTATTTTTGATCATGCGGACAATACCGTAAATTGTCGAGAAAACACCGACGAGCATCCACGTCCAGGGCGAATGCTGCTTGACCAAATGTGTGTGTACATGAGCCATTTGCTGAGTTGATGATTCTGAGAAGACCGATGCGTATGGGGATTTTTGCTCCGTCAATTGTTCTCTGGCTTTCTTCATCTCTGCAGTCAAGGTATCTACAGGTATGAACGTTCCGACAAGAAGGACGAAGCCAATCACGACGTTCAATATTCCGAAAACCAGCCAAGGCCAACTGGGCTTCCAAAAGAAAAGCAGTGGAAAGAAACCGATCAGGAGCATGGCGTCAGGTACCCACATAAAGGGGTTGTCGGCTGGAATTACAAACGCCAGAGCAAACCCGACGATCCACAACACCGCCGAAACTATTCCGGCGATTTTGCTTGCGGACATCTTCTTGCCTGTTTCCCTTGCCTCTGTCACGGGCTGTCTCCCCACTTCTCTTCCATTGCTTCGATCATGGCGCTAAAGTCAAAAGGCACATCGCCCTTGGTTTTGATTGTTTGAGCAACGAACTCAGCAAATTCAACTTTATCAAAATCTCCGAGAGATTTTTCCCGCCATATCTTGTTTAACACCTGAGTGCGCTTTATTTCTGGGGGAAACTGTTCCTTTTTCAGCGGTTGAAACTCGACCAAAGACGGTGCGTTTTCACCGGTCATAGATTGAAGATAGCGATTCAATAACTGAACTAATCTGGTGATTTCAAAGGTGTCTTCGAATTCGCCCGATGGGAGACTAAAAAGCAAATCCGTGTTTTGCATATGCTGGGAGATGATCTCGAACTGACTTTCTGCGTCACCATCAAGCAGACATGCGATCGGCAAATTTGTTGATTCTCTGTAAGAGAGAAAACGCTTCGTTACTTGATTTGCGCCACCTCCGGAAATCATCAGGATTTGATAATCGGAAAATTCAAAACCGGATATTTGCGCAAAGAGTGGAACCAGAATTGCTTCCGTTTGCCCTTCGACGAGCAGCAGCTTGGCCGGCAAAAAGTCAGGCGGTAAGTGGGGCCGCATCTCCTTTAAGTGTTCGTCGAAAATATCCAGTACTGCTTCTAACTCCGCACCACCAGCGGTATCAGTAGTTCTTTCCAGTAGACTTTCAATTCGGTTAGCAACTGTGACTAGAAATGAGATTGCTTCAAGTTGCTCGCTTTGGGATTCGGCAAATTCCTCAGGCAGCTCGGACAGGCTCGCTGACAAAAACTCGACGCAAATGGCTGCCCAGTAAATTTCATCTTCTGTCCATGAGAGTGCCAACCTGAGGTGCTCTTCCAGGTACCAGAGAACCTTATTCAGCGTTTCGGCAGGATTGAAGTGTTCGAACTGTTTGTTGCTTCTCAAAGCAGTGGCAGCTCGCATGAAACTGAGTGAATTGAATATATCAGCCTCGAACATTGCAAAAGCCAGCGCGGCAAGCTTGAGCGACAATTTCGGTTCGACGGTTTCTGAACTTACAGTGCCGAACTCTTTGAAGAACCTTTCACGTTTCATCGCCTTTCTGAGGCGTGATTCCGGCTCATCGAAAGAGAGCCAATGTGCAATTGTTCGCTCTTTGTGAAGGGTTCTGTTAAGCAAGACGTCCCGTCAATAAAGTTTGATTAGAAACTGCAAATCACCGGACAGAGCCTGTTTCCAGTAATTCGCGGCGGACTTACGGCAGCATCGTACCATGTTCGCGAAAGCCGTTCGTGTTTACCCCCTTCTTAAGAGTTCTTCTTTCAATTAGTCTATAAATCTTCTTCCGCCAAGGGGATATAGGAGCGATGTCTGTCGTTGTAGACGACAAAACTGAACAGCGTGCTGATGACGTGATCATCAACGGCTCGACTTGGGCTGCTATTTGGCATATGTCCTGGCCGTTGATGTTGAACATGTGCACAATCTCGATTGCCAGCTTTGCCGACGTTTGGGTGGCCGGAAAACTTGGCTCAGACACGCAGGCTGCAATCGGTATATGCGGTCAAATCGGCTTTTTCATGATCATGCTGGCGGTCGCTCTGTCAGCCGGAACCACTGCACTGGTCAGCCGTTTCTGGGGGGCAGGGGACTTCAAGGGGGCTGTAGAAGCGGCCCGATATTCGCTCATTTTTGCATTGATATTTGGTTGCGTGTCAGGTGGTATTGGGCTGCTTGTAGCTCGTCCACTTGTGAGAATGTTGGGTGCATCTCCAGAGGTTGAGGAGCAAGGTTGGCAGTATCTGAGGCTGGATTTGCTCAGCCACATTCCTTTTACGGTCTTGTGGGTATCAAACTCTATCTTTAGAGCTAAGGGCGATGCACGTGTGCCCATGATGACCTGGATTTTGATGACGACCTTGATCTGCGCGCTAGATGTCGGACTTTGCCTCGGTCCATTCAAGATGGGAATTGCTGGAATCGGTCTGGCATGGCTGATTGCCGGTACGGTAGGTGTGCTTTTTTCCACATTCATTTTGTCGAAATCAGAACTCAAGGAATGTCTTTCTCTCAAAGGCAAACTCGACAAGGCCCAGTCGAAAGAATGGCTCGGCAGACTCTTGCGCATTGGAATTCCCGCATGCATTCAAGATCTTTCCTGGGTGGGAGGCAACTTCCTGCTGCTTTTCATTCTGTCTCATACGCACGACCCAACGTCAGCTCAAGCAGCATGGGGAGTGGGTTTACGTGTGGAAGAAATGATCGGCGGCATGCCCATTTATGCTCTTTCCATGGCAGTCGGTACGATAGTTGGTCAAAATCTCGGTGCCAAACAGCCGGATAGGGCTGTAACAGCAGGTTGGCAGGTGGCCGGGCTGGGCGCTGCGCTCAACTTTGTTGTGGCGGTTCTGCTTTTTACTTTCGCTCGCGAAGTGGCCAGCGTCATGAGTACAGACCCGAAAGTAATTGCCTATACCAGTGATTATTTCCGCTGGGTCGGTATTTGCCAGCCATTTGTCGCACTTTGGCTGATTCTCTTCGGCGCTATGCAGGGTGCCGGGTACACGCGCTGGCCTATGATCGCAAGTACGATTGTTCTTACTCTGTTCAGGCTCCCACTTGCATGGTATCTGAGCGTAAACATGAATTGGGGACCAACCGGTACCTGGGCAGGAGTTTCAGTCTCTGTCTTTATTGTTGGACTACTTGCCATCTGGCGCTTCAACACCGGTGTTTGGAAAGATCAAAAAGTTTAGTCCTGAATTGAACTTTTTGCCTCGCCGCTACGTATTGATATGCAGGCAGGAAAATTCAGCGGGTGTTTGAAAAATTCCCGAACTTTCAATCACGTTTGTCTGATCGTGCTTGTGTTCTCGCGCGCTTTTCTGCCTGAGTGACTTTCGAGAAGGAGGTGTTTATGCAAAGAGTGCAAAAGCAGATGCAGGAAAATGCAGTCGGCGGTTCCACCGATGCTGCGGCAGCGAGGTTTCCAACCAAAAGTAAGTCCGCAGCGAGAAAGAGATATCAAAATAGAGTGGCGTATAGCTTGCCGCAACTCAAGCTCTGTCTTGTCGGAGAGCCGTCGAGAGCAAAGCGTTTGATAGCCATTCAAGCTCCTGAAGACGTTGCCCGTTTCTTGAATCCTCTCAGATACGCGGCAGAAGAGCACTTTGTCAGCATTCATTTGAACGCCAGGCACGAAGTGCTTGGGCTTCATGAAGTCTCGCACGGCTCACTTTCAGCATCGCTCGTGCATCCCCGAGAGGTGTTCAAAGCAGCTATTTTAGCCAACAGCTACGCGATTATTGTTTGTCACAATCATCCATCAGGCTCAAAAGTCGTGCCAAGTAAGGAGGACCTTGAAACCACAGGACAGTTGTTTAACGCCGGTAAGCTCTTGGGTGTCACTTTGATCGACCATTTGATTGTCGGACCAGGTCTAAAGAAGAACACGGTATACAGCATCCGGGAACATCATCCAGAATTTTGGAGGACTTCATAAAATCGATTGGAGAACCACACAGAAGTGGACGGAGAACTTTGAAAATGTGGAGGTAGCACAAAGTAAAGCAAAGCAAAATAGCGCAAACCCTAATCCTGATTGGGGTTCTAGACGCGAATATGAGACGCCTCAGGATTCGGAATTGCGGTTGTGATATCGTGAAGCTGCGACTTTGGCAGATTGATACAGATGAATCGCGCAGAAAAACGAAAATCCATCAAGGTTCAAGTTGGTAATCAGTACATTGGCGGTGACGCCGAGGTGCTTGTTCAGTCAATGACAAACACGCCGACCGAGGATCCTGAGGCGACGGCAAATCAAGTGCGTGAACTTTATGATGCGGGCTCGGAAATTGTTCGCATCACTGTGAACACCCGCGAAGCCGCTAAGCAAGTTCCAGCAATCGTTTCACGCCTCGAAAAAATGGGCGTCGATGTCCCGCTTGTCGGTGATTTTCACTACAATGGACATATATTGCTGACAGAGTTCCAGGACTGCGCGCGTTTGCTAGCCAAATATCGTGTTAATCCGGGCAATGTAGGCCGTGGAGAAAAACACGACGAGAATTTCAAAGCAATGATCGATTGCGCGATCAAGTATCAAAAGCCAGTGCGGATCGGTGTCAACTGGGGCTCGCTCGATCAGGATTTATTGAAGCGCATGATGGATGAAAACGCTGCGCTGGCCGCTCCCCATGATGCTCATGAAGTACTTATTGAAGCGATAGTTGAAAGTGCTGTGCAATCCGCTGCAAAAGCGGTTGAGTATGGCTTAGCAAAAGATCGGATTGTCCTTAGTGCAAAGGTTTCCGAAGTGCCGGACATGATCGAAGTGTACAGGCGCCTTGCATCGCGCACTGACCATGCCTTGCACCTCGGACTTACTGAAGCCGGAATGGCGATGAAAGGTATCGTTGCATCAAGTGCTGCGCTTTCAGTTTTGCTCTTTGAAGGGATCGGCGACACCATCCGCGTCAGCCTCACTCCTGAACCTGGTGCCGACCGCGCCAAAGAAGTTCATGTCTGCCAACAGATTTTGCAGTCATTGCACATTCGCAGTTTTAAACCGCAAGTAACGGCTTGCCCCGGTTGCGGAAGGACTACTAGCACTGTATTTCAAGAACTTGCAAAAGAGATTGAAGAGCATTTGACGAATAGAAGAAAACAGTGGCAGGAGTTGTATCCGGGCTCGAAAGATCTCAAAGTTGCCGTGATGGGATGCATCGTCAATGGTCCAGGTGAGTCACGGCATGCTGATATCGGCATATCTTTGCCGGGCACAGGAGAGGAGCCGCGTGCTCCTGTCTATGTAGATGGAGAACACAAAACGACATTGTCCGGTCCCAATCTTGCCAGCGATTTCATCAATCTCGTTGATGATTACGTGAAAAGAAGCTATTCGAAAGACAAGGCGGTATCAGGGACTTAGCCGCACGTTCGGCACTGTCCGTCGCAAACGCGCTACATCTTCCGGCTTCCAGAGATGGGCGGTGATAGCAAGATCTGTCAGCTTCTTGAAGCGTTTAAATGAATCGATGCTCTTGGGCGTTATGTCGCAATACTGCAAGTTGAGTTTATGAAGTCCCGCTGGAAGAAGGATGATACAGTCATCGGTCACTTTTGGATTGCCCCTCAAATCCAAGAATCTCAACCTTTCACATTTTGAGAGTTCGCGAATATCGTCAATGTCGATATCAGAATTTCGCAGTGTGCAGAAGTTGATCTCTTTTGCCTTTCCGATTTCTTTTACAACCAACTTTGCGTTTTTCATATTGTCCAAAGCAAGCAATTTCAATCGGCTCAATTGCTTTGATTTGACCAATTCATCACCGGAAAGGTTTATGTTGGACAGCCACAGCTCACATAGGTTTGGTAACTTTTCCAGCTTGTTAAAGTTGGCAGGATTGATCTTTGCGTTGCGTAGCGATATTGAGCATATGCTCTTCAGATTAAGGACGTACGGAATAAGGTTGTCGACATGAAGATTTTCGCTTGGAGCTGACAGTGCGTAATTTTCAATGTAGGAAAGATCGAGAAATTTGATATCGTCATCTCTGAATCTGCTTAAGAACTGGGGAAAGTGACGTAGCTGTTCTCGAGGTTCGAACATTATTCCTTCGAAAAGCGGAGGGCTTTCTATATTGCCTAATGCAAGGTGTTCTTCCTTTCCGATAAAACTCATTTTGCCAATTTCTTCGGGAGGAAATTTAAAGACCCTTTTTCCATGTTTGTCGCTATAAGTTGAAAACTTTTCCGGGTTGTTTGCGACGGCCTCGAAGAATGTCAAACTAGATTTCTTTAGCGCCAATTTTGATTTGTCGGAATATTCGTCAACTCCAGCCATGATTTTTTGCCTGGTAATCTCGCTCCATTCCGGCGGCTTTTCAGTAATTATGTTTTGGTAGCCTGGTATGTTTAGCCCAATAAAGAAACCTGCGATACACACAATCGCACCAAGCGTTACGGCCCACTTTTTCTCCAACCTCCAGTCGACCACTTGAGTTTGCTCTTCCGACGCTCTCGCTTCGGTTGGTGCCGATTCGAATGTCACAAGGTGCGACGTTACTAATTGCGCCGTTTGATAACGTTCATTTACATCTTTTGCCAGTAGACGCGCCACGATTTGTTCTATGCGCTCCGGAAACTCGATTCCGAGAGAGGCTTCTTTCAAGGTCAGTGGAATCTCCGATTGATGCTTCATCATTGTAGAAAGAGCGCTGTCACCTACAAGAGGTGGTGCGCCGGTGAGAGCTTCGTAAATTACACAACCCATCGAATACAAGTCGGTGCGATGATCTACGGGAGTGCCCATGCATTGTTCGGGGCTCATGTATAGAGGGCTGCCGAAAATCTCTCCGGTTCTGGTCAAGGTTTGTTGATTGAAATCGTCTTTACCAGTCAGCTTTGCGATACCAAAATCCACAACTTTAACAACCGATCCAATAGTGGTGTCGGTCGTCGGGACCTGAATCATGATATTGCTCGGTTTGATATCACGATGAATGACACCGTTTGTGTGAGCGTAACTGAGAGCAAATCCGACCTGCACGAACATCTTGATCACTTTGTCTAGCGGCAGTCGTCCGTGCTTTTTCAGTAACTGGCTGAGCGAGTCTCCTTTTACCAAGTCCATGATGAAATATGGCTGTCCATCGGGTAAAAGACCGGAATGATGCACACGAACCAGATTGGGATGGTCGAGTTTACTGGCAGCACGAATTTCATTTTCAAAGCGTTTCCACGAAGATTCCGTTGTTTGATTCTTGTTCAAAAACTTTAGGGCAAGCATTTGCTTGGACTTTAGATCTTCTACTTGGTAAACACTGCCCATTCCACCTGCGCCCAGGAATTCGACGATTTTATAGCGCTCCAAGATAATCGAACCTGTCTTCAGCTCAGGTGTTGCTGGCATGACAGACTGAGCAGTCACGTTCTGTTTGTCTGTGGATAATTCAGACTCAGGGTTGGCTGTCATGGAATACTCTTGCAGAGGGGTTGTCTTTCAACATGTGTTTTTCTTCTCCGGTAATTGCAAATTGAATGTTCAGGCGAGGGCACAATCTGAGCAGTGAATGCATTTCTGATGAACTCAATCTGTCTCGATCAATGAACAGCTCTCTCAGGTTTTTGAGGCGAACAATGTCGGGAATACCGGCTTTTGTCACCTTGCAGTAGCTGATGTCCAGGAGCTTTAAGGTCATTGGCATGTAGCGTAGACCTTTATCTGTGACTTGCGTGCTTCTCAACTCTAGTTGTTCCAGATTGGGTATGTCCGAGAAGAGCTTTGCATCTTCATCAGTGACATTGCATTTTGCAACACATAGGTTACGGAGGTTTTTTGACCCATTGAACTTTTTCAATACATCGGTGATCCGCTCGTGGGTAACCAGCTTGAAGTACTTCAGTTGATGAAAGTTGGCGAATTTTGCGATATCTTTGGGGCTCAGCTGAACATGCGAAAGGCTCAAGATATTCAGCTTCTTGAAGTTATTGATCAGCAACCAGGCCTTCGGGCTGGGATCTGTCGATACCATATTCAGTTCTTCTAACTTGCGAAAGTGTGCAATATTTTCGAGCACTCCATCACTATTTGAAAATTCGACAGTTGCTAAGTCCAGGTCAGATATTGCGTTTTTGATAAACAAATGCTCGATGTCATCGTCTCGAAATTTTTTGAAAATTCGAGGATGAGCTTTCGCCAGATTGTTAGGAGTATAAACAAGCGAAGCTGATAGCGGAAATGACAAAGTTCCCCTTGCGAAGCGAGGTCTAATGGTTGTTGCTCCCAGTGCCCCAAGCGAGTAGTCGGGAAAGCGAAAAATCCGCAGCTTCTTGTTTTGATCAATCGTCGAGAAAAAACCTGGTTCCTTTTCTAGTTTAGAAATCAATTCGTGGCACTTCTTCTGGTATGAGGGTGCGAACTCATCGACTACATCGCGGTCTTGTGGAGGCAACTTTGCGCCGGGCAAAATTCTCGCGTCAAACGATGTCTCTGTAAGAGCTGCCTTTGAGATCGGAACGTCTGCAAGATGCACTCTTGGCGGTGCTTTCACTATCTGGGGAAAGCGAGTTCCCAGATACATACCTAATGCCAGAAGCAAAATGTATACGGCAAGTAATTTGATGACATACAGTGGGCGAACGGTGGTTTTTGCTTCCGTTTGAGTCTTAAGGAGTAAAGGAACGGTGGTGTCTAGCCCGGAATCAAAATTTACCAGGTCTGACGTAAATGCTTGTGCAGACTGATATCTGTTTCGAACCTCTTTGGCCAGAAGTCTAGCCACGATTCTTTCAATTTGATCAGGATATTCGATGCCCAGTGAGGCTTCTTTCAGAGGCAATGCTTCCTCTGACTGATGCTTCATCATCGTCGATAAAGCGCTTTCTCCCATCAATGGTGGAGCACCGGTCAGTGATTCATACATTACACAACCAAGCGAGTAGAGATCTGAGCGATGATCCACACCCATCCCCATGCACTGCTCAGGACTCATGTAAAGCGGACTTCCGAATATCTCACCGGTTTTAGTCAAGGTCATCTGTGTAAACTCGTCTTTTCCCGTGAGCTTAGCGATGCCGAAATCAACTACTTTGACGACAGCGCCGATAGTGGTGTCACCGGGACGCTTTTCCAACATTATGTTGCTGGGCTTTATATCTCGATGGATGACACCATTTGCATGCGCATAGCTGAGCGCAAAACCCACTTGAATGAAAATCTTGACTGCTTGGTTTACAGACAACCTTCCTCGTGTTTTCAGGATGTCGGCAAGTGACTCACCTTGTACTAAATCCATGATGAAAAACGGCTGACCGTCCGGCAGCAGACCGGACTCATGAACCTTAATGAGATTGGGATGATCTAGTTTGTTTGAAGTCTTTGCTTCAATGTCAAAACGGCGCCAGGTGGCATCGTTAGTTTGTTGTTTGTGCAAAAACTTCAAGGCAAACGTCGAACCATTGTCTAGGCTCTCGACTTTGTAAACACTGCCCATGCCTCCGCGGCCAAGCAGTTCAATGACCCTGTAGCGTTCCAAAATGATTACGCCAGGCTTTAACTCCAAAATGTGTGGAGTTTCGACGTCTAAGATTATGGTCGAGTCTTGCGATTGACTATCGATATTATTGAGTTCGTCGCCCCTGAATTTGTCCGTATTCCCTTTCATCGATTTCGCCTATCAGTTGAACTCCAAGCCTACAATGCGGTGTTTTGGGGCTCATTTGATCGTGAATGAGTCTAGAACGTAGTGCAGCCTTCCATGGGAATCCGATTGATTTGATTTCAAGTAGATACCTGGGATCATTTTTTTTGCTTCTTCGATTTCTTCTTTCGAAAGGTTGCTGTCACTAATGGTCAGTCTCTTCAAAGGCAATGACTTGAGGCTTGCGAGTCCCTTTATCGAGATCGGGCAATTCTCCAAATTGAGCACTTCAAGATTTTTGAGGGATGCAAGCGATTTCAAACCCTCATCCGAAACGCTCTTGTTACCCTTTAAATCGAGGCTCGTGAGGCTACTCATTTTGCCTAACGCTTCGAGATCTTTGGCTTTGATGTCGCACTTTTTCAATCTCAGATATTGAATCTCTTTGCTCGTGGATAGCGCTTCTAGGAATTTCGAAGGTCCAATTGAATCGGTTATGTCTATTGACTTGAGATTGTGGAGAGTTTTGATATTTGCAATTGTATTTGCATCAATTTGACTGGAACATAAAAAGAGATGCTGCAATTTCGGAAGTTTACCTAACATGGCAATATCTTCGTTGTCGAGCCACGTGCCGCTTAGGTTCAGAAAAGTCAAATTCTTTTGCAAGGGAATAGTGCGCATAAGTTCTTTGGCTCCGCGATGCGCGTCTTGCAATTCGAGAGTGCCAAGTTCACCAGGGCGAAACTTTTCCAAGAGGCGTGGATAGAGAAAGATTTCCGCATTGCCGCTGAACGACAAAGGACCGGCAGGTACTTTTACTACGCCTCTTGCATCAGCAATGTATTGAGGTAAAAGTTCAGACTTGGAAACGCCGACTCTTCCAATCGTTTTCTCCGGAAAATGGCAGACCGTTTGATTGCCTGAGCGAGTTGTAAAAAAGCCTTTGCCTGTGCCCATGTACGGATCTTTTCCTTTGGGCGATTCACCATCGATTATGTCGACATATCCACTTGGAACGCCTGCGAGCTTTTCTTCAATCGACTTGATGCTGCCGGATTTTACTGCTGCCACAGCGGGCGCCGACTGAATGGTGCTGTTGCCGGTCAGATAGCCTAGTCCGAACGAAGCCAAAATGATCAGAGCACAGATTATATTGCGTGTGCTGAATAGAGCATCCGCTTCCTTTGCGATTCTCTTTTTTTGTGCCTGAGTGAGAAGTGATTGGTTTTGTGCTTCTTCAGTTTCATGCATTGACTGCTGAATATTGACTAAAGCGGCAGTCAACAATTGTGCGTTGGAATATCGCTTATCTGGTGCTTTCTCCAGCAGCCTCGCAACCACTTGTTCGATAGATTGCGGAAACTCAATGCCCAGCGACGCTTCTTTCAGGCTCAACGGTTTTTCCGACTGGTGTTTCATCATAGTGGAGAGAGCATTTTCCCCCATCACCGGTGGTGCACCAGTTAGTGTTTCATAGATGACACATCCGAGTGAATAGAGATCGGAGCGTCGATCGACTGGTATGCCCATGCATTGTTCAGGGCTCATGTAGAGCGGACTTCCGAATATCTCGCCGGTTCTAGTCAGGGTCTGCTGGTTGTATTCTTCTTCGGCGTTCCATTTTGCAATACCGAGGTCAACAAGCTTGACACTCGAGCATAAACTGCTCGCTGTGTTCTCGATCAACATGATGTTGCTTGGTTTCAAATCGCGGTGGATAAGACCGTTTTCGTGTGCATAGGCAAGTGCGAAACCGACTTGAATGAAAATATTCAATACCTGAGCGAGTGACATTCGCCCCTTCTGTTTCAAATGATCGGCAAGCGTCATGCCTGGAACATATTCCATGACAAAGAATGGTTGCCCATCGTTTATAAGTCCTGAGTCATGGACTTTGATCAAATTAGGATGGTCTAAACGGTTGGCCGCTTTCGCTTCTATTTCGAAGCGTCGAGCACTTGATTCACTCGAACAGGCATCAAGCACTTTCAGCGCATAGTCTGCCTGCGTTTTGACATGGCGGACATGATAAACACTGCCCATGCCGCCGCGTCCGAGCAGTTTCAATACCTTATAGCTGTCGTGGATGATTGAACCAAGCTCAATTGCTGCGCCTGATCTGGAAGGCGCCTGTGCAAGTTCTATTGTCCGCTCGTTGATCTCTGCCTGTCCTGCCTGGCTATTCGTCATCCGGTCCTCAAAAACGCGGGCACAAATTAGTTGCGGGCGGGTGACTTGAGCACGGTTGGCAGCGTCTGCTCCCCGCTAAGGGGACAGAACATGGGACGTACGCGGCCGACTGAAAAGAAACCCCAGATTTTATTCCCTCAAAGATGCCCTTTCAGACACCTCTAGCTTTCGCTTCCACCTGTGTAGTTAAAACCCGCATTGTCAAGCGGCCGCGCGAGATTTTATGGGATAGAATTAGACAACTTTCACTATTGGTGCCGGAAGTCCCTTAGCCCTAGGCCCCTTCGCCTTCGGCGGATTTTGGCGCGCCTTTTTCCCTGGCTAAGGTGATATTTATGGTTGACACTGGATTAATCATTAAGTCCGACAGAGACGGGCAGCCTACCCTCGTTTTCAAAACAGATGCACGTGAAATACTTCCACCTCAGACGCACGCTGAGCGGATGGAATGGGTGCGCTCTTCCTTTTCTCGCTTCTACACTCAAATCGAAGACAATCAAGATCTTGGATACGCCTATCAGGTCAAGACTGCTGCCGCTTTGACCCGATTCTAAAGGCATTGTGATCTATTGCGTCATGTTGCAGCCTAAAGCCAAGCTGCAAGCCATAAAATAGCGAATTTGGGTTGACTGCCATATAATGGTCAATCCGCTTGCAAATTGGGTTTGCGGGTGAATGAGGCTTGCATGGCTGGCAATACCATCTCGGACGAAAGATCAGCTCGACGAGTGTTCGTCGAAACTTTCGGCTGCCAGATGAATAAAGCCGATTCGGAAAACATGCTCGGTCTGTTGAGCGAGATCGGTTATGAACAGACTCTTGATTCCAAGCAAGCTGACCTTTTGATCTTAAATACCTGCGCAATCAGAGAAGGTGCTGAGGACAAAGTCTTCAGTTACCTTGGCGCCTGGGGCAAACAGAAGAGAAAGCGTCCCGAATTGATGATTGCTGTGGGCGGTTGTGTCGCGCAAGAAAAAGGTGCATCGATTCTTACTCGCATGCCTTATATCGACGTGGTTTTTGGAACGCACAACCTCAATCGGCTTCCTGACTTGGTTTTGAAAGCACGCAACGAGAAGAAGAGCGTTGTGGAAATAGTTCAAGAACTTCCGGAAGATTTGCCGGAACTGCCGGTAATCAGGCAGAATGACTTTTCTGCTTGGGTGTCTGTAATTTACGGCTGTGACTACAACTGCACCTATTGCATCGTGCCTTATGTTCGTGGTCGTGAGAAGAGCAGAACAGCAGAGGCGATTGAAAAAGAAATCGAAGAATTGACTGCCGCCGGTTATCTCGAAGTGACGCTGCTCGGACAAAATGTCACTGCTTACGGGCATGATCTCGATCCCAAGATACATTTGGGTGATCTGATTCGCCGCCTTGAAAAGTACAAGGAGTTGAAGAGAATTCGCTTCCTGACTGGGCATCCGCGTGATCTTCAAGACGGCATCATTGATGCGGTGTACGAAGTTGAAAGCGCTTGCGAGTATTTCCACATCCCCATTCAAGCCGGAAGCGATCGCACGCTTCGCCGTATGGCCCGCGGATATCAAGTCGATTTTTACAAGCGCCTAATTGAAAAAATACGCAGCAAAATGCCTGAAGCGGCAATAACAAGTGATTTGATCGTCGGCTTTCCTGGTGAGACGGAGCAAGAGTTTATGGACACTGTCAATCTTGTGGAAGAGATTCAGTTCGACTCGTGCAACACAGCCGCTTACTCACCGAGACCTCATACACATTCTGCTTCC
>DTSE01000311.1 GCA_012965515.1 Candidatus Melainabacteria bacterium | reverse complement strand
TTCCTTGGGACTGATGGACGCCGGCATCCCAATCAAAGCGGGCTCGGTCCTGAAGCTTGGAGGTTAGTCACGTGTTGCGTCCAATGATCAAATTGTTTTTCCTGGGCAGAGCTGCCTTCGAGGTCGCTCGCGAACGCGTAGAGGACGCTCTGGACTCCTTGACTGCTAAAGCAGGCGAGTACAAATCGACCGGCTCTGACCGCGTACATGAATACAAAGACCGCGCTAAAGAAGTTGCCAGCGAGATTTCGCAAAACATTTGGCAACGTTCTGAAGTTCTGGAAAGCCAGGTGCGTGAACGCATCCGCAGGCAAGTCGCCGATTTCTCGCTGGGCGCCCTGGGCGACACCACCGAAATCAACGAATTGAGAGCAGAAATTGCTACGCTGCGCGCTGAAATTTCCGAACTCAAGTCAATGAAAGTCAGTGTCTAAGACGCTTCTTAAGCGATAAGTACATTTTTTCAAGACACCGGGGACATGCTCATTGAGTCCGCCCGAAGTTCCATTTGATTCCTCGGACGACAAACCGGCAAAATCTCCGGCCAATCGAGCATCAGGTAAAAAGGCGGATTCCGGCGATTCCGTGAAAAAGTCTGGCGGCAGCGAGCCCGTCGAAAAAGCTGATCCAAGCGAATCCGTCGCCAAGAGCCCTCGTTCAAAGAAATCGAAAACTACAGAGCAATCACCGCCAATACAGCGCAGTCCCAGCACAGAGATTCGCGCATATCATGACAGCCCGTTTCCGCTCATTTCTAGAAAGTCCTCGTCGGTTGAGTCTTTCAGTCCTTACGATCCGGCGGAAGCAGATCGCTCGGTAAAAGTGGGCAATCTGATTGGCGATGCGCGCTTCTGGAGCATGCTCAAGACGATGCTCAGTTTCACTTATGCGAGCATCTCGGACAAAATGCACCCTCCCAAGACAGCGGAAGAATCCGAGGCGCGGCAGAAAACACGCGCTGTCCGTTTGAAGACAACCTGCATTAGTCTTGGCGAAACATATATCAAGCTCGGTCAATTTCTTTCGGTAAGACGCGATGCACTGCCTGTGGAAATTGCTGATGAATTGTCATTGCTACAGGATCAGGTGCCGCCATTCGACTTCGAAACGGTGAAGACGACAATCAAACGCGATCTGGGCGCTTCGCCCGATGAGCTGTTTGCCCACTTCGAAGAGACTCCGATTGCATCGGCATCGGTCGGACAAGTTCATAGAGCGAGATTGAAGGACGGAACCGAAGTAGCGGTAAAAGTGCAGCGTCCGCAGCTTCGCCAGAGATTTTATCAAGACCTGGGCTACATGCGCTTTTTGATCAGATTGGGCAGCGCGCTTTTCAAAAAACATGCGGATTGGGACGGCTGGTATGAACTGGCCGACGAGTTCGGGCGCAATCTTTTCGCCGAAGTCAATTATATTCAGGAGGGCAGAAACGCAGACAGGCTGCGGCGAGTGCTCAGAGATTATGCGGACATTCGAGTGCCGCGCGTCTTCTGGAAATACACAGGCCGGCGAGTATTGACGCTCGAGTTTTTGCCCGGAACCAAGATCGACAGAGTGAAAGAATTGCTGGCGCGCAACGTCAACCTGCCGCGCTTGGGCAAACTTCTTGTCACTTGCTATCTCGAACAAGTGCTCATGCACGGGTTTTTCCATGCCGACCCACATGCCGGCAATCTGGCCGTCGACGAAGACGGAAGGCTTGTCATTTATGACTTCGGCATGGTCGGAGAAATTTCCGACGAACAGAGGCAAGCAATAACCGGCTGTATATCAGCCGTTATTCAAAAGAACACCGAAGACTTGCTCACCAATTTGCGCAAACTCGGAATTCTCAAAGAATCCGCTAATTCTGCGCCGATCGAGCGTGCTGTCAAGCCGTTTATCGATTATTACGCAGGTCGAGAAGTGAAAGATTTGGATTTCACCGATCTTGAAAACGATATCGATCAGATTGCCCTCGATCGATCGCTTTGTTTGCCGCCATCGCTTGCCTACCTTTTGAGAGCGGGATCGACGATTGAAGGAATCGCCAGGACTTTGCAGCCTAATTTCAGCTTTGTTGAAGCCGCCAAGCCAGCTCTCAAGAAGTGGATTATGAATCGCCCCCAACAAGCTGTCCCGCTTTTGCGTCTCTTCTACGGTGGAAACGTAACTTTACTTGAAGAGTCACTTTCCAGACTTTCCGGCACGCATGACCTCCCTCAATCCAGCCAAAACGCGCTAAAGAAGGGCGCTCGCATTACCAATAGTGGCACTCAAAAAGAACTTGAGACGAGCATCAAAGAAGCACAGGCAGCCGATCTTCAGACGCAAAAACAGGTTGCCAACCTCAATCACAGACTGCAGCTATTGGAAACCAGCCTATCCGCGAATAAGCGCAAACGGCTTGGCTTAAGCCTTTTGTCAGCAGCTCTGTGTCTTTTCGACCTTGCATATATCGGCTCAACACAGATTACTGAAATTAGGCCATTAGCCCCCTATTTCTTGATTGGAAATGGTGTAATGGTGGCAATTATAATGTGGCATTTAGTGACACCGGTTAGCTTGATAACACGGTTAGACAAGCCGGATTCTCAAGGGGGCAGCGGAGATTGACGAAGCTCAAATGGCGTGCGGCTGCGCGGACTGATGCCGGTTGCCAACGGCAGAGGAACGAAGATAATTACTACGTGAGCCCGGACCTCCGTGTGTTCGCGGTTGCCGATGGCATGGGCGGCGCAGTCGGCGGAGCAAAGGCCAGTA
>DTSE01000310.1 GCA_012965515.1 Candidatus Melainabacteria bacterium | reverse complement strand
GTTTCCGTGCATGCGAAAATTCGATGTCTTCGAAAGCCCGCAAAATTTGAACTCGTTTGTAGTCCATGTTCTCAATGATGCGCGGTGCTTTATAATTTTTCACAAGTAATTTACAGAATAGATGCAGAGAACAATACCGTTTATCTTTCAAATGCGATATTTTCATTAAGAGCAACAATTTCGGAATATTTTGAATCGGTTGTCGGTCAAAAAGATATTCCAACATCAAGTTGTCTGCTGACTGAGGGCACGGTTGGATGACGCATAAGAGTAGCTTATCAAACCGTTTTTTTCGAGAATATACGTTTATTAATGGAGCATGATTGTTGTACGAACTCTGGGAACGAGTAAACGGATAGAAACCATATCCGCAAGGTTTCTCGATTCCGCAACAGACACACACTACAGTATTATGCGTTGTATATAATTGAAATGCCCCACAACACTTCATTTATTAAATTGTAAAGGTTATTCTTAAAGGCATTATGACGACTGTACAAATCAACCGCGTGAACCAAGACCAGACTGTATTAGAATTATTACAGACAGGTAAATCAGAAACCTCGTGCAATCTCAGAGTAAATCTTCTCGACGCGCCATCGGGTGCCATCGAAAAAGAATCGTTCGGCCACGGAAGAATCATGACGATCGAGGCTTTCCATCAATGCCCGGGAAAGCTCATGGCTCACGGTCTGCTCGCGTGTGATTGCCGCTACAACAAACTCCTGAGCGGATGGCTCGTAGAGTTTCTGAGCTCTACCGCCACGCCGGCGTTGAGACTTAACGGTAAGTATTCCAGCTTTCTCGAGCCTGTGGACATATCGCCAAACTCGCCCGAGGTCATCGTCCAAAGTATTGGCGATTTCTACGGCAGCCCGCGCTTCGTTCGCAATGGCGTTCAATATTTCGATAGTTCTGCGACGGCTCAGCAGGCGAATCGCTGTGAGTGAGAGGGACGCACCGCTACTTTGGAATTCGTATTGCATGGAAAGTAGCTTGCATCGAACAAGCGCAGAATTCAAAATTAAAGGTATAATTCTATGCGCTTCCAACATCTCACTTTTTTATGTGCCTTTGGTCTGTCCGGCTGTGTTCAGCCAAATTTGGGCGCTTCGGATTCAGCTATCCGGCAGGTAAATAATCCAACATCGTATTTCGATATGGCGACGTTAGATAAGACGATAAAGGCTAGTGACTTTTCCGGTGTAACGGCAGTGGCAGAGAATGGCGAACTGCTCTTTGTTTCCGCTTACGGCATGCAAAATCGCGAGCGTGGAATTCCGAATGCCGTGGATACGAGATTTGCGCTTGCTTCCACCTCGAAGATAATCACAGCCGTCGCTATCATGCAGTTGGTCGAGCGGGGACAGGTTGCACTTGATGAGCCGGTCAGGCGCTTTTTTCCGAACTACCCAAACCGGACGGTTCAAGACTTGGTCACGATCAGACATCTTCTTAAGATGCAATCCGGCCTCGGAGACATCTTCGATCTAGATTATGACTCAAGCACAAATCCTTTGGCGAACCATACAGACTACATTCGGCTTTTTGAACGAGAGCCCTTAGCTTTTATACCCGGTGAAGACTTTGCTTACAGCAATGCCGGTTACATCCTGCTGGGACGCATCATCGAGCTCGCGAGCGGTCAAGACTTCTACACTTATGTGACCGACAATATCTTCCAGCCCGCAGGCATGATGCATACCGGGTACGTCGATGAAGCGACGCCTGGGTCTAAAATCGCCTTGGGCTATCGCGCCAAAGGCTTCGATGGCATTCCCGAAAGAATTGAAGAGATTGCCGGCCTATCTCTGGTTCCGAACACGAACTCGATCAGTATGCGGGGGACGTCCGCCGGAGGCGGCTATTCGACCGTGGAAGACTTTGCCAAACTCGACCGAGCGCTACGAACCAACACCCTCATTTCGGAAAACTCCTTCTCAACAATCTTCGGAGAAGGCTTTGCGCGCGGTGAGAGGAATGCCGGAATCGCTGGCGGTGCGCCGGGGACAAGCACGCGCTTTCTAATGCGTCCCGATGGTCGATCGATCATCGTTTTCGGCAACAAGGATCTTCCAAGTGCGCTTACCATCGCGAGCGTGATCGCGGAGCAGCTTGATCAGAACGACTGATAATCGAGGCGTTTATCCAAAGGCGACCATCGGCTTCCCACCCTATGATCGGACACTGGCTGACTAACTCCGATAGTTAACCCGGACGGTCTTCTTTCAGGCCCATAGGGAACTCCATCGAACGTCTGGAATGAGAGCGTATTCCGTTGAAAAAGTCGCCGCTGGTTGCGCTGGTTTAAGGTTCTGGATCGAGGGCGAGCGAGGCCGCTGCCTCTCTCAGGCGGTGGCGATGCCCGGCATGGGCCGCATCTTGGCCAGTTTTCGGAGGTTCTGGGCTGCGGCGGCGAGGTGGAACTCGTCTTTTGCTCCGTTGGGGCCCCGCAGACGCAAGCGGTCCAGCTTCAGGATCCGCTTGAGGTGCGCAAAGAGCATCTCGACCTTCTTTCGCTGGCGGCGTGAGACGAGATAGGCGTCACTTTTGGAGATATCGCGTGCCAGGTCGCGTGCGCCTTCGTGGACCGAGCGCACGATCTTGCGGGTCGCCGTGCGGGGTGCGCAGCGCTGCTTGAGATTGCATGCCTGGCAGTCCTTCTGGCTCGCACGGTAGCGGATGAAGCCATCGGCATTGGCCAGCGGTCGCCGTGTCTTGAAGTTGCGGTTGGATGGTCTCAGCCG
>DTSE01000309.1:6979-9947 GCA_012965515.1 Candidatus Melainabacteria bacterium | reverse complement strand
CAGCCGGTAACCACATGTGAATGGGCAAAGCAAGCGCAATAGCTACTTGTTTCACGCGCACGACCGATTCAAACTCATTGGCTTTCTTTTTCAGACTGGTTCGTTCAACGCCAATCTCCGGAACAAACTCAAAGTCCCAGTGGGTATTTGCTTCGACTGATGGATGAGCAGCAACTTTGTCATCCGGTCGGTTGTCCTTATCATAGATATGCTTCTCCACTGTCTCATTGCTCTTCGTGACCACAACCGCTTTGCTGGCGGAGCAACCAGCGGTGCAGAACATACACACAATCGCAAAACAAGTCACAGCAATGGAAATTGCAGTCACTTGCGCTCGATTCGATTCCACGTAATCACGCATTGGCAGCATACGCTCAAACAGCTGCAGTCTTTTCACCTGAGTCGCCCCCAGGGTCAGACACTCTAAATCCATGACAAAAGTGCTGGAATAAGGCCAACACGATAAAAACTGTGCCGCAGTCTTCGAGCAATTCTTCAACCATGACGGTCAAATCTAGAAAGGTGGGCCAATCCAGACCCAGCGGCTGAGGAAACATAGAAATGGGCGGGCTGCGCATCCCCTGAATGAAGTCGAAAGTCTCAGCCACCAGATAGCACAAAGCAGCAAGGACCATTAAAACACGTAGATGACGGCTGTATGAAAAGCGTCGCCAAAGGAAAAGCCAGCAAAATCCTCCTGCGGCAATCAAAAATGGCGCATAGAAAAGAACCCAAGGAGACTTTGAAGTGGAAAAGTGAACGACAAATGATTCAGGACTAAATCCGTTTCGAACAAAATAAGTCGCAATTTGAGCTCTCATGGTCGGCACCACGAGATCCTGCAAGAGCGAACCGACATGCTCATGGATAGTTGCCACTTCGTCAGCCGAAGCCACCAGGAAAAGGACAGCAAAAAATAGCCAGACCCAAGAATGCGGTCTGTCCCTGACTGTCTTGCTTTTGCTCCAGCGCTCCAACAGATAATTGAGCAGAGAGAATTGGAAGACCAAAAACCAGAGAACTGACGCATACCAGGCTGGAATATTCTGTTCCAAATTCAGGTCGAAAAAGCGGTAGAAATAATCTCCACCGAAAAATTCGATCTCATTTTTCTTGATGTAATAGTTGACAGCATGACACACGCCGAGAAGCGCAATCATTGCAAACATCAGTTTCGCGGCAATCATCGGAGCGAGTGAACTGACGAAGCCCTTTTCTGCTTCGCTGAATTCTGCGATTTCGCCAACTGCTTTATCGGACACGCTCGCGATCACCTCGAAGTAGATTCCGCTGCTATACGCGATTATCCTTCATGGTTTCGTACCGAGATTTCTCCGGCACCTGAAACCGCAGCGCCATTCGGACGATACAGGATTTTTGGGTGCTCTCTTTCTTGCCCAAAACGGGGCTCTGCGCCGCCCCGACCCACCATCACCCCCTGGCGGGATGTTTGAATTTGCGTTCACCCATAGATTGGTTGCATGAACAGACAAAGCCGTCGAAATCGCCAGCTATGACCGTTCAACTGAATGCCTGCAACGATTTGATGCCGATTCTTTCTTCCGAGGATAATTTATGAAGTTATCACTCCCTAAAATGATTACCACCACCAGGAGAGCAGCAGGTAACACGCTAGCGCTCGTTGCCGCGGTTACTGCAAGCGTTTTGATACTCATTCTTTTGTTCGCTCTCTCATATACGAGGCTGATTGGAGGCAATCAGGAACAAAAGACAGCAATTGAAGCTGCGTCCATTGCGGCAGCCAAAGATATTGGACGGATTGTCATCAATGACAGCAACTTCGGATACATAGGTCTTTCCGACGCTGCCCCAGTGGGCAGTGCGACAGCAGCGGGAGACGGCTTTAGTATGCCGGTCTACGGACTGAATACTGTAGTCGGTACGCTGAGACTCGACTTGATCATCGCCGACAAAACCAATAATGCGACGATGAAGTATTTCTGCAAGCAAGACCTTGCCAACTTGAAGGCAGCCAAAGACAAATTAGTCACTGTCTTGCAAGCTGCGATATTGCCCGGAGGATCCGGCAAAGACATAGACGGCGCAGTTGTAGAGCCCTATGCTAGCGCAGAAAAGGCTTATGAAGACAACAAAGTGCGGATGACCGGCGACTCTCGTTATGTCAAAGGTTCATTGAAGCTTACGCTCGGTAGCCTCTCCCAGGGCGTTCAAACCAATATCCCGCTACCCAAGCCAAATTCGTGGGCGCTTGTTGATTCTACAAATCAGAGCCGCTCAGGTTTTTACGTCTCAGAAATCAACTGCCCTTACGACGGTGAAGACTTCGTATTCGGAAGCATTAGCAATAACATCAAACTGGTGAACACACAGCAATTCCAGACCAGTTCGACAGGTTTGCCGTACACAATTCCTTCAGTGGTCAAGGCTGAAGCCGATCAGATGTACGAGAAGAATAGGATAGTTCATCTCTCTGCTGCAGCGACGGCAGCCAGTGTCTTCGACCCCAAACCAGCACCTGGTACGTTGAGCATTGCCTTCCCGGACGGAAGACCACCATTCATCACGACTCCTTACGATATCCTCAACTCACCTGCCCTGTCAGGCGCTCCTGTTATGACTATCAAGACACCACCCACGGACGATTTCCCGAATCCAGGCGGAACAGCAATGTCCCCGGGTAGCTGGACTGGTCCAGGGTCATCAACGATAAGAAACGTATTTTCTGAAGCCTTCTACGATTGGCTCAGACTATCCGGAACCAAGTTGAATGGTCAGGATGCTGTAGACCTGTTCACAAACCCTCTTCTCACCTCTGGTGCAGCCGGACCGTTTACTGTGGGCTACATGGACATATTTAGAGTCGATGCAAACGGCAACATCACGCAAAAACTAGTTTTGATCGATCCTGATCCATTCGAAGCCGTGAGCCATAAGCAGATGTATGCTGAAAGCAAGGGTGCCGCTACGACAACTACAGGAAAGAAGA
>DTSE01000309.1:0-6937 GCA_012965515.1 Candidatus Melainabacteria bacterium | reverse complement strand
TCAAGTGACACAACTTGGCACCATAAACGGTGGCAATCACGGTGGTCGTCCCCTCGCAAATCCACTTGTTGCACTAGCGCCCGGCAGTTCCTTCAAGACTATCTGCCACAAAAACCAGAACAACCTGATTGCGACTGGACCAGACAAATTCAGAGTCAAACTCGGCAATTTGGGCGGATTTGGAGATGGAGCCAGCAGCGGCGGCAGCGCCAATGCTTCATCCAGCGGTGGTCTGCCTCCAGCGTCATTCGGACCACGGGACGACTTCGGCGGAGCGACGACTCCAGGACCGAACGTTGTCTCCTTCCCGACCGGTACAGGTATGCCTGGTACGTACTTGCAAAATGGCTCGGCGGTCAGTATTCGATTCCGTGTAGCCGCACAGAACAACGCTTCCGGGCAAAAGCTAACCAAGAAAAAGAAAAATTAGTGAATGACTTTCAATCCGACGCATACCAAAAACGCTCCCCCTGGGGAGCGTTTTTGGCTTTCCTGAGACATTGAGCAATTAAGATGGAATAACAGAAGTACTCTATAAGACACAAGAATGATAATTCGCGCTACCAACGTAAACACTGAGCCACCCGGATTGGGGGGGTTGATGCGCGCGCCGGAAACGACTCTAACCGTGACTGTAGTTCTGGCATTCTTTCTCGTCACATTAGCTGCGATCTCGGCTTATTTCTTTACTTCTCGAGCAATGGAGACAGCCGAGAACATCGATAAATCACAAGAACTCCTCGGTTACTTGCAGACGAGCGTGTCCACAATGAATGACATGCAACTGCAAGCCGATACCTTTGTGACAAGAGGTTTTGTTGGAGCGCAGAGTCGCTATATGTCCGACAAAAAAACTCTGGAGGAATGCATTCAACATGTAAAACGAATCGGAGACGAGGAAGGCTGGAGAAGATGGCATCTCACCTATCTGGAACTTGTAGCTCAAAAGTTTCAAAAAACTCTTGATGCTGCAGTCAAGGAAAAACAAAGCGGCAGTCTAGCAAAGGCCGAAGACAACCTGAGCAAGTCTCAAAAACTTCTGGAAGTTATGAGAGGTCGCCTTATTATCATCGATGTCGAAGAAAGAGAACTGCTCAAAAAGCACCTTTCGGAATACAAGAAAAGTACCGAAAGTACATCGATTACCTTCCTCTGTCTAGGTGGTTTCATTTTTCTCTTCGTCGTGCCTCTGACTTTCTTGCTTCAAAAATACATCCACGCGTCAAAGAAAGCTTTGCTTGCAGAACACAATGTCTCAAGAGCGATTGTGAAACACGCGCCGATTGGTATTCTTCAGCTCGACACAGATTTCAGGATTCAAGAAGCCAACGGAGTCTTTGAACAGTTTCTGGTTGATGTAGACTTTCCAGCCGGCACGTCCATATGGGAGCTGTTGCCGGAGATGCCGAAGGATGAATTGATAGAAACAGTAAGATCCGGACGCCCGGCGATTCTAAAAGGGCTGTATTTCACTCGATTTGGAAAACACACAGAGCGTAAAGTGTACTGGGATCTCGCGGCTTGGCCGATAGTGGAAGACTCAAAAGTACGCAGCGTGATCATCATGATCGAAGACATATCTGAAAAGACAGTTCTTTCTCACCACAAGGAAGCGATACAGCAGACAATTGCACACGATCTGAAAAGTCCACTGATCGCATCTAATTACATCATTCAAGCAATGCAGAACAAACTAGCCTCCAACACCAATGGTGCTAGTGAGCTTATTCTGCGGTTGAAGGACAGCAATGAAAACGCCTTGAGCATGGTAAAAAACATGCTCGAAATAGCAAAATATCGACAGGCCAAAGAAATACTGTCAAAGCAAAATGTAAGCGTCCTAGAGCTCGTCAACGGACTGGTGAAGAATCTTACTCATCGCTGTCATCTAGCCAATGTCAACATTAGCGTTGAGAGCAACGCTGACGATATTATCGTAAACACTGATAAATCAGCACTTTCACATCTGGTCACGAATTTACTGGAAAACTCAATTAAGTTTTCCCGCTCCGGTGGCACCGTCCTCGTGCACTTGACTAAGTCAGAGACTCGCGTGAGTATTGCAGTGCAGAATTTTGGTCCCTGCATAAGCGAGGAGGACAGAGAGCGCCTTTTCACACCGTACTGGCAGGGAGAACTTGGCAAAAAGTCTTCCGGCGGAACAGGTATTGGGCTCTATCTCTGCAAACAAATTACAGAAGCACTGGGAGGTAACATCAGTTTCCACAGCGAAGAAGGAAGTGGAACGACCTTTACGGTAGATTTCCCGTCCAGTGAGGAAGAAGAAGAAGAAGAAAGTGAACTCGACCAAAATCCAAAAGACGTAGAACAACTCAGTTCCCATTCTAGTGGTAGTTAGAATGCCCAAACCAAAAATTCTGATAGTTGACGATGATGCAAACCTCAGAGCAGGACTTAAGGAGCTGTTTGAGCAAAGTGACGTCGCCGGTACCATTTTCGAAGCTGCAGACGGGATGGAAGCACTAACCCTCGACTCCAGATACCTGCCCGACCTCATTTTGCTAGACGTCGGCATGCCTATGATGGACGGTATAGAAGCCTGCAGTGCGCTGAAAAAGAGGCGCAACGATCTAAAGATAATAATGCTGACTTCGCACGAAGACGATCGAGATATTTTCGCTGCACTCGCCGCTGGTGCTAACGGTTATTGCTTGAAAGATGCCGACTTCAACAGACTAGAAGCTGCCGTAAATGCTGTAATCTGCGGAGATCTCTGGTTGGACTCCTCAATAGCTCAAAAAGTTTTGAGCGCATTGCCTACGCCAAAGTCAAAAACAAACCAGAGGAAGGCGGTGTATGCAGAACTTTCCGACAGAGAGACACAAGTGTTGCACCTGATTGTTGATGGTTTTTCCAATCAGCAGATTGCTGAAAAACTGGAAATTTCAAAGGAAACAGTAAAAACACACGTCAGACACCTGATGGATAAGCTGGCTGTTTCTGATCGAACACAGGCTGCTGTGAAAGCGCTCCGATACGGACTCGTCAGCAGCAACGAGCCTCACATAGATTAGCCAACTTCCTGGTTATTTGCCGGCGAGTTCTTTAATCGCGTCCAGCGCTTCAGGATTCTCAACCGAAGAAAGGTCGCCAACCGGTTCGCCTAAATACTGAAGGCGAATGTTCTTACGCACGATCTTCCCCGAACGCGTTTTAGGCAAAGCAGTCACAAAGTGAATCTTCTCAGGTTTAAGAACAGAGCCGAGACGCTCTCCAACCAACGATTTCAACTCACCTTTCAGCGTTTCGCTTGGCTCATGCCCAGGCATTGTGCGCACGAAACAAACCAACGCTTCTCCCTTCATTTCATGCGGAACACCGATGACAGCAGCTTCTGCAATTGATGCGTGCTCGGCCAAAACAGACTCTACCTCACCAGGTCCAACGCGCTTTCCGGCCACTTTGATCGTGTCGTCGGAGCGCCCATAAAGGAACCAGGAGCCGTCGTCATCTACTTTTGCCCAGTCGCCGTGATACCAGACGCCTGGGAATTTGCTGAAATACGTTTCGATATAACGCTCGGGAGACTTGAGGAAACCCTTGGTCATGGACGGTCCCGGCTTCTTGCAGACGAGGTGCCCGATGGCATTTTTCAAACTATTTCCTTCCTCATCGAACACATCAATGTCCATTGCCAGACCCGGCCCACCCAATGAGCATGGTTTGAGAGGCATGAGCGGTAGTGGTGTGAGCAGACCGCCAACAATTTCCGTGCCACCCGAGATATTCATGATCGGGCATTTCTTTTTGCCGGCCTTTTCGAACAGCCACATGTAGCTGTCGTGATCCCAGGGCTCACCAGTGGATCCGAGCAACCGCAAGCTGGACAAATCGTGTTTCTCTACCCACTGATCGCCTTCCGCTTTCATACCGCGAACGGCCGTAGGGCTGATACCTAGCGTGTTTACCTTATGTCTATCGATCATGTCCCAGAGGCGATCGGGCTGAGGGTAAATCGGAGTTCCTTCGCAGATCACCATCGTGCCGCCCCAGAATGTAACGCCGATGATTTCCCACGGTCCCATCATCCAACCGATGTCGCTGAACCAGAAAAAGATGTCCGAAGAACGCAAATCGAATGAAAATCCGAGTTCTTTCGAAATTTGAGAAAGGGCTCCAGCATGTGTGTGCACGGTGCCCTTCGGCTTACCTGTAGTCCCAGACGTGTACAGGTACATAGAGGGATGTTCCGCCGGAAGATCCTTTATCGTCTCTGCACGTTCGCTGGCCTTGATGGATTCGTCGAACCAGAGGTCTGTCTTGTCGTTCCATGCGACCGCATTGCCCATATGTTTCAAAACAACAGTGTGTTTTAGATGATCCAGACCTTCGACCGCTTTGTCGGCATTCTCTTTAATAGGAATGAGTTTGCCTCGGCGCGATCCACCGTCTGCTGTAAACAATACCTTCGCTTCGGAATCTTCCAGTCGGCTGCGCAACGCTTCAACTCCAAAGCCGGAGAACACAGGAACTGCGACAGCGCCGATCTTGAAACAGGCGAGAAGGACAGCAACTACTTCCGGGACCATCGGCATGTACATACCAACGGCATCACCTTTGCCGACGCCAAGGCGCTGCAGCAATCCAGCCGTGCGTGACGCCATTTCATCGAGTTCGCCGTAAGTCAGCTTACGAATTTTGCCGTCTTCACCTTCCCAAATGACGGCCTGGTGATCGGCGCCCACGCTCGTCCGCACACCTTCCTTCTGTCCTTTCTTCAAATGCCAGTCAATACAGTTGTCGTAGATGTTCAGTTCGCCGCCGACAAACCACTGTGCCCATTCCATGCCTTTTGACATATCAAGAACGCGGTCATACTTACGATTGAAACGAACCCCCATGTAATCAAGAGCGGCATTCCAAAACCATTCAATGTCGTCCGTCGATCTCTTGATAAGCCCCTTCCAATCCTTGAGGTCGTGCTTCTTGATAAAGTCCGCTGCACGACATTCGAGGTATTCGCCCTTGGGTTGCCAGATTACATCGGTGAGTGTTGTGTTCATGATTGAATTTTTTCCGTTCAAATCTGCTTCTAGACGCTAATTAATTGGTTGGAGTAAGGATTGTACTCAAAAGCAGACTCGAGTTTGTGAAACTGAAGCCCGAAAAGCCCAGTAATAATCACATTTTTAGGTTCCAAGACGCAGGGTGGCGCCTGTTGGGAACCAAAAATTTGGAAGGGCGTCAATTTACTCATCGCCGATTTAAGCGCGCCTGACACAACACAATTACACCGTTTGAAGCTTCTGTAGCGAGGCCTTTGGACGGAGGAGGATTTATGCGTATTTCGAAAAAACTGGCTGGAGCTGCATCACTTATAGCAATTGCCTCGGCATTTACTTTCGTACAACCATCACATGCAAATGATCTGGTCGACTTCTTTCAAAACACGCTCGGTGTCAACGTCACCAATCTCCGCAATCCACAGTCATTCGCTCGCACACACTTCCAAAGCAAGCGCAGTCAAATCGAAGCGAATATCTCATTCGCTCTTTCTTCCGGCAGAATCAATGCATCGCAAGCCGCTGCCCTTCGCGCAGAACTGGCAGGTTTGAACAATCTGCAAATCGCTTATGAAGCAGATGGATACCTGAGTGTTTCGGAAGCCCGCACCTTGTCCGATAGATTCACGAACCTGGACAATCGCGTTGACCGCTTCGTTGCCACCGCTCCTGGTGGCTGGGGCAACCGTTACGACGACAGATTTGGTGGAAAATTCGGTGGCAGATTCGGTGACAGACGTTTTATGTCTGCTGTAACTTCAGTCCGCAGTGAAATCAACACCTTGAAGAACAGGGTGGAAAACGGCAGAATTCAACGTCGCCTGTCCATCAATGAGTACAACCTCTTCAAAGATCGCCTAGCAGACCAAGAGAGAAAGCTCGAGAAAATGGCTCGCAGCAACAATAGATTCGATCAAAGAGAATTCGACAAGATGAACGACAATCTGAGAAAACTCGACAGTCTTATCGCATCCGCAATCCGTACACCCAACTACCCAACCGCATACGGTCAAGGTTTCGGTGGCGGCTACAGAAACTGGAATTAACTCCACATTGCGTGAACTCGTGGATACAGCAAGCTCCCTTCATTGAGGGGAGCTTGTTAGTCTTGAAATGAAAATTCTCAAAAGCGTTGGTGCTCACTGACCTTGCTCGTCGTCCGTCTCCGGATAGCTATGCGCATCGCGCAGATTCTTTGCGGCTTCAGAAACATCTAGTTCGCCGGAGCGAACTTGCTCCAACAAATTCAGAGCCATATCAACAGCATCACTCGTCGTGTACGAATTACCGACAAGCACTTGCCCAACTTTACGACGAGCGGTAAGGCCTTCTTCAACCGCATTCATTGCGTCTGTTTCCGTGACCAGTCCGGAGCGAACAAGAAGTTCACCAACACGCATTTGGCGTCCCTTTTTAGAAAAGAATGACTTGAGTTGAGCCTGGTCAACTTCCTTGATGTTTCCATCCTTGTGCGCTTTCATCATTCCGAGAACTTCGAGCGCGTCTCCCTCGGTGAACATGGCGTTGTCACGCAAATGAATCATCACTTCTAAGACTTGTTCTAAAAGTTTCTCTTCAATCTTGTCGCTAAGAACCAGCATTCGCCCGAGCGGCAGACCAGTGGATGAAGCGCGTTTTTCAGCCGCTTCTACATCCTCGTCCGTGAGAAATCCGGACTCCAGCAAAAGCAAACCGAGTTGGTTAGTTACTTTGGGCATAGGACGCCAATCCTCTTAAGTACGTCTTAAGTTCGTTCTAAACAACATCCTGATATAGCACTATCGGCGATACCGTTTTCACAGCCTGCGCTTTGGCAGCTTCAGCAGCCGAGAGCAACACAGCAAGATCAACACAATCATCAGGAACAGTGGCGACTCCCATAACTATGGAGAGGCGATTGTTGTCGATGCCCG
>DTSE01000308.1 GCA_012965515.1 Candidatus Melainabacteria bacterium | reverse complement strand
AGGGTCTTCAGAAAAAGGGCGCGTGCAACGCGCCCCTACGCCGTAACAAGGGCGCGTGCAACGCGCCCCTACGCCGCAACAAGAGCGCGTACAACGCGCCCCTACGCCGTAACAAGAGCGCGTGCAACGCGCCCGCTAAACGAGCTCGGCTAACTGGTGCGCTGACGTCGGGATTGAAGTTCTTTGACGCGCAGATCTGTGAGCACTGACTTAACGTAATTCCCTTTCTTCCACATCAATTGAGAATACTCGCGCAGGGCTGCGATTACCTCCGGATCCGACTCTCCAAGTTCTGATTCCATCTTCGGAAGGGCGGTTTCGTAGAGATATCTCGCGCGCTTGTAATGACCTTGTTGGAAATGGACGAATGCAAGCAGACGGGTTGTGGCGATTAGCTGCGAAGTGTCTTTGTCGTTTTCACTCCAGATCTTGAGCGCGCCTTCGTATGCTTTTTCAGCGTTTGCAAACTGGTTGCCGAGCCGATAGCAATCACCGAGTCTGCATAAGATTTCGGCTCGCCGCTTTGTCATTGGATTGCTTGTTTCTTTGTACTTCTTGTATTCAGACAACAGAAGCTCGTATTTTATTGCTGCTTCGCTATAACGACCACTGGCATAAAGTGCGTTCGCCAAGTCTTCACCAATGTTGTTGAACATGGCATGGCGACTACCTTCCGACTTGCCCATCTTATTTGGGTCTTTTATGTCCGGATCTGTTTCCAACCTGTGATACAGATCGCTGTAAACTGCAACCGAATCGTACCAATTACCGGTTTTGCCGAGAGTCTTGGCGAAATTCCATTGTGCTTCCATGGTGTCGTCTGTCTTCTCGCCTTCGCTTTCTTTCAGCGATTCATACGCCTTCTTGCGCAGATCGAGCGCTTCTCTGTAATGTCCGTTGTCTTCGTAAAACTTCGCCAGAATTTGCTGCCCATTGATATAGCGCGGAGAAGTTTGACCTTCTGGTGCGTATGTCTTCAAATCAGCTTGCAAAAGTCCAGCGTAAGTTGCGAAATTCGATTTTTCTTCCGGTGGTTTCTGAATCACGGACCAAGCAGAAGCAGCACGCGGTGGGGGTTCTCGGACATCCCTGAAGTAAATGCTCAGATATTGCGCTGCCACTACTGCGCACACAACTACAGCCGCCAGTGCTATGAGCAAGAGTTTTTTCTCTCGTCCAACAAATGGCGCGATCTTCAAGCGCAAAAGTTCCAACTTCAATTTGGCGTTGGTGATCCAACCTGCATCCATTTGATCCAGAAATTCATGCAGGTCTTTCGCCAACTCTTCCATGCTCTGATGGCGCATGGCTGGGTCTTTTGCGAAGGCTTTGAAAACGATCGCTTCCAATCTTTCCGGAACTTTGGAATCTGGGCAAGAGACAGAGAAAGATGCGGGTACTTCGCCTAATTGTTTGTACAGTGTTTCCATCAAGTTGGCGCCGACAATTGGAGGCTTGCCGGCAATCACTTCATACATCAAGCATCCCATTGAATAAACATCTGAGCGCGCGTCGACCTTTTCACCGCGGCATTGCTCAGGGCTCATGTACAACGGGCTGCCAAAGACTTCACCGGTCTTGGTCAAATGCAGCGATTCGCCGCCGTCTTGCGGAATTAACTTCGCAATGCCGAAGTCGACAAGTTTGACGATATCCAGAGCTGGGCCTTGGTGAATCAAAAGTACATTGCTTGGTTTCAAATCGCGGTGCAGAACATTATTTGAGTGCGCGCATTGAAGTGCGTCGGCAATTTGAACGAAAATCGCAACCGAGCGCTCCAACGCCAAGCCGCGCAGCATCCTGATTGCGTCGTTTAGTGGAGTACCGTCCAGATAGTCCATTACTATGTACGGTTCATTGTTTTCTCCGGCGCCGAAATCGTAAATTGAAACAATATTAGTGTGTGAAAGGCTGCTGGCGGCTCGGGCTTCTTGTTGAAAGCGCGCATAGGTAATCGGATCGTTCACCAAATGCGGTAGCAACAGTTTTATTGCCACTGTTTTGCCGAGCACCTTGTCTTGTCCTTTGTAGACGACACTCATGCCGCCTTGCCCGATGAAAGATTGCAGTTCATAGCGGTTTGCCAGCACGGTGCCGACGAGTGTATCCATCCTGTGGCGCACCAGAGTTTCTTCGCCGTCCGTGTCGGCGCCCGAATCTCCATCTGTTTGTGTGGTGCGCCCGTCGTTTTCAGCGGAAGATTGCCCGTCTCGTACAGCCGACGAGTCTGCGCTTTCCTTATTATCAGTCGAACGCAATGCGATCTTTTCGCGCAATTCTGGGGTGCCGGATAGAAAGGCTGACTCAGCTCCTGAAGGAATCTGATCTGCCTTCAGTTTTGCGGGCTCTTTCTTGGGTTTTTTGTCTGACTTTTCGGACATATCGCAGACCTAAGCTGAAGCTTGGCAGCTCCCCCCAGTCAAGACATACCTCACTTCAGGGGGAACCAAACCGCACGGTCTGTTTTGTGCGATGATACTCCCGTAAATGTTGCCTACCAACTACTTTTCATGAGCGCAAGAAAGTTTTTGATGAACGTTAAACGGGTTGAACGCTTTTCAAAACATCCGGTTGTCTCCATGCCCAATTGCACAGCCGGTTTGTTTGGCTTTTTGCTTTTTTTTGCAGTGCAAACGGCATCTGCTGCGCCTTCAGATATGGGCTGGGTCATAGAACAGAAGAGTGAGGAGCGTGGACGCACGCTGATTCGCATGACAGAGGACAGCATGGTTTTAACCAGCAAGCTGATGTCGGCGATTCTGACCTC
>DTSE01000307.1 GCA_012965515.1 Candidatus Melainabacteria bacterium | reverse complement strand
CTCGGACAGTTTCCGTCCGCCACAATTTCGTTCAACTTGAAGCCCGGATTTTCTATCGAGCGAATCGTAAACTGTCTCTTACGCCTCGACTATGAGATTAGCGTCGACGCGCATCCAGCGGAGCCAGGCAAAAGAGGGCGCATAGTCGCGCGTTCCAAAACAGATCAGCTTGTCGGTTGAAGTTTCAATCCAAGAGATCTACCAATCACCAATCAGTGCGATTGAAAGCTTTCGTGGTGCTCGGTCGTGTCGCGTTTACGGAGTTTTTGTAGCAGGCGATCGAACCACACGTAGACGACCGGCGTAATGTACAAAGTCAGGATTTGGGAAACGATCAAGCCGCCGACAACGACTAGACCGAGAGGTCGGCGGGTGTCTGCGCCTGCGCCGGTTCCGAATGCGATTGGTAGTGTGCCCATGAGCGCTGCCATTGTAGTCATCATGATGGGGCGGAAGCGCACGAGACAGCCTTGGTAGATGGCCTCCGCCGCTGGCATGCCTTTGTCCCGCTCCAATTCAAGCGAGAAGTCGATCATCATGATGGCGTTTTTCTTGACGATGCCAATCAAAAGAATCAATCCAAGGAAGCCGTAGATGTCGAGGTCGACTCGGAATATGAGCAGCGTAATCATCGCACCGAGTCCGGCTGCTGGTAAGCCTGAGAGGATGGTTAGCGGATGGATGAAGCTCTCGTACAGCATGCCGAGAATGACGTAGATAATGACGGTCGCTAGCAGAAGCAGCCAGCCGAGATTTGAGAAAGACTCCTGGAATGTTTTTGCTTGTCCTTGGAAGTTCACGTTGACTCCGGCAGGAACGGTTGCATTTGCAACTTGAGTGATGTGGTCGACGGCTTGCCCGATGGAGAATCCGGGCTTCAAGTTGAACGAAATTGTGGCGGACGGAAACTGTCCGAGGTGGTTGATTGCGAGTGGACCGGTTCCAGGTGTCAACTGAGCGATTGCTCCAAGCGGCACCATTTTTCCGCTGCTCGAGCGAATGTAGAGTTTTGAAAGCTGGACAGGATCGCGCTGGTACTGCGGCTCCAACTCGATCAGTACCTTGTATTGGTTGGTTGGCGCGTAGATTGTGGAAACTTGTCGTTGCCCATACGCGCTTGCGAGCGTTTGCTCAACCTGATCTTGTGTAATTCCCAATGCCGCTGCCATCGAGCGATTAACGGTAATATCGATTTGCGGAGTTGCTGATTGAATGTCGGTGTTGACGTCGGACAACTCTTTGAAGCTATCCATTTTTTCTTTGAGTTCGTTGGTCGCTTTGTACAGTGCTTTTTGGTCAGGAGACATTAGGGTCACCTGATAAGAACTCTTCGATGACATGCCGCCGATTCTGATGGCTGGCGGTATTTGGAGGAACGTATTGATGCCGGGTATTTGCGCGAGTTGTGGACGCAATTCCTTTACGATGTCGTCGGCTTTCTGAGTGCGCTCTTCAAAAGGTTTCAGCGATATCAATAGTCTTCCGACATTGCCGGAAGCACCGCCGATGCTGGACATAACGCCTTCGATCGATTTGTTCTTCTGGACAACTTCAGCGACTACCTTCTGGTGCCTGCTCATGTTCTCGAACGAAATGTCCTGCGCGGCTTCTGTCGAGCCGGAAATTTGTCCCGTGTCCTGCGTGGGCATGAAGCCTTTTGGCACAATCATGAAGAGCCATGCCGTCAGCGCTATGCCTCCAATAAGTGATGCCAGCACAAGGTTGGGATGAGACACTGAGATTTTGAGTGTTCTTTCGTATTGTAAGGCTAACCAGTCCCAACCTTTTTCTAAAGCACCGAGCCAGGCAATTTGTTTTTCCGCCGATTCGTGTGTGAGCCAGCGACTGGAGAGCATCGGCGTGAGCGTTAGCGATACGAAGCCGGAGATAAGGATGGACACTGCCATAGTGACGGCAAATTCGTTGAACAGTCGACCGACAATTCCCCCCATCAACAGAATTGGCAAGAAGACCGCCACTAGTGATAGTGTCATGCTGAGGATGGTGAAAGTGATTTCTTTGGTTCCATCCATGGCAGCTTGAAAGGGTTTCTTGCCCATCTCCATATGCCGCACGATGTTTTCCAGAACGACTACTGCGTCGTCTACGACAAATCCCACGGATAAGGTCAACGCCATCAGCGATAGGTTGTTTAAGCTAAACCCAAGCAAATGCATCGCCGCAAATGTGCCGACAAGCGAAGTGGGCAACGCCAAGCTGGGAATGACCGTGGCTGGAACGTTGCGCAAGAATAGGAATATGACCAAAACGACTAACCCGATTGTGAGAACGAGCGTAAACTCAACGTCTTCAATTGACGCTCGGATCGAAGTTGTGCGGTCGTAAAGTACATCCATGTTGACCGAGCCGGGAATCTGGTTGCGAAGCTCGGGCAAGAGATGCTTGATGGAGTCGACTATCTCGACCGTGTTGGTTCCTGGTTGCCGCATGATGGCGAGAACGATCGCCCGCTTGCCGTTGTACCAGCTCGCTTGCTTGTCGTTTTCCACACTGTCCATGACTTTGCCCAGGTCAGAAATGACAATCGGCGAGCCATTCTTGTACATGACGACGAGTTTTGAAAACTGCTCGGCATTCGACAGCGGACCATTTGTTCGCAGCATAAATGCCGAGTGCGGTCCATAAAGGGCTCCGGCTGGGACGTTGACATTACCCTTGGTAATTGCGTTTGTGACGTCTTCAAAACCCACATTGCGCGCCGTTAGGGCATCGGGACGGAGGTCGATCCGAACGGCATATTTCTGCCCGCCGAATACGTTCACCTGCGCTACACCTTCCAGCATAGACAGTCGCTGAGCGACCGTAGTCTCTGCGTATTCGTCAACCTGATAGAGCGGAAGCGAGTCAGAACTCAGCGACAAATACAAAATTGGCGAGTCTGCCGGATTGACTTTTCTGTATGTCGGTGGCGTTGGCATCACTGGCAAAAGCCGCTGAGCAGCAGCAATTGCAGTTTGAACATCCTGCGCAGCCGCATCGATGTCGCGCGTCAAATCAAACTGCAAAGTGATGGAGGTAGAGCCAAGCGTGCTCGTCGAGTTCATCGACGAGATGCCGGCGATGGTCGCAAACTGGCGCTCTAGCGGAGTCGCGACTGCGTTTGCCATGGTCGCCGGATTGGCGCCGGGCAAACTGGCGGAAACAGAAATCGTGGGAAAGTCGATTGACGGCAGGTCGTTGACTGGCAACGTTGTGAAACTGATAATGCCGAACAGCACAATTGCCGACATCATCAATGTCGTGAAAATGGGACGCCTTATGAAGAGAGCTGCGAAGTTCATGGCACCGGCTCGGTGACTTTTACCTTCGTCCCTTCAGCAAGCTGAATTTGACCATCCGTGACGACCTGATCTCCTGCCTTAACACCGCTCAAAATGGCAGTAACGCCGTCGATTGCCGGGCCAACTTTGATAGGCACCATATGTGCTGTCTTATCGGGATGAACGATCCAGATGTATTGACCCTTCTGACCTGTCTGCACCGCCTGCGTTGGAACCACAACTGCATTGCGGATGCTGTCGAGATTCATCACGACATCTACGTATTGGCTTGGCCAGAGGGCTTTGTCCTTGTTATCGAAAATTGCTTTGAGCTTTACAGTCCCGGTCGTGTTGTCCACGGTGTTGTCGATAAAGGTGACTTTGCCATCTGTAGCAAGCACCTGACCGTTCGAGCGGGTGGCACGAACGCTCAAAACGCCCTTGTCTGCACACTCTTGGACTTTGCGAAATTGTTCTTGCGGGACGGAGAGTTCAACATAAATTGGTGCCGTTTGAACAATCGTTGTGAGAATGTCTTCGTCC
Organism: Candidatus Melainabacteria bacterium; assembly: GCA_012965515.1. Lineage (GTDB taxonomy): Bacteria > Cyanobacteriota > Vampirovibrionia > Obscuribacterales > Obscuribacteraceae > QKMZ01. Next base: position 25,000 of record DTSE01000307.1, on the reverse strand, counting down.
GCTCGAACGACGTTTCCTTTTAGAACGAGGATGTGTCCGGTTCTGCCGTCGATTGGTGCATTTACTGTTGTGAAACCCATTTGAATTTTGGCATTTTGCAAATTTGCTTTTGCCGCTTCAAGTTGCGCATAAGCGTTTTTCAAATTCGCTCTATCGACAGTGACTTGCGCTTGGGCATTGGCAATGTTCGCCTGTCCCGCTTCGACAGTAGCGTTTGTAGACTCCATTCTTGTCTCGCGAGTCTCTCGATCCATTTGCGAAACAGCACCAGCATTGGCAAGGAATTCAAATCGCTGCGCATCCCTCTCCGCTTGTTTCGCCAAAGCAACGTCACGTTTCAACGTCGCTTTCACCTGCTCCGTAGCTGCCTCGTCTTTGATGATTGCAGCCTTTGCCTGCGCCACCATGGCTTCTTGTTTTTCAACATCGGACTGCGCTTGCATGAGCGCAGCGCGGGAGGGGCGAGGGTCGATAGTAAAAAGTAAGTCGCGCTTTTTGACCAACTGACCTTCGGTGAAGTGGACGTTCACAACTCTGCCGCCGATTCGCGGTTTGACGGAAACTTGCTGCAAAGGCACAACGTTGCCAATGCTGTGTATTTGCTCCGGCACGTCGCGAACGGTCGCCTCCGCCAAAGTCACAACCGCCGAGCGCTTCGGCTTCGCCTCTTTCTTCTCGTGTTTGTTGAAAAAAAAGTAGGTCCCGGCTGCAACGCACAAAAAAACGACAAGGAGAATTAGTCTCGTGTGCGACGTCTTTTTCTCTCTCTGCTGGGATACCTGGCCGGGCGGCGCTTCAATTGTCAATTTTGGTCCTCGAGACACTTGCATGCTCTATCCGTTAAGTTTAGGACGTAGCATATCAAGACGGTCTAAAGATTATGCGGTTCCTCGATTATAGGCGCAATCCGCTTAACGAAGAAGGCTGAATTGTCTTTCAGCATCTGCATTTTAAGAGTTACCGCGTGACTCTACCGCGTGTTCAATTGGACGCAAGACCGTAAGGAGCCCCGGTTTTCTGTAGGGGCGCATTGCATGCGCCCAAAAATTAGAGAAGCTTGTGGGGGCGCATTGCATGCGCCCAAAAATTAGAGAAGCTCGTGGGGGCGCATTGCATGCGCCCAAAAATTAGAGAAGCTCGTGGGGGCGCATTGCATGCGCCCAAATTTCGAGGGCGCATGCAATGCGCCCCCACGCTTTACTCCGCGTTTAAATCATCGCCAACATTGAGGCTGCCGGGCTTCGTCACTGTAAGATTTTGTCCAAAGAGCACGCCGTGCTCTGACGAACGGAACGTTGCAAGCGTCCTCAACGGCTCGACACCGCGCTCCGCCGTTTTCTGATCGGTCGTTGTAATCACACACCTTGCGCACGGTTTTGCTGATACGAGCGTGACGCCTGATAGCGATGTGAGTGTTTTGAACCCATCCTCTTCGAATGGTTCGCAGCCTTCAATCACTATGTTAGGGCGAAAACGATTCATTGGCAGCGGCTTGTCCAGCTTCGCGTTGAGGTCGTCTAGTGAAGCCTTGGAAATGACAAGCAGAGGGTACTGATCCTGAAAACGAACGCTGCCGTCAAACTCTTTTCCCTCGTCGATGATCGGTCTTTTGAAGCCGTCTTTCATTTTGACCAGACGGCATTTAGTTTCTAGAAACTCAGATAGCCATGCCGCTACCTCGTCACCCTCATCAATTGCATAGCATTCGTCTTTCCAGACCGTAACGCGCTTGAAGTCGGAGTCTTCGGGATGATCGACATGCGGCACTTTGATGTCCGGACGTCCCTCCGCACTCAATGTCAAATCACCGTCGTCATTGATCTCTGTGTGAACCAAAGCCATTCTAGGAATTTCGCGCTGCGTGAGAAACTTGCCGCTAGGCAGCGTCACAAGCCAGTTACGGTCGAAGCGGATACCCTTCTCTTCAATGTCCGCTTTTTTCAGCGAGATGCCGCCGAGCGATTTAACTGGATAGCGATTTAGTTCTACGATGCGCACTTTTTTCATTGTTTTTTCCACGTTGGTTTTTCGTTTCCGGGCGACGCATGGCGTCGCCCCTACAGCTTACGGTGATGCGTCGAACTCGCCTTTGTCACGCCCCTCTTTCAATTTTTTGTCGAATTCAATCAATTGGTCGGCGGACTCTTGATCGAGATTGCTTTCCTCTGTCGTATATACGATGTCGTCAGACTTGATTGCGCGCGTGCCCGTGCGCAATTGGTTAGCGAAGCTGAGTTTCTTGGTCAGTTCCGTGGATGGCGCTTTTAGCATCTCCGCGTAAGTTGAACGTTTGCCGTTGCGCTCTGTAATGCGCTTGTTGATTGCATCGAGCACAAGCTTTCGGCACAAAGGAATTGCAACAAACAAGGTTCCGTATGTCACTAATGGCAAAAGAATAGGCCAAAGTTCGCGAAGCGCCGGTTGAAGAAAAAGCCACCAGGTGCCCAGGAAGTTGAATCCAGCAAGCACATAAACCATAATCAAATTTCCTGCTTGCGGACCAACAAATGGCCAGCGGTTTTCTTTGAGAAATGGAGCGCTTACGTGAGAACTTGCTGTGGTTGCGCTAACTTGCATTGAGGGAAAACTATAAACAATTCCGCCTTCTTCCGTCACTTCCGGTTTGCCGTCAAAGCGCACGAGAACCGGCAGTACGGCATCTTCATTTGTCGGTTCTGCTCCTGTGTAAGGAGCTAACTGCTCTGCGGTAACAACGCCACCATGATCGCGAATCGAGCTGGCGATAAGAGACCATTTCTTCTCTTCTATATCAGCATTTGGATTGCCATCGCCGAACAGAAAAGAAAAACAGTCGAAGAGGAAGTTGCTTTTGCGCGGGCGCTTCTGCTGTTGATTGCCATAGTTTGACGCCGTTGAGTACATGCCCCAATTGAGCAAATCGCGCAGAATCAAATAGTCGAAAAATCCAAAGTGAAAAGAACCGCCACCATAGTCGTCACGATCGTTGTTTCCACCCTTATTGCTGTAAATCATAATGGCAATGAAGATGAACAGAACTGCCAAAACCGACAATATCAGCATGATTCCGAAGGATATCCGAAGCAAGAAATAGGCTATGTCGAAAGCTTTCTTTCCTGCGACTTGGAAAAATCTTGCAATACCTTTCGCTAAATATGCGTTTTGAAAACCTGGGTCGAACTTGTATGCGACATCACCGGTGGTGGCAACTTCCATGTGCCCGCCGGTTTCTGCCGCAACCTTATTGAGCTCTGCCTGCGCGACCAAAACCGGCAAGCCTGTCTTGGCGGCAACGTCTGCTGCCGTTACACGGCGCCCAAGCGAATCGACCGCTTTGAGGACGATTTCCTTCTCTTTGGTTTTCAATACAGGTTGCGCTTGCATAGGATTCGAACAGTTACGTCAATGGGTGCTTAATGCTAATACAGCATCGGTAATTGCAAGTAAAGCACATATCAAAGATTCTCCTGCGACTGCGCCCGATGCAATAGGAATAACGTAAAGCTCGGCTGTCTTCTTGTTAATCTTGCTCCAGACCAGCGCGATGATTGCGCCTACGAAGAAAGAAAAGGCGTTGGCGAAAGGCATAATCCATGCCAGTCCAAGCCCCATGGCGGAAGGCATGTATGGCTTCCACTTCTTTGGTGCAAAGTGGTCGATGAGCGCCATTACGATGCCCAGAGTGGCGCCGATCAGCAACGCGTAACGTGCCGTTACAGGAATGTAGTCGATACCTTTCGATAAGGCTTCAGCCACCGCTTTCCACATGTTGGAGGAAGGCGGGTTGTATTTGTCGAGCGCTTCTTTGGTCGGAATCATCAAGAACCACGCGGGCACTACAGCGACGGTGCCAAAGAACACGCCGAAGAATTGGGCGATAAACTGGCGCCGAGCGTTGGCGCCCAGCAGGTAGCCGCTCTTCAAGTCTGTGAGGAGGTCGGCGGAGCTGGAGGCAATGTTGGAGGTGACACTCGCGGCCATCAAGTTTGTGGTGATGTTTGAAGGCGCGAGGAAAGCGTAGGTGAGCTGGGTCAATTTGCCCATCGGACCGATTGGAGTGATGTCTGTTTCTCCGGTTGAACGGCAGGCAACTAAGGCGAGAAATGCGCTGACCACAACGGAAACCAATCCAAGGATTGGATTGATTGAGAATGCCACGTATTCCAAAATCACCATCGCAATCGTCAGGGGAATGGCGCCGATGACTAACCATTTTAGAGGAACTTCAATAGACGCTATCCGCTCTTCATCCGATGCGTCAGCGGCACTGGCGCCCGGACGTACGCTTCCGAAAGAACGCGCGATGGTTTTCCATTGGAGAGCAAAGGCGGTGAGACCGGACGTCACCATCAGTCCTGTGCCGCCCCAGAGCGCCCATCCTTTGATCAACTTTGGAGCTTCAACTTCCCCGATGCTGACCGCCCACGGACCGACGATAAAATACAGAAGTGCAGAGCCAAACATCATCGTTGCGCAAACTCGCATGCCGACGATCATCCCGGCCCCGATCAGCAACACGCTGGGTTCGAAACCGAAGGCAGGCATCTTGGAGATATCGATGCCGCGAATGTTTGCCGAGAAGGGCATTAGTTCAGGCAGTTTGGGGTAGTTGATGTGGAAGTGCTTCTGCCACTCGTACTCGCCTTTGATCAATCCAATAAAAAGCCCACTGAAGAGGGCGGTAACCAGAAAGCGAGCTTGCAAAATAGCTTCTTTGCTCTGCCCGTACAAACTCTTCAATGTTTCCGCTGCCGCAATGCCGCTTGGGAATGCCAACTTTTCTTCGTTGATCATCTGGCGCTTCATCGGTACTGCAAGGAAAACCCCAAGCAGCGCAGTAACCAAAGTCCACGGTAGAAGAATTTGCCATGGAACGTGATTGCCGGTGATCAACAGATATGCACCAAAGGCGGTGCCAATGGTTGCTCCGGTGGAATAGCCGGCAGCTGATGCCGTTGACTGCATGCAGTTGTTTTCCAGAATACTCATGGGCGTGAGCTTCGGAATTACCATCCTGATGGAGTTCCAAATAACGTACGAAAGAACGCACGCAGTGATTGCGACGCCGAAGGCCCAGCCAACTTTGATTGATGTATACAGGTTGGAGATCGACATGAGCGCTCCGAGTAAGCCGCCCATGATAACTGCGCGCAAGGTAAGCTGCGGGACCGAGTCGCCCTGATAGACGTTTTTCAGCCAGTATTCTTGCGAGTAATTGCCAGTTGCTTCGTCGACCGACTCGCCACCCTCTACATGATGTGGCTCACCAGCATGCTCGCCTTCAGTCATAGCTGTAGTTTGCTCTGGAACCTCTTTGTTGATTGGGTTAACTTCAGGGGTTTCGCCTTTCTTATCCGCATCCGCCACGGGGCACTCCTTGCTGTTCTATTTTTTTGAAACTGAAAACAAAAACGTTGACGAATCGCTCGCCCGTTCGTTCCGCGTTTTACGCAGTTGGTCTAATCATGCAGAAACTGTCGTTCTCCAAGCCACGTACGGCTGCTGCCTGCGCCACTCTGGAAATCGCCAGCAAGAAAGCGCCTGTGCGCATGTCGCAATTGTTCGATTTTGCCAGCGCCTTGATGTCCTGATACGCTTCCATCATGATTGTTCTCAGCTCGGCGTTGACGCGGTCTTCGCTCCAACGGAATTGCTGGATGTTTTGCACCCACTCGAAATAAGACACGACTACCCCACCCGCGTTAGCGAAGATGTCCGGAATGACGTGCTTGCCTTGTTTGATGAATAGCTCGTCCGCTTCAGGCGCAGTCGGACCATTGGCTCCTTCTACGATGTATTTCGCTTTGACGTCGGCGGCGTTTTCTTTGGTGAGGACGTTTCCCAAAGCTGCAGGTACGAGAACATCGCAATCCATCATTAGCAGTTTGTTTGCATCCATGCTTTCTGCGCCAGGAAAACCAGCAATGCCGCCGGTTTCTTTCGCGTGTCGTTGAAGTGCCTCGATATCGAGCCCTTTTGGATTGTGAATTGCGCCGGTGAGATCTGATATCGCAATGACCTTGCCGCCTGCTTGGTGAATCAGCAGCGCCGCCCAGCTTCCGACGTTACCGAACCCTTGGATGACGAAAGTCAAATCGCTGAGAGCCTTACCTTCATCTTGCATGAATGCCTGAATTGCGAAGAGAATTCCTCTGCCCGTTGCCGCGTCGCGACCTTTGCTGCCGCCGAGCTCAACCGGTTTGCCTGTCACCACTGCTGGTGTCCATCCATGATACTTCGAATATTGATCGACGATCCACGCCATCGTTTGCGCGTTGGTGCCCATGTCCGGCGCAGGCACATCGAGCGTCGGCCCGATGATGTCGTGAATCTCATCAACAAAGGCTCTCGTCAATCTTTGCAGTTCTGAATGTGATAGCACCGATGGATTGCAACTGATACCACCCTTGGCGCCACCATATGGCACGTTGACCACGGCAGTTTTCCACGTCATCAAGCTTGCAAGAGAATTTACTTCGTCGGGATCGACTTCCGGGTGATAGCGCAGCCCGCCTTTCATGGGTCCACGCGAATTGTCATGCTGGACTCGAAATCCGGTATATGAAACCAGTTCGCCATTGTCAAGCTCGACGTGAATTTCGACTTTGACCTCTCGCTTCGGCATGATCAGTATCTTTTCGAGCCTTTCGCTCATGCCAAGATGCTTCGATGCTCTTTTGAAGTAGTAAGCCGTAGCTTCCGATGCGTGCATTCAAATTCTCCTGCGCCGTTCGCTCTTTTGAGATACACAAAAAGTCTGAAGACAGACTTTGAATCTTAAATAGAATAGCCTGTTGGAAAGCTTTATGTCTGCCGCAAAACGTGTACGGGCAATGCCATGCATTGCCCTGTTTAAGGGTTAATCCGAGCCCCCAGCTGCTCCAGCTAGAGCTGCTGGCGCTCTTGGGCAGAGGTTCTGGCTAGTTACATCACGCCGGCTATGCGGCGGCTGTTTTTGCGGTGAGAAGAATGTGCGGCGCGCACGACTGGTCTTTGCTCGGCCAGTGATTCTGTCTTTACGTCCATTCTTTTGCGCACTTCTGCGATGACGAAATCCACGCGTTCGCCTGGCGTCATTGCAGGTACTCGAACGACTTCAACTCCACGGCTCGTGTAGCAGTTTTCCAAAATGACTGAGATTTTGTGCGTGAATTCGAGGTCTTCGCGGCGCACGTCGGTTTTGTCAAAAAAGTCCAGAGGCTCGACAAGAAAGGCCAGTGTGTATTTCGAAGCATCCAGTTGGGCGAATCTCGGAGGAATATCCAGCTGGTCGTAGATGTAATAGGCTTCTCCGTCAAATAGACCGCGGTCCAGGAAGACGGGACCCTCTACGCCATCCAGCTCTCTTTCCGCTGCACACTGGCGGCGAAGCACTTCGTCTTGAAACGAACAGCGGTCAACCCAGGGCAGAAAGACGCCTTCTTTGATAATTTGAGTGGCGAACTCCTGCACAAATGGGAAGCCCCGTTCGGCAACACCCGACACAATGGTCGTTTTGCCCACTGACGGTCCACCGGTTATGACTATCCGCATGCCGAGTTTTGTCCCCGCTTGTTGCCTGTTCGCCTGATTGTGCCGCCGAGAGGTGGCAGCCTGCCTGTTTCCTGCGTCCCGTCGGTCCCAACTTCGACTTCTTCCGCTTGCAGGAGGGCGGGTAATCAAGAAGTCTTTTGTACAACAATAAGCAATTGAAAAGTCTTCGGCAAGCTAAATAAAACCAAGGTTGGGCGGTTCTCCCCACTCCTTTCTTCGCTTGGCGGATAAATGTCGGTCGTTTTAATCCCGCAATCTGCCGAGCAGTGGTCCGTTCTCGACCTATTAGTCGACGCGCCTGAGCCTGTAAACCCAGTAAATAAGCAGCGCTTGGAGCGGCAACCGTGCCCAGAGCACTGCCGTCGGCACCTTGCCGAAATCGATGTGATTGACCGCCATATTGATATTGGCTGGGAAAACGATGATGAGAAGAAATATGAGGAAATATGAGGCGTATCGACGAGTCTTTGGAAAAAACAGTAAAGCGCCGCCGCCTATTTCCATGACGCCGGTAATGTACACCGCCCACTCGGGAAACGGGATAAAGTCCGGAACGATGCGCGTGAACGTAGCGGTGCTCGTGAAGTGGAGCACGCCTACTGTGACGAAGAACACGCAGCAGAGAATAAGAGAAATGCGCTTGCCCATAACGGTCTTCTCCGCTGCTTACTCAGCGCTCTTTACTTGTTGTGGATCTTTCAATTCTGTGGTGTCGGGCATCTGGTCTGCGAGTTTCAGCTTCGCAACCTTTTCCAGTCGCGTCCGTATCGCAGGCAAAGCCGCAGTGGCTGCTGATTCGCCTTGCTCGATCGCTCTGCGGGCATCTTTCGACTTTGTGCTCAGGAGACTGATGTTATTGACGTTTGGTTGAATCAACACATCCGCGGCAGCTCGCTGATCTTCATCGACTTTGGCGAGAACCATGTTGATAACTCGTTTGCCGACGCTGCCAATGCGACGAAATTCTTTTTCGTCCAGGGTGGTGAACTGTTCATCGACATCGACTGCAATGACGATGTCACCGCCCAATTCTTTGGCTTGCTTGACGGGTAGATTGGCTTGAAGCCCACCATCTATAAGCAAGAGTCCATTCATCGGAACAGGGCGGCGCAAAACAGGAATTGCCGAAGATGCCTGAATCGCCAGTCCGAGATTGCCTTTTGCAATCGCATATGGTTTTGCATCGAGCAGATTTGATGCGACGGCAACGAAAGGAATTGGCAGTGCTTCTATTTCTCGGTCGGTTTCAGGGACTGCATTGTTCAGGTAATTGCGGAATCGATTGCCCTTGTACAACCCATCATATGATTTGTAGCCGATGATGCGAGGGACGAAAAACAAAGGAATCAGCGCGACACGAAGTGGAATCGGGACAGTTTGGTACGCTTTCAAGAGTGATCGATTGAGCATGCGATGCTCGATCTGGTCGGTTTTCATACCGGCTGCATAGAGCCCGCCAACGATAGCACCGATGCTTGTTCCGACGATTCCGTCGATGGGAATGCCTTCTTTCTCAAGCACGCGCAGAACGCCTATGTGTGCGCAGCCACGCGTTCCGCCTCCGCCAAGGGCGAGAATGACGCGGGCCCGTTTGGCATCATCATTGTGGTGCTTTAGTACCGCCTGTAGTGGCATGTCCGAGGTCGGCTGGGCCATCAGTGGCTGGGGCGCGAACGCGCCCGCAGTCAGTGCGAGCAACAAGAGGGCTTTCTTTTGCCTTGGGAACGATTGTTTACACTTTAAAAAGTCGAATTTCGGAAGCGCGAGCTGCATGATCAAGTCCAGTACGAGCGCTTGTCAGTATACCTGCAACAGCAGCTCGACCTTTAGAACGATGCAGTTTGTTGCAGCATAAGATATTATTCAGATGAGGGCCCGTCGCCGCTCTTGAGACACGCCGAGATTAAGGCTCGTGACGCGCAGGGGTGTCTTGAGAACTACGTGATATAACTGTTCGCATCGAGCTTTATTGTCGGATTAGACAACTAAGAGGAAAAACATTTTGGGAATCTTTGAAAACCCGGTCGTCTCCAACAGTCTGGTAATTGCCGCATGGGCAGTTTTTTGGCATGTCTGGCATGGAGTAGGCATCACGCTGGGCTACCATCGCCTCTTGACCCACAAATCTCTCGCTGTCCCTAAATGGCTCGAATATTACATTTGTTCCGGAGCTTACCTCGCACTCATGGGCGCGCCGATTGTCTGGGTTGGGGTTCACCGTCAGCACCATCAAAAGTCCGACACCCCGCTTGATCCGCATTCCCCTCGCCAAGGTGTTGCTCACGCACTCTACAAGTGGATGTTCTACACGGATCGTGTCCAGTCCAACGAAGAATTGCAGAAGCAAGCCCATGACTTGATGCAAGATCCGTTCTACAGAAAGCTCGGCTGCGATCACGGCGCGTATCATGCCAAGCTCAATCTGGCTGTCTGTATCGCTTTTCGCGTGCTGTTGTTCTTTGTATTTGGATGGCAATGTGTAGTTGGAAGCTTGATCGGAACCTTCACGATTTTCTGGAGCACCCAATTCGTCAACGCTTTCTGCCATCTCCCGAGCCTCGGCTATCGCACTTACAGAACTACCGAAGATTCACGAAACGTCTGGTGGGTTGGCATTCTCGCTGTTGGAGAAGGCTGGCACAACAATCACCACGCAATTCCGAAGAGCGCTCGCCACGGACTTGAATGGTGGGAATTTGATTTTACTTACGTCTGCATCTGGGTTCTCGAAAAGCTGGGTCTTGCCACCAAAGTGCATATCCCGAGCAAAGAATTGCTTGAGAAGAAGAAAGAGAAGGCAACCGGCAAAGGTCAAATCAAAATGCCTGCTGCAGTTACCCATGCTGCTGAAGCCGCTCAAAAGGCTGCTGAAATTGCTCGCGAAGCCGTACACGAAGCTGCAGAAGCTGCATTCCTCGCCGCTGAAGCTGCCGGAAAGTCCGCTCGTGAAGCAGCTGACGCTGCCATGCATGCCGCGCGCGAAGCTGCTGAGCAAGCTGACAAAGCTTACCGTGAAGCCGCATTGGCTGCAGGAAAAACAGCGAACGAAGCCGCGGAAGCCGCTAACAAAGCTGCACGCGAAGCACTTGAAACTGCCGAGATCGCAATCGCTCAACTGGTGCCTGCAAAGGAAACAGTTCGCGGCTAATGTAGGGGCGATGCCATGCATCGCCCGGTCTTAGTTTGCGTGGGGGCGCATTGCATGCGCCCCTTTTTACTGACATGTCTCGTCTATATCTTCACCGGCCTGGCTGTTCTAGTGGAATTTTGATGTTTTCCAATTCGTTGGTTTTCGTCTTGTCCATTCATATTCTGAAGCACCACGCTGTGGGCTTCCAGAAATTTTTTCGAAGTTTGTGAGGTTGCGTCGAAAGGTGAAAAGCAGCCCATGGTGAACTTCTCTAGGCGGTTCAAACGTCGCCTTTAGTTGAATTGGTTTGTCGAGATACTTTGGGTGGCTATCTGGAACTGCACAAAGTGGGCACCGTAAATAGTAAACGTATCTCTCCCAGTCAGGAGGAAGACTCTTTGCGTAATCTGCCAAAGACTTGTGGCGTACGACGGTGATGCATGTACGTTCTTCTTCTGGAAATAAATAGCGCACTTTTACGCTATAGGTAACAGCTCCAATACTAAGTGCTTTAAATCCGAATCTGTCACTTGGATGTTCATTCTCGAAGCCTTTCTTCTCTACCAGTTCTGCAGGTAGTATCAACGTGAAGTGTTCAATTCTTTGTCCGTCTTCGTCTACTGTGTCAACCAGAGGCCAATCCCGAGGCCATGGAATAGATGTTTGCCAGGGTGAAGTAGGTTCTCTGCATATTGCAAACACCAGGAATGCCTGCCTTGGAAGCCATTTAAATCGAAGTTGATTTCCGAATTTTGAGAGCCCCTCCACTAGAAATTCAAGCTGTAGGGGCGCTAGCTCGTGCGTCCCTTGCTGTCCACGCAAATCTATTCGAATAGGATTTTCTGAACCTAGGTACGCCAGTGTGTATCTTGAAGAACTATTGTTTCGTGAAGCATAGGTGTTACTCTCCACCCCTTTAAGCATGGAAAGAATTGACTCTATTTCCGAAGGAGTCATTTGAGTTCTTCTAAATTCGCTTAGTCTAAAAAAACTATGGCAGGGGCGAATTACTGTCCCATCGTCATAAAGTGAAAGGACGCGCCCCACTCCTACACTAGTAAGTGTGAGAAGTAGTTTTTTTGAAACCGTAATTTGTGGATATTGATCTTGGTTCTCCTTGGCATAAATGCGTTGATAAGCTTTCCTAGTGCGATCGCTTATCATGTCTTGGCTAGAGGCGTTCGCTGAAGTTTGTGCAAGTGCTAAAAACAGCATGCACAGAAGACACTTCAGCGAGTGTATTTTCAAACTCGTCGCTTTGCTATTCGGAATTGTTCCAATCCTGCTAGCTCTTCGCCTTCCAGATGGGATCGTGGAATTTCGCGCTGCCCTTCGATGGTGCGACCCAGCGGGTCATGGTCATCTTTTGTTGGGTGTAGAAGTGCACGCTTTCCTTGCCCTGGATGTGCAAGTCGCCGAAGAATGAATTGTTCCATCCGGTGAATGGGAACCACGCCATCGGTGCGGGCACGCCGACGTTGATGCCGATCATGCCTGCGTTGAAGCGATGTTTGAATTCACGTGCGGCGCGACCACTAGACGTGTAGATGACTGCGCCATTTCCGTATTGACAGTTTTCGCCGAGCTTGATGGCGTCTTCGATTGTGTCTACGCGAACGCAGGAGAGCACTGGTCCGAAGATTTCTTCTTTAACGACAGTGTTGTCCTCTTTCAATTTGTCGAGGATAGTTGGCCCCAAGAAGTAGCCGTTTGGAGCATCTTTGACCTTCAGTTTGCGACCATCCAAAACCGGGTCGCCGCCTTCCTTGACGCCTTTGTCGATGAGCGCTGTTACTTTCGCAAGGTGCTCTCTCGAAACTACAGGACCCATGTCGATGCTTTCATCGACGTCGGTGCGGCCGACTTTCATTTTGCCTGCGGATTCAACCAATTGGGGAATCAGCATGTCACCTGCTTCTCCGACTGGAATCGCCAAGCTGCCGGCCATGCAGCGCTCGCCTGCGCATCCGAATGCAGAAGCTTGCAGCGCTTGCACTGTTTGGTCCATGTCGGCGTCCGGCATGATGATGATGTGGTTCTTGGCACCACCGGCTGACTGCACGCGCTTGCCGTGCTTGGTGCCGGTTTCGTATACATGCTTCGCAATGGCTGTGGAGCCTACGAAGGAAATAGCTTTGATGGTTGGGTGTGTGAGCAATGCATTGACGCAATCTTTGCCGCCATGCACGATGTTGAAAACGCCGTCCGGGAGCCCTGCTTCTTTGAGGAACTCAGCAATCATCATGCTGGTCAGCGGCACTTTTTCAGATGGTTTGAGAACGAAGGTGTTGCCGCATGTGATTGCGACGGGGTACATCCAGAGCGGCACCATCGCCGGGAAATTGAATGGCGTTATACCAGCGCAAACACCAAGCGGATGGCGCACTGTTTCAATGTCCACGTTGCGAGCGATGTTTTCCATCGATTCGCCCATGATGAGTGAAGGCACGCCGCATGCAAATTCGACGACTTCGATGCCGCGCATACACGATGCTCTTGCTTCAGCGATTGTCTTTCCGTGCTCTCGCACTACGGACTTTGCTATGTCCTCATAGTGTATGTCGAGCAAATTTTTGAACTTGAACATAACGCGGGCGCGTTCGACAACTGGCACTTCACGCCACTCGAGAAATGCCTTTTGCGCGGCTTGTACTGCGCGATCGACGTCGTCGCTGCCGCCCATCGGAACTTTGGCAATCACTTCACCAGTCGACGGATTATTGACCTCGCCGAATTCAGTTGCCTTCGAGTCTACCCAGGCACCATTGATCAAGAGCTTGCAAGTCGTGACCTTGTCTTGCGTGACGACCATCGCGAATCCTCCGCCGGAGATATCTATTAATGCGGATTAGAATAGCCTCTAAATATTCTAATGACAACTAGCGCGCGAATATTTCAGGCAAAGCAAAGAAATTTCTAACCTTTGTCCAGGCTGAACCCTGCTGGATTTTGTCAATCTTGAATGTTGTGCGGCAATGCCAGACTGTTTTCCAATTCTTCGCACATTTTCCCTATGTCGCCGGAATTGCGGGCTCGGGCAAGATCAATTTGCTTGAGACTAAGTAGGTGTTGACTGATGTTTTTCTTTTGCGCATGGCATCGTTTGAGCTCTTCTACAATTCTTTGTCGCCGGTTGTAATAGGAGCCGTATGGCGTTGTGTAATTTCGAAAAAAACTATCATTGTCAGCTTGTTTTCTTTTTTCGTTTTGCTGCGCAATATCTTCTGCTTTTTTACTCTGGGCAGCTAAATCACTTTCGTATTTTGATAGGACTTCCTTATTGTGTTGCGCTCCTAGTGCCGACACTTCCGAGATAAACGCATTGCAGTCGTTAGAATACGCTGCATCTGTTCCACCTGCGCGCCTTTCTAAAGCATCAAATTTTCGCCATAGTGCATCCACGTTTTTTCCCGACTTGGTCAAAACCTTCAGGTTGCTGCATACCCTTTCTCGTTGTTCTTTGAAGCGACCTGGTTGTACTTGATACTGCAGAAGTTTTTCGTGATATTCACGCAGCTGAGTCTCGTAGCTGCTCGCCATAGTGGGTTGCGAAAGCTGTGCATTCAGGGCGATTAGTGCCAGCGCCGCAAGCTTCAGCATCGAATTCGATTTCATTGCTCTTCACTCCCAGCAAAAAACTTTCGTAATCTTTATTCCCGCCCGGGGATTCTTGACCTCGCCTTTATGGACCCAGTGCGTTAATGAAACGTAGATACGGAGGCACAGAAGTCATGTTCGAGAATTACAGCTTTGCGATTTCGCTTCTCTGTCTCGCCTGGGCAATAGGACATTCCCTTAACCTTCTATTTGAAGGGCTTAGCGAAGATTCATTAAGGTCGAAGTTCAATCAGTTTGAACGTAGCCCAAAGAAGCGAGTGGCAGCAACGCGCTGAAATAAGTTTCTCCTCGGTCACCATATGCGGTGCGCTGCGAGTAGTTCGTTTCGCTTGTTTAGTATCCGACTAATTCAAGAAGTTAGTCGTGATCGCGATAGCTATCTGCGTTAGAGCGTGCTCTGTCTGCGCTTGCTTGCGCGCGATCGGCAGCGTTTCTCGCCGAGGCCGCAGCATCACTGGCGTTTACCCCTCCACCCGCTGCTGCGGAAGTGGCGCTGTTTGCGGCACCACGTGCGGCTGAAGCGGCATAGTATGCCTCATTCGCGGCCGACATGCGCGAACTCTTGTTGCCATAGCGAGTGCGTTCTTCAGCACCGAGTGCGCGCATAGCCGCATCCTCTGCGGTTTGCCTGTATTGAGCGGCGTTGTTGTATTTGCGCTGATTGCTTTGTTGTTTTTGATACTGTGCTTGGGCTGAGTTGCCTGATGCTGTCGAACTGGAAGAGTCACCTTCCAAGAACATACGCAGCAAATCGCGCTTTGTCATTGGGCCGCGCGGCGGAGCTGGAGCGGCCTGTTGCCCACCTCCAAACAAACCGGCAAAGGGTGTTTGCCGGACAGGTTGTTGTGGGTGAAGCGGCGACTGACTGAAGATACTGTTATTGCGTTGAGGATATGAAAAGCCGTTACTGCCCTGATAATTATTTTGGTATCCGCCTGGATACCCGCCTTGTATGCTGTTTTGCATGCCTGGGTTGCCTTGCATGCCTTGATTGAAGCCTCCCTGCATCGGCGCTTGCTGCATCTGCCTTTGCATTTGCTCTTGATTGATGATGTTTTGTTGTCGCGCAATGCCCTGCTGCATACCGCGGGAGTCTTCGACTTTATTGAGGAGGCGCTCCATCTCTCGCTCGCTGTCTTGAGCGTAAGCGTGAGGCAATGAAACGAAGCCAATCATGAGAGCAGCCGCCACCAAGAGGAGGAAGTGCAGTTGCCTCGGCAGTGAAATGTTCGCCATCATATATAGATCTTTCTGCGCGTCAAGCGCGCACTTGCAGTTGCCGCAGCCGGCGCACTTCGTCGTCGAGCGTCACGTCCGGCACTTCGCCGCCCTTGAGACTGGTACCGACTTTCCGGCTCCAAATGCCCATGGTCTTCATCAACCAGCAATCGAGACGGTCTTTCATTAGAGTCTCTTTGAGGTGGCGGATGCCCTCCATCACGCGCCCGTCTTCGAAGCTGCGGATGGTTTCCGCGCCGTTACCCAGTCGGCGTCCGTGCATACAATGCAAGACATCGACGATGCTGCCGCAGGGAACTGGTCCCAATACGGCCAAAACAAGACCTGTGCTCTCCTCGTCGTGTGCAGCCTCGTCCTGGATGAAGTCGACTTGTATCCAGGTGCGGGCGTTAAATCGAATCTTCAGTACAACGGGCTCGCAGATGAGCGAGTTGAAGGAACCACGTCCCATATCTCGCATGCTGGCTGCACGCGCGTACTTGAACGCATCTTGCGGTCTGGTGGAGAAGAAGCTGTAGCTGTTGCGTCCTGGCTCTATGGCGCCTGATTTGTTTATTTCCCAGCGCCGGTAGCAGTTTGTGCCGTGGTAAAGGAAGATCTCGTTGTTGTCTTTGACGTAGTCGATGCCGACAGTATCATCAGCAAACTCCGCTAAAGGAGGTGGTGGCTCGTAGTTGAAACTATTCAGTTTCCTTTCCTCAAAGTGAGCGATGTCGCTACGGCAATCTGTCCAAATGAGCCTATGATGACCCTTGTGTCACTATTCCCGGAAAAGAAGAGTTCTTAACCCGCGCACACGGATCTTATAATGTTGCCGAAAGCTGCAAAATTAACCTTGTTGACTCGGAAAAAGCCGGAAAACCAGTAGAACTGATTACTCATTTGGAGCACCACTTATGCGGTCCAATGAGGTCATTCTATTCCATATATTTTTCTCGCGCTGCCTGAATGGCCGCCAAGGCTTCCTGAATGGCGTCGCGCATGGAGGCGAGCCCGTTGTCTGAAGCCAGACGGGCGCCTTGCGAGTATTGCGTGCGCATATTGGTGAGGTCTTGCTGTACTTGCTGGCTTACTTGTTCTAGGCGGTCGCAGCCGCTGTCGATTGTCGTGATCAGCCCGGAAGTAGCTTGCTGCTTGATTTGCAGAACCTTAGTGTGGGCTGTGTTGCGTACTTCGGTCAATTGCGGGTCTGCGTCTACTGATGATGTCTCAGCAAGCTTCTTGCAGATTTGCTCTGTTTCTTGAATTTGCTTTTCTGTCGTGGCGAGTGTCGATGTCACTTCTTGAGTGCACTTCTCGATATGACCGCTTGCCTCTTTGAAGATCTCTTCCAAACCGGCTTGCTGATTGCGCCCTACCGAATCGATATTGGAGAGGCACTCGGTGACCAGATTGTGCAGTTGACCTTTCGCCGCATTGAGACTGGCTTCTAAACCCTGCATTTGTGCATTGACCTGCAGTGTCGACTCTTCAGAGAAGCGGTGGCACATCTCTGTGGACATTGCTCGCAATATTTCCTTGCGCTCGTTGAGTTTGGGCAATAGCGTCAAAGTGAGATGCTGTCTGCTCTTGCGAGAGAGCGTCAGTTCTGCGGTGCGAACCTGATAGTTGATGGTTTGCTCGAAATCGGATTTCGCCGACTTCAACTTGTCGCTGGACTTTTCGTTTGTGCCTTCCAACTCATCCATCATCGAGTTGACACTGCGATCCAGCAAAGCCGTAACCGTGTTCGTTTCTTCGCCCATGCGCTCCTTGAAGCGCTGGAATCGGAGTTCAACCATGTTGACGAAGCCGTCGCCGGTTTCTTTCAACTTGTTGATTACGGCATCGACCATTTGACCGACTTCTTGCGTTCGCTTGTTTACCGTGTCTTGCATCTCTCTTTCGAGGTTGCGGGACAGCGCTTCGGTGTCGGTTCTGAATTGCTTGGACGCTTCACGCAGCTCTTCATAGCGGAGGTTGCGCTCTTCCTCGATCTGGCTATGGCTTGTCGTGAGCAATTGCTTGATGGTGTAACGACCGTTGGCGGCGGCGTCGGAGATCTTCAGTCGCACGTCTTCGGTGATGTTTTCCAATTGCTTGGTGAAACGAGTGCCAGTCTCGGCAAGCGATGCCTCTGCCACCTTGTCGGATTCGGCGCTCTCGTTGGCGAGGCGCTCCATCTCTGCGGCCACGGCGGCTTTGATGTCCTCTACTCGTGAATTGAGCTTTTTGGCGGCTTTTGCCAATTGTTGTTCCAGCTTCTTCTGGAAGCTTGCCATTTCGGCTGCCACTGCCGCTTGTTCTTCGGCGGTCGGTTTGCGCGGTGCTTTGGGCGCGGGCGGCGGCTCTGGCTCTGCGGGCGGTTCTTCGGCAACAGGTGCCTCTTCGACAATCGCAACTGCCTCCTCTACTGCGGCGGCTGCTTCGGCAGGTGCGGCTTCCGCAACTAATTCGGCTGCAGCAGGTTCTGCAACTGCTTCGGCTGCGGCTGCGGCTTCTTCTGCAACAGGCTCAGGCGCCACTTCCGGTTCCGGGATAGGCGGTGCAGGTGGTGTGGGTGGTGCAAGCGGTGCCAAAAACGGATTGCTGGCACTGATTGCCGGCGGAACGACTGGAGCGGCCGGTATCGGTGCCGGTTCGGGAGCCGCTGCTTCGACTACTTCCGCAACAGCTTCGGCAGCAACTTCTGCTACGGGAGTTTCGTATACTTCCGGAACCGATGGTTGTTCCCAGCCATCATCTGCTGCAGTTTCGGCTGGTGCTGCGATTTCCGCTGCCGCTGTCTGCTCGTCACCGACGGATGGTTGTGTTTTGAACGATTCCTGAAATTCCGCCCAGCCTGGAGGAGTTTCCTGATCGGGCACGAAACCGCTTTCGTAAGAAACTTGTTGCGCATCGGCGGAGGCGAAATCCGATGCTGTCGTGTTCGACGCGTAAGCAGCCGGCTCTTCGTAAGTAGATTGACTTTCCAGCAAACCGCTCAAGGCTTCGGCAAGACCAGCGTCTTGTTGTTGAGCCGATTCGGGCAAAACTTCAGACGCGGTCGGTGTATCCCAACTTTGCCATTCATCAGGCGATTGTTCTTCTTGCTGCAATGGGAAAAGCGGTGTTGCGCCAGACTCCGGTACATCTTCCGGAGTTTCCCAGCCGAACAGCTCTGCCGACTCTTGTACTTGTCCGGCGGCTGCTGACGGCGTCGCCGGTGCTGCTGTCGGCTGAGCCGGGGCACCACCAGGGCTTTGCTTGACTTTGGAAAGCTTGAGATTGAGTCTGTCGAAGAGAGAAAGATTGGATTCGTCAACCGCTGGTGCGGCTTCTTCTGCCACTTCCGCAGGTTGTGCGTATGCTACCGGTTCTGCTTCGGCATAAACCTGAGGCTCGGCTTCCGCATAAACTTGCGGCTCCGCCTCTGCGTAGACTTGCGGTTCGGCTTCTGCATAAACCTGTGGTTCTGCCATTTGTGGTGCCGGTTCGCCATAAGACTCAGCAGGCTGAGCTTCCGCTTGCGCTTCGGTGTACTCTGCGTATGTCTCCGCAGGTGGTGCCTCAAACACCGGTGCGGGAGCTTCCGCCACTGGTTCTGGTGCGGGAGCAGGGGCTGGCGCTTCCGGCTTCTTCGGCGGTGCGCCGAATTGCTGATAGATGCCTGTTTCGACTTGGAATGCCACAGGGTCTCCACCTGTTTGCGGGCGAATTGCTTGTGGGCGAATTTGTTGTGGTTGTCCGCTGCCTTTAACAGGCGGCGGCAAAAAAGGTTGCGCTGGGGTTCCAACGGGCATCCACGGCTGCTCTATGTTCTCTACTGCCGGCGGCGTGGCATGGGCAGGATCATTGCCGGCTGCAGATGCGGCAAATGCGGCTGCTGCTGCCTGGGCGATATCTGGTTGCTGCGGAATAGCCGGCTGTTGTCCTGATGCCGGAGCAGTGTTGTCGAACTTTCTAAATGTACCTGTGTCTTCCACCGCCTTAAAGCCCGTCATGGACTGGCGCGGCGATTGTCCGAGCGGAGCCGGGCGAGGCATATCGATAGGCTGTGGTGTCACCTGTGGTGCAATATCGAATGCCGGCGTCGGCTGAGGGAAGTCCGGAACTTGCACTGGTGCGTCGGGATTGAGAAAAGAGGCCGCAGCCTGATCCATGCTGCCGGGCGCTGTCCATTGCGAAGGCTGGTTAGGGAAAGGAATCTCTTGCGCCGGTGGCTGCCAGGCATCTGGCATTGCCGCAGCTTCAGGCACTTGCGGATCAACCCACTGAGTCGGGTCCGACCAGCCGCTGCCGGCTTCTACACCAGCTTGCGGTGTGACGTCTTCATACTTCATTGGAGCCGGAGGCTGAACCTGAACGGGAGCCACTCCTCCGTCCGTTTGACCTTCGTTGGCGGCAATGGCAGGGTCTCCGCCAATTGGCTGGAAGCAGGTCTTCATCAGTACTTTGTTTTTGTCTTCCTGGCGCCCTTCCGGAGCGAAAAGTAAGTGGCAGACATTGCCGATGTCGAGCACATTCTTGCCTGGTCCGGCTTGAGCTATGGACACCCCTAAAGCCGCAAGCAAAGCTTGAGCAGGCTCTTGCGCACCGGTGGTGTCACCGGCGGCCAGCGTGCGTCGAGAGCCACCCTGGCTGTACTGCGTAGTCGCCATGGTTTCGAGCACCTGGACTTGCTGAGCATCCAGTGGTTGCGGTGTCGTGGCTGCTACATATAAAAAGTCTCTGCCGTCCAAAATAGCTTTTCTGGCTTTCTCCAACATCAACTGTTCGAGAAAGCGCAAGTCGAATGCACTGGCTGTGATGTTCACTGCCAGCGGCTTGCCATCAGTCATGCTGACGACAACGGACATATCTTTGACGCGGTAAGTCTCGCCTTCAGTGGCGGCGTCCTTTTTGCTGAACTGAGCCAGCCCCGGCGGCGCGGCGATTGAATCCAGGCAGAAGATAAGCATGCCCGGGGCATAAAGCTTGCTCTCCTGTATAGCCCATTCTTCGGGCGTCTGGGGCTTATTCGTACCATAGCCGCGCAGGAAACTTTTCAGATCCTGCAGACGAATATGATGTTGTTTGAGCATCGAGTTCATGTGCGAAGGCTTTCCTATTGGTTCTCACGTTTTACGCGTCGGACGCGCGCCGATTCCTGACCGGGGTCGGGAGTGGCTGGGGCAGCAGCAGGTTGTGGTTGAGGGGTTTTGCCAGCGGCGATCTCAATTTCATCGAGTGCCTCTTTCTTATATTGAGCCAGTTGGGTGAGGAAGTTTCCGATAGCTCGTTGCAGCTCATCGGCGACTGCTTGAGCGTCTGCCGTCATCTTGGTCTTCAAGTTTTCGCCCATGGTGACGACTTCACTTTCTGTATCCTGCACGATAGTCTGGACTCGATTGAGCGATTCGTCTTTGAGCGTCAAAAGCTTGCCTTCAAATGTATCTCTGATTGTGTTGAGTTCATTTTGAATGGTGGCAAAAATAGAATCTTTCTCGGTCTCCAGCTGTTCGCGTGACGTCATCGTCTGCTTCATCTTTTCGTCGAGGCGCTTGTTGAATTCAATCATTTGCCGGTCGACATCATTGCGAATTTGTTCGCACTTCGCCTTGAGAGCTTCCTGCGCTTCTCCTGAAGCAACGACTAGAGCAGTCGAGAGTTCTCTGGTTTCCTCGTTCAATCTCATCGTGTTGGCATCGTGCGTGCGACCCAAACCTTCTGTCACGGTTATCAGGGAATTCTTGAGCGTTTCAGCGTGCTCTGCTGAGGTTTTTTCAAAATCACCCTTGAGATTTTGTTCGGTCTCTTTGCCCCGTGAATCAATCTCTCCCAGCACTCTTTCCATGTCGCCGTCGAGCGCTTGTTCTGCCGCTTGTGATGCAGTTTCCAGCGTTTTGAACTGATTCTGACCTTCGGCTTGCAGTTTTTGCATTTGCTGCGAGAATTGCGTGTCGATGCCGGAAGCTCTCTGCATGTATGTTTTGAAAAGAGCGCCACTAAATTGTTTTTCGTCGCCTCTCGATTCCCAGAGACAATGGTCCAATTTCTGCTGCAGAGAATTCATAACGAATGTGCCATGCGCTTTCAAATGTTTCGAAGCCGCATTGTCTTGCTTCTCAATCTCCAGCTGCGACTCTTCGACGGATGCTTCGAATTCGTCTGTCGCTGTTTCTGAAATGAAATTGACCGATGCTTCATGCGCGCGCTTCAACTCGACTATTGTTCCGCGCAGTTTGTCGGCAACAAGCTTGAGCTCGCCGTTCAAGTCCTGAACGTGCTTTTCGGTTTCCGCAATTTCAACTTGCATGGAGTCTTTGATGCGCTGGACAGTGGCGTCCATTACTTTGCGCAAGTCTGCCTCGAACTCGGAAAAGCGCTCCTCTACCTTGCCGACCGCTTTTTCTTCGTCACTGCGCCTTTCTTCAGCATGACCATCAACAAGCTGTTTGAGCTTTGCTTTCAGTTCCGCTTCGAGCTCCGTCATCGACTTGGAGCCGCCGTCGTAAACTTCTTGCAGATTCTTGCCGCCGAATGTCATCTATCACTCCTTACTTCTTTATCGCAAAATCTCTTACTTTTCGCCTGCTTGTATCTAGTCGTCACCTTCCAGAGAGAGCATGGCGCTGCGATAAGCTTTCACTGCCAGAGCCGCCGCTTTTCCGCGTTCGGAAATCTGCGGCAATTCTATATTCAAGTCGGATAAACCATTATTGAAGTTGCGGGTCACGCGATCCATTTCCTGATTCATCGACTTCACTTGTTTTTCCATCGCCTCAATTGCGGCGTTTCTTATATTCTCGATGCGCTCGTGATACCCTGCGCTCGAGCGTGAGTACTCGGTCTCAATTTGTTCGACGTGGCGCTGGAATGATTTGATCACTTCATCGCCTCTGGCTTGCAGGCGCGATGAGAGCAAGGTTCTCAATTCAGTCGTCGCTTGCGGTTTGCTGCCTGAAGTCAGATTGCCCTCTTGCGCCAGGGCTGATTCATAACGTGAAAACAGTCTGTCCATGCGGTCGAAGTACTTTTTCTCGAGTCGCTTGAGCGAGCTGTAAAACAGCTTGTGGCTGGCGGCGATCTTTGTAGACGCGTCGGCGGAAATATGCTCGATTTCTTCGCGCACTTCTTGAGCTTTGCGGTCGAGCTTCGTTCTGTGAACGCCCTCTTGCACTTCCCTGTCCGACTTGAGTTGTTCGGCAAACGATGACTGAATTTCTTCCAGTGCGAGGCTGTACTCTTTCAAATGAGCAAAGAGACGATCGCGTCCTTTCTCTGCGGCGGCGTCGATTTTCTGGCGCCCTTCATGGGCTTTGTCTTTGAGGTCGTCACCAGCTGCCGTGACGGCATCGGTAAGATTGGTCATCACCGTTTGAATTTTGGTCTCGAACTTGCGATTGTGCTCGTCCAGCTTATCTTCGACTGCGTGCTTCGATTCTTCTACCACAGTAGAAATGCTGCGGTCGAATTCTTCGGCGCGCTCCGAAATGACCTTTTCCAGACCAGACTCGGATTCCTCTATCTTGTCCTTACTGGCGCGCCCGATTTCTTTCACCACTTCCAATCTTGCATCGACGATTTCGTGCAAAATCGGTTTCGGCTCGCTCATGTAGGCTTTGAGCTCTGCTACCTGCTCTTCCACGAGCCTGTTGATAGAATCGGTCGCCTGTTGGGCTTTTGCGTTTACTTGTTGGCGTATTTCTTTTGCTGTGGCGGTCAAGGTTTCGAGCTCAGTGCGCTCAAATTCCATCAACCGCTCGATAAACTCTTCTTTTTTGCTGGAAAGGTCGTCTACGTGACCGTCCAAGAGATTGCCGGATTGCTCGAAAAACTTCTTCAGGCGCCCGGCCAGAGCTTTCTCCAGTCCTTCGGAGTGCTCTTTGACTTGCGAAAGGCAGTCGCCGACTGTTGCTTCCAGCTCTTTGCTGGCTTTGTCCAGAGCCTCGATCATCAAATGCGCGGCAGAGCCAAAGTTTTCGGACTTGCCGGCCTCTTCGCTAGACATGCATGCTCCTTCCCTAAAGGATTTCCAAGGGCTTACCCGCCCAAACGCCTACAAGGTTATGCCCCCTTTGAAAAATGACTAAGCATTTCTATAAACAAAGCTATGGCTGATAATTTCAGCCTTTTTAGGGCAGGGGACCCAGCTCTTTAATATAACCGCTTGGCTGAACCGCTGCGTTCAACTGGCCTGACGGGACACGTATTTTCACAACCTATCGCCACAGTTCGACCACCGGTTCTCAAGACACTTGCGTTGTGGTTGTTTCTGACCACCCAGTTTCTTTAGGAGGACGACTATGTCCGTATACAGGCTGATAATCGAGCGGACTGGGGAAGCCGCGCGCATGATGAACCCCGAGGTGTCTCTCGCTGCCAGGCACGCCGCGGAGAAAGCATTCGATGATGTTTTGAATGTAGTGAAAGGCGGCGAGGGCTTGAAAAACTTGACCACGTGGCCGGAAGCGATTGCTCAATCGACCCGACAGGGCGAACTCGCTCTAGCTGAGGCGAAGCATCATTTTGCCCAGCAAAGAAAGCTCATGCCTGGTCTTCTGGATGAAACGCCCGGCGCAGCCAAGCATCTGCAAAGGGTGGACCGACAGTCAGAGTTGATAACAACACTCGACAACGTGGGAATTCGTGCGGCAAACCCATTCAAAGTGCGCGCTTCCCAGCGGCCGAGTTGGTACGAAGAATCGCCGATTGACTTCTCCGGCACTCGATTTCATTTCCTGGATATGAAGCCTGATCACTTCTACAAGTTCAGCCTCCACAAGCCCAACGACACATTGGTTTCCTTTGAGAAGCTTCCGGATGAACTCTCCCAAGTGCTCACTCGTGATTCGCGAGTGACGATGCAATACCTTTATTCACGTCCGGGCGCAATTTCTCCGCACATTCATGACGCCGGACCAATGCGCACAGTCACAGCCGATCAGTTGAAATTACTTCTCTCAAGGGGCAATTCACCTGAGCTGACCACGCAAGCATTTCTTGCCGATCGCACTGCTCCTGCAGCTTTCAATCTGCATGTGAGAACACCCGGCGAATTCACGACCTATCACTTCGATCGCGCACTTTCTATGTCGCGAAGTTTGAAGCCGACAGCAGTGGATGACACCATTCAAAAGAGTCAAACTCTGGTCGAAGGGATTCAGACTCGCAACCTAGAAAGTTATGAACGGCTTTTTGAAGCCGGCAGAAAAGTCGACATCCCATATGAGTGGGCGTTTGGAAGAGAAGCGCTCCAGGCATCAAAGGTAAAACCCGCTCAAAAGTTTGACCCGATAGTTTCGTTCGACAGTAGCGGATATCACGGCGTGCCGGTTGGCTCCACCGCAAAACTTTCAGAGGCACCACTACAGCCATTCAATCGAGGCGGCTTCGCGGAAGTGCCATTGAAGAAGCCTTAGCTTACTTGCCGGCTTTTTCCATGTCGCGTGCGGCTTTGCGCTCCAAGCGGCTCATCGCTGCCATAGAAGCTTGAGCTCGCCGTTCAAGTCCTGAACGTGCTTTTCGGTTTCCGCAATTTCAACTTGCATGGAGTCTTTG
>DTSE01000306.1 GCA_012965515.1 Candidatus Melainabacteria bacterium | reverse complement strand
GACTGAGATTGATTTTGCAATTCGTGACGCAAAATTGAAGCCGAAAATGCAAGTCTCATTCGCGCCCCCGGAATTTACCTACTAGATTCTGCACGTCGTTTCTGGCAACATACTAGGTGGTGTAATGGCTGAATATATACACCGTATATGGTGCAGGTGGCAGGGGCAAAAAGTCTTTCAATATGGCAAGAAGACAGAGTTCAGCAGCAAAGCAAAATGACGGCATGACCACTCTTCTCACCGGAGAAGAGGCTGACGATTTCTTTGCCGGTACGCTTGAGCAACAAGAATCCGAAAGTGACTTCGCCGATGGTGGCGCTACAACCGAGCCAATTGATGGCGAAGTTGCTGCTGAGCCGAGAGAGGTCGAAGAAGATTCAGTCCGCATTTATTTGCGTGAGATTGCTCGGCACAAACTTTTGACTGGGCGGGAAGAAATCGAATTGGCTCGCCGCATAAAGGCGGGGGATGCGGTCGCGAAACGCAAATTGATTCAGTCGAATCTTCGATTGGTTGTCAGCATTGCGAAGCGTTATCGCCACCATGGGCTAGGTCTTCAAGATCTTGTCCAGGAAGGCAGTTTGGGTTTAATGCGCGCGGTCGAAAAGTTCGACCCGGAGCGCGGAAATAAGTTTTCAACATATGCAACCTGGTGGATTCGCCAGGCTGTCACACGTGCAATTGCTAATAAGGCACGCACTATACGAGTTCCCGTCCACATGAACGAGGTTCTCAATAAGCTGCGCAAGTCCAACACGGCGCTGTGCCAGGAATTGGGGCGCGTTCCGACTCCGGACGAACTATCCGAAGCTTCCGGCGTCAGCCGTGAAAAGGTCCTTCTGGCTTACGATTCCTCGCGCAGCCCGTTGTCTCTTGACTCGGCTTGCGGCGATGATTCTGATGCCACGCTTGCGGACGTAATTCAGGATGAAACAGCTCTGGCACCGGATGAGGCGACAGCCGCAAATCTCATGGTCACGCACGTTTTGGACTCTTTGGTCTGCCTCAGTACAGAGGAGCGCGAATTACTCTCCTTCCGCTACGGGTTAACGGGCAGAACGCCCATGAGTCTTGAAGAAAGCGGCAGAAACATGGGTTTGACCAAAGAACAGGCAAGAAACTTGGAAGTCAGGGCGCTTAATAAATTGCGTCGCGGCGTCAACTCGAACATGCGAGAATATCTGAGGTAAGAGGCAGTCCGCTGCCCGACCTGTGATTCACGAGCTCCGCTAGTAAAGCGGGCGTGCTTCACCATCGCATACTCGACGCATGACGAATATCGAAGTATTCACCGGCCCATATCGCACAGGCAAGAGCGTAAAGCTGCTTGAGCGTTTGCTCGATTATTTGGAGACGAACCGCCCGGGTGAGGCGCTTCTAGTTGTTCCGTCTCAAAGATATAGAAAACTGATTACCGAGCGTATGCTCGCCCTTGTCAAAAAGCGGCAGGCTGATGGTGCGGCGGAGCACAGGGACTTTCCCGGCGTTTTCGGTTTGAAGATCCTCTCCTTCTACAAATTGTTGGAAGAGATTCTCCGCAAATTGGGCGTATCTTTTCGCTTGATGCCTGAGCGCGTTCGACCAGTTTTGTTGCAGCAAATTCTGCTCAGTATGAAAGCGGAAGGTACGCTGAAAGCGATCGATCCGATAGTCGAGTTCAATGGAACATCGCAGCAAATTATCGAACTGATTGATGAATTTGAGCGCGCCGCACTGTCTCCGGCGGATGTGATTTCACGCCTGGAGAACAACGTGGATAGCACCTCCAAATATATGGAGTTGGCGCGAATATATGAGCGCTACTGGCAAGAACTCGAGCGGCTTGGATATGTTGACCAGCGTATCGTGTCGTTTAAACTGCGCGAAAAACTTACGTCGGAAAAGGATCTCGAGTTGAATCTCGGATTTCTCGCGGTCGATGGTTTTGACCGATTCAATCCACTGCAGTTGCAAGCTGTTCATTTGCTGGCACCATACTGCAAAAAGGTCGAAGTGCTTTTCGACTATCTGCGCCCGGATGATGATCCGAACAACGACTATTTGTGGAAAGACGACAGCTTCAAAGATCTGGAAAACATACTCGCCGGAAATCTGCTGATTCATTCGTCGGTGCATCCTGCCGCTCCTGTAGATGCTCCGGACATACCGGTTTTGAAACCGAAACGCCGCAGACAAGGTGAGGGTGACAATGCTCTGCAGCTGAGTCTTTTTGCGATGGCTGATTCGCTGTTCATAAAGGCTCCGGGCGACGCTCCCACTTCGGCTGGAAGACCGCAGCGTACATACACTGTTGAAAAATTCCGGGCGATGGATCGATATTTCGAAATGGACTTCATCGCCTCTCGAATAAAGCAGCGTTTGGTATCAGATGGCGTAGAGCCGTCAGATATGCTTGTGGTTATTCGTGATTTGAAACAATATCGAACTTCGGTGCGCAGTGCATTCGAAGGCGCCGGTATCCCGCACTACTTGGACGAGTCGATTGAACTTTTGTCGCTGCCGCTTGCGCAGTGGTACCAGCAATTGTTGAGTCTTTCAATTGATGAGTATCCGCGGGCCGCGACGATCAAATTTTTACGCAGCCCATTTACCCGATTGGAAGCATTCGGTCTAACGCGCGAAGATGTCGAGTTGTTGGATAAGAAATCCGCCAATGACTTTGCTGTTGTTTCCGGTCGCGATCAGTGGGAAGACTGTGCACGCTTGATTGGAGCAGGAGGAGCAGGGACGAAGGGTTGTTTTTGGCTGTCTTCAAATTCCAACATCGCAGAGGCGTATTGCAACCCTGC
>DTSE01000305.1 GCA_012965515.1 Candidatus Melainabacteria bacterium | reverse complement strand
CATAAAGACCCGCTATTCATAACCGAAGACAGCTTGATGGCAAACAATGAGCACTTAATTCGGGGCCGAAAGTTGGCCAACCATTCAAGTTTCATCGGCCTCCGCAGATGGTTCCCCCTCGTGGCGCTGAATCTGGTGCGGAAAGGTAGCAGCTTTTCTGCGGAAACAGTTCCGAATCCGGTGCCATAACCATCCTGAATTGCAGTATCGAATCCGGCGCTGAATCTGGTGGCGGGGGTAGTCCGTTCCAGCCGGTGATGGGAGAACACCAGAAACGTCGGATTGCCTCCCCTGTTATTGTTTCCGTTCCAATAGGCGCAAATCGATCTGGTACCGACCGGGGTGCCTTGAACCTTAGTTGGACACCTATGTGCTCTGAGCCTCCCGACTCAGATCTATCTGTATGGATTATCCGGCGATAGAACAAAGACAGAAAACGGGGCAAGAATTGCCGTACACATGTCTGGTATTAGGCACGACAAGCAAGCCCGCTCTTCTTCCGAATGGCATGCGCTCGCACTCAGTCAATCTCCTGAATTGCTATCCTGATGGACGTTTCAGAGGTTTGAGCAGTATAGCCCCTGCCACCGGCCGTGGGGTGACACCGGGGGTGGAGTTGATACCGGGGGCGGGGTTGATACCAGCCGCAGAGTTGGTATCGTCCGCGGGGTGGTACCAACTCTGCGGTGACACCAAAGGCGGGGTGCCACCGGGGGTGAAGCGAGGAAGAAACGAAGGAACAGTTGAAAGCACCTTTTGAAGAACCCGAACCTTGTTTTCAGACCGTTCGGTCTGTTGTCTCGAGATTCTAGAGGGGTGGAGTTCACGCTTGGCTGTCAAGCGGTTGGTGGTTCCAGCTTCAGTCCGGCAGTGTATGATGCACCGGAGAGGTTCTCTGGTGTTTGATGGAAGTCCTTGTTGTAAAACTGAGCGCGATCGGTGACGTCGTTCACAGTTTGCCGGCAGTCAGCCTGCTCAAGAAACGTTTGCCTCAGGCCAGAATCACCTGGGTAGTTGAACCACTGTCGAAGGATTTGCTTCTGGGAAATCCGCTTGTAGACAACGTCATAGTTTTCGAAAAGAAGCAGTTCAAATCCCTCTCTACCAATGCTATCAAGGCCTTCGCCAGTGAACTGAAGCAGACTAAATATGACTGTGCTATCGACCTGCAAGGTCTTTTCAAGAGTGCTGCTATTTGTCGCGGTTCTGGTGCCCGCAAGATATTCGGTTTTGCTGATGCTCGTGAAATGGCACCACTTATGTACACCGATCGAATCAACACCGGCGACTACAACTCCTTTGAGAAGCATGTGGTTCTACATAACCTGCGCCTTGCACATGCCGCCGCAAACGCAATCACCGGCAAGAAAGTCGATGCATCAGACGATCATTCATTAGTATCAGAAAGCAAGTTTGTTCTTCCTTCTATAAAGGATGATTCGATTCAAAGAATCGAAAAGTTGTTTTCGGAACAGCAGATTGCAAAAGGTGTTTCAAATGCAGAGCATGCACCTCTGGTGGTGCTGATTCCAGGCACCACTTGGATTACAAAGCTTTGGCCGCTGCCATCATGGGCGGCACTGGGCGAAAAACTGGTGACAAAGGGTTATCGAATCGCATTGATTGGCGGCAAAGGAGAAGCCCCGGAGAACAAAACGCTTGCTGAAAGTATTCGTAAATCAGTGACAGGCAAGACAAGCCTCGTCGATTTGATAGCGCTCTTTTCGCGAGCGCAGCTTGTGGTCGGCGGAGATACCGGCCCGCTGCATCTTGCTGCTGCCATTGACGGTCCAACAATTGTAGGCATCTACGGAAGCACACCTATCGGGCGCAATGGTCCATTCGGAGCGCATTGCTCAACTGTTTCGACTTCTCTGGAATGCCAGCCGTGTTTCTCTGACACCTGCAAGATTGCTACTCTGGCATGTCTACGGGAACTGAGTGCTGAAGCGGTTTTCGATGCTGCAATGAAGGCAGTGAACGAAAAGTAGTGCGACTTCCATTGCTATACATATAAATAGGATGCGTAAAAAAAGAGGCCGCATATCTGCGACCTCTTCAATGCCATTAGAGCGCTCTGGACTTACTCCCAGATCCAGTTATTCAAGCTGCCCTTCCATTCAACGAGTTCTTCTGGCTTGAAGAAGATGCCAATTTCTCGTTGACCGTTTTCCGGACTGTCGGAGCCGTGCACGATGTTGCGCCCGATTTCGACGGCGAGATCGCCGCGGATCGTTCCTGGGGCTGCATCTTGGGGCTTCGTAGCACCGATGGTTTGACGAGCCAAGGCAACTGCATTCTTGCCTTCAAGAGCCATTGCGACGATTGGACCAGAGGTAATGTAGCTGACCAACCCGTCGTAAAACGGTTTGCCTTTGTGCTCACCATAGTGTTGCTCGGCCATCTCTTTAGTGACCTTCATGAATTTCATGCCGATGATCTTCAAACCACGCTTTTCGAAGCGTCCAACAACTTCGCCGATCAAAACGCGCTCTACGCCGTCCGGCTTTACTGCCACAAATGTACGTTCTGTTGCCACCTGAAAACTCCTTGATAAGACCTTGCCGGTCGTACACATTCTCTACCGGCCAATATGGCAAACCATCCTATTAGATCTGATTGGCAGGTTGCCCTAACTCATCCAGTGAAGTTAACAAAGCTCTGAAAAAAATCGCCTAATCTGTGGTTGTCACGGGCAGGCGGGCGTGGCAACCAATCCAACGTCCTTTGAGAGCAAAAACTAAATCGATAACGGTTTAGTTTTGAACAGTAAGGGCAGGCTGTGAAAGCCTGCGCC
>DTSE01000304.1 GCA_012965515.1 Candidatus Melainabacteria bacterium | reverse complement strand
TTACTGAACCGTTGGCACTGCATACATGACACGCAGCGTTTCTTCGGTATTTACCGATAACAAGTCAGTCAAGTCGGTTGTACTTGCATCGATGGCAGCACTGTTTGCGGTGACTGCTTTTTGCTTTGATGCCAGTGCAAAAGGTGACCCGCTCTCTGTTCAAGACAGAAACCACGTCATAAACACTGGCTTGATCAATCTGGACGCAACGGCTGAACAACTGAAGCTGGTTCCCGGACTGTGGAACAACACACAGCAAGCTCGTGTTATGGAAAACAGAGCTGACAGACAAGTAGCAAAATCCAAGAAGCCGAGCAACGTCGCCCCGCAAGCACAAGCCACCCAGCAAGCACAGTCCAACCAAGCCGGCAACAACGCTGGTGATATCGCTCGCGAACAAGCTATTCAAGCCATCGATTACTGCCAACGCGTGATGAAGAACTTCACCACCGAAGGTGGCAACCGCTGGAACAGATTGCGTGACAGCTTCTTTGTACCAATGGCGCTTCTCCTCATTCTTCCGGGCGCAGTGCTGACGCAAGTAAGAGCAATCATCGCCCAAGGCAACCCTTTGATGGCCGGTCAAGCCAGCCCACTGGAAGGCATCCAACGCGCAATCATCGGTATTTTTCTCGTCCCCAGCACTTATCTCGTCGTCAATTATTCAATCGACCTCGGCAACAGCCTCCAGTACACAATCGCTTCCGAGTACCGCCGCATTCAAGGCACCGACATGTACCAAGATGCGATGTGCGCAGAAATCCGTGCTTTCGGCGTTCGCTACCTCTCCGAAAACGAAGGCAGCATGGCGAATCTCCCGCAAGCAGACACTTCCCCTCGCGGAAGTGAGCCCTTCGCCAAAGCAGAAGGCATGATCTGGGGCAAGTTGGTTGATCCTTGTGTCGGACTCAATCTCGTTCCGGCCAATCGCGATGACAACACCATGCCCCAAGGTTCGCTCGGAATGCGCATGGCAATGAACATGACCAACGCAGGCATCAACACTGCATGGTCCATCCTCACCGCCTTCCAAATGGCATTCATGTACTACCTGTTCTTCGTCGGACCAATCATGGCGGCGCTCTGGACATGGCCGATGAAAATCTTCAGAGATGCGTTCCCAGCCTGGTGTGAAGGTGTAATCACTCTGTCATTCTGGTCCTTCTTCTGGAACGTAGTCATTCTCATCATCGCTCTTACTAAAAGTGAAGCTTCCTCCGGTCTCTACATCGTCACTGCTTGCAATTTCCTCGCAACCGCAGCCGTCAGATATGCATTCGATTTCGCAGGTATGATGCGCGGTGCAGCAATGCAAGCCGAAAGACTCGGAGCCCAAGCAGCCAAGCAAGCACAAGGTGGCGGAAAAGGCGGCAAGGGTGGACAGAGCGGCAAATCCGGAAAGAGCAACAACCAAAACAACACCACACCGAACGCGACACCCAGCACGCCGGCGATTGCACCGGACGAAACACCGACCAGAGTCGCGGCAAGAACACCACTGCTGCCGAAACCGCAAGTGGCAAGCGCTGAGTTTGATGAAAACGGAGTTCGCAAACCAAGCAAAGCGCCGGCAATTCTGACAGTTCCTAACAAACCAATCAGAGTTGCAAGCGTCGACCCGGCACTCGTACCGCTTCCACCGCAAGAAGTTGCGAGCACCGGCAGACTTCTGGGAGTTCAAGGTTTCGAAGGACTGGAAGGCATCGATCCAAATGTCATATCCCAATACCGCCACGCCAGCATCAGAACCTTCAACCCTGTGACCGGAGAGTGGATGGCTCCTGAGTCTGCAACAAAAATGCCTCCGTTGACAGGAAACCAGACCGTAGTTACATAGCTGCAACAAGTTTCTGTCAAACTGAGAGCAACAGAAACGAAGGAATCAAAAGACACAAACTATTCAATCCAAGGATCTCCGGAACTAAAATATCTTTTGAAAAATCTGCAAATCAAAAAGATGTTCACGGAAAATTAACTCACCCCCATTTACTATCAATTCATCCCCTTCGAAGTCAGAAGCCCTGAGGAATCATTGATGCTCAACATGGACCCGCCGAGAACGGTAAAGCGAGAAGAAGAGAGATTCTCCTTCATGCCACCACCTTTATCGTCGTCGGACCAGGGCAAGTCATTTGATGCCACCATGTCGGTATCCGACATTCCGCTGGCCATTGAAGAAGAAACTTGCTATTCATTGCTTTCCAAAATGGCCGATGTGGTTAATGACGACTATGAGCACATTCAAGCTGTAGTGCCCAACGCAAATCTGTTTGTTCCGCAAGTGCCGCCCTACGTTGAGCAGATGCATCAAGCGCGAGCAGAGAAAGTTGCTCCAATCATGCCGATTCAACCGATGCCACAGGATTTGGCAGCGCAGACATTCGCACAAGAATTGGCTCAAGTTTACGCCGCTCACATGCCCAAAGATTTCGCAGAGATGGAAGCTCAGCGCCAGACTTCACCCAACTACACCGCGCCCATCAATTCCTTCATTGTGCAAGATGAGGACGGCGACGAAGGTGTAGTCACAGTTGTCGATTTCACTGCGTTGGCTGCACCAGTTTCGGCACATCAAGCCCAAAATTCAAAACAAACACATTCAGGACTGAATGCAATTCTGAAGAGCCGCGTCGCAGCACCTGCAAACGAGGCAGTCTCCAGCAGCTGGTTCTCGTAGACAATCGTAGGGGCGTTGCCATGCATCGCCCGGTTCGCAGCCTTCTACCCCTACAGTGAAGCGTAGGGACGCATTGCATGCATGCGCCTTACTCGCAATTACTTAAACAGAAGCCTACTCAGTCTTCTGT
>DTSE01000303.1 GCA_012965515.1 Candidatus Melainabacteria bacterium | reverse complement strand
TGGGTCTTAAATGGGCAGGTCAGCCTCCCTTCTTACCCTTATTCTTCTTCCCTGCGTTGGAGCCGCCACTAGATTTGGCTCCAGCACCTTTCTTACCAATGCGCAGTTCGCTGCGATTAAAGATTGTGTCCAAAAACGGCATCAGCTTAGGATTTGTAATCAAGTCTCTGTTTGTTGTGGGATCGCATACCTGCTTTCCATCAATGACTACATAACTCGTGCTCTCGCCATTGGAGAGGTTGAAAAAACCGCCATTTACCGCAGCGATTGCTTTCGCTTTTGCCCCGGCGGCCGAGGTAGGGCAGGTTGGAGAATTAACAGCAGGGCGAACACAGTAAGTCTTGCTTTTCAGGTCAAGAACGCAAAGGTGTGCCTTTGTTCCATTTTTCAATGGGAAAGAATAGTAATTGACGGAACCATCGGCAGCGAGACTTTGAGTGACTTTCAGGTCCTTCCAGGTTTTGAACGGAGTCATTGGTTCGGCATTTTGCTCCTCGGCGTATGCGGGACTAATAGCAACGGTCAAAGTTGCAGCCACCCACCTGCAGACCAGATTAAATGCGCGCCTTCGACCTTTCAACATCAGACTCTTTCCGCCTTATCCCTACTAATCTGAACAAATCCGGCAAATCGGACCACAAAATCATATCCTACTGAAATGCCGGAAATACTGCCCACCCTTAAGTCTTTGAACCCGGGCTTGCTCAATGTGGTGAAACCACCATTCCTTAATTAGATTAATTGCCTTAGTTTTTAAATACTCCACTTTCATATTTCGCGGGGAAACTCAAAATGGGTGACCGTAACTCGGGCATTAGGTCCGAAGCATTCGCTGATGCGACTGCGGTGAGGTTTTTCGATCAAACGCCACCGGATGTGGCTGCTGACATATGGCAAAGAGCCGGTCTTTTCGACCTGCCGCAAACCAAGCAGCAACAGGATGCTCAGCGCAACCAGGGTGGCTTTCGTGTTGACGACACGAACCCTGGAGCGACACAACCCAAGTATGACAAGGTTCCGCACGACCAGGACGCGCGGATAATCAGTCCAATTCTTCGCACGTTAAGTCCTGCCGCAGAAGGTCTCTACAGCCTGTATCTGAAAACCTACACGGATCGCAGCGGTGAGAACAAAGTGCCTGGGACTGTCCAAATCGCCGAGATGCACCCGGTCGTGAAGGATAGAGTCAAGACCATGGACTTATTGAGTGACGGCGAGATGATGCAACCCTCGCTTGGTGGGCGTATGCTGCATCCGGACGGGCGCAAACGTCCCGGTGATTTCTATGCTGTTCTTTCCGATGCTCAAAACGATCCTGTCAACGTGATCGAATACACTTCAGGTAAAGACGGTCCTAAATTCCTTCAACAGTGGATTTTCAACAACGAAATCAACGACCAGGCCGGTCTGCAAAGGACTACCATCAGTCATTTTGTGAATGAGAATCAGCCTGTTTTCCGCCCCGCTCAGCAACAAGGAGTGGTTGCGGACGTGTTCGCCGGCAAGACCGAGTACGTGTACTCCAAGGAAGGCAAAATGCTTTCCGCGACGAAGTTCAATGCACTGCAGCAACCGGAAGTCGTAGTTGACTACCGCGGGCCCAAACCAACCATGCAGCTGCGGGACCCAAACAGCGGGCAACTGAAAGAAGTGCCTTTCAACTCGCAACAGCTGACAAAACTGGCATTCCGGAACCTATACCTCGGGGCATAGAACCAAAAACTGCGCGGCTACGGCGTTCTAAGTTTCTTTGCAGAAAAATCACGAGGTAGTCTCGTCATAGTTCTCATAGCAAGCTAGAATTGCGGACTTAAGAGCTGCAGAGCTTGGAAACAATGAAAGACCTTTTGATACTCTGCCCTACGCCACGAGAGCGTCGCACTCTGCCGAGATTGGCCGAGCGCATTGGCGTGAACCTGCGATTCGATGAATTCGGCGGAGATTACTTCGACGACTTACTCGGCGAGAATCCAGCCCTGGATATGAAGCCGATGGATATCGCAAAACTGCTCGATGAAACAGTGCAAAGACACTACGACGATAATCTTGCCGGTATCACATCCGGTGTCGGCTATCCAGGCATGTCAGCGACCGCAGTGCTGACGGAAAGACTCGATTTACCTGGGCCCAAGCCCTCTCCGATTTTGCTGTGCGAACACAAATATTATTGTCGAGTGAAACAGTCAAAGATCGTTCCCTCGGCTACGCCGGAATACCATCTCATCGATCCAAAAAATCTTAAACCGATTGACAAAATTTCGATGTTTCCCGGGTTTCTCAAACCGGTCAAATCCTGCATGTCGAAGAACGCTTACCGAATCAAAGACCGTGACGAACTCCGACAGCGAGCCAAAGAATCACTACTGCCGGAGCTGTTTATTCTTCCGTTTAACGATTTGGTCCGCTTGCACACAGACTGGGAACTGAATGCGAATTATCTTCTGTACGAGGAACTGCTTGATGGACATCAAGTGTCGTTGGAAGGATTCGTTTATCGCGGCGAAGTCACAGTTATGGGAATCATTGACGCGATCATGTTTCCAGGGACGTTCTCCTTCAAGAGGTTTCAGTATCCGTCCTCGCTGCCGCAAGAAATACTTTTGCGCATGGAGCAAATTGCAGCGACCTTCATAAAGGGCATCGGCTACGACAATGCGATGTTCAACATGGAGATGATTTACAACCCGAAGAAAGATACGGTTCACATCATCGAAATCAATCCCAAGATCGCTTCTCAGTTTCCCGACCTTTTCGAAAAAGTTGATGGAAGCAATTCCTACGAGGTAATGATGCGGATTGCGCTTGGCATGGAGCCTGGCTTTGTCCGCGGACACGGGCAATTCAGAATTGCAGCGAGCTGCGTTTTGCGAACTTTTGATGATCAGATCGTAAGGCAGGTCCCTGATCAGGACAATATCAAGAGTGTCGAGGACAGGTTTCCTGGCGCAATGGTGCAGGTAATTGCCACCAAAGGGAAGAAACTTTCCGATCAGTTGCAAGACGCTCATAGCTATCGATACGGTTTGATAAACATGGGCGCCGATTCGGAAGACGACCTTGTGCGCGATTTCGAGAACGCCTCAAAAATGCTCAACTATCAGCTCGAACCAGTTTAAATGTTCGAAAAATTGGATACACTTAGAGGCGATACAACCTGTTGTCCTAGCTATTCACGGCGTCCTTTCTACAAAATTCCGCTGCTCTCGATTGGTAGAAATGAAACGAGTTCTCTTAACGGTTAACCCCGGACTTATCGAGGGAAAGCGTTTTCAGACAGTCCGCTCCATGGTCACTGGATTGCACGACAAATGCGATCTGTTTCTGCTTCCAATTTCCGAATACGACTTCAAGAAAAACCGTGTCAATGCATATCGCCGAGTTGCGCACGGGAAGTTCGAACGGCACGGCTGGATAAAACCGGAAGCAGATGTCTGGATCGTCTACACTGATGGCTACTGGATTGATCACGAAGAGCTTGGATTCAAACATCGGCGTGACTTTTTGAATGCGCAAATCAACATGCATGAAAACGCCGAGCAGCGCGGCAAGATAAAGCAGTTGATCAACACGGCCGAAGCCGAGAGACACTGCCTCAAATCTTGGTTTAGCGAACTTGATGCTCAAAAGTGGGGAGTAATACCAACATTCAAGTTTTCGAATTGGAGTGAAGTACACGACTTCTTGAAACGCGAAAAGAAGATAGTCGCAAAACCGAATTGGGGCGGCGGGGGTGAAGGCGTTCGGAAGCTTGAATCCGAGGAGGATTTGAACAACTTTCGCGAACAAGTCAGCGAAAAGGAACAATCTCTGCAACTCGATTACTGCTTCCAGCCTCTCGTGTCCGGCCCGGAAAAACGGCTCTGGTACGTCAACGGTGAATGTGTGGGCGGACGCAAAGTATTCGGCAGGCACACGCCTTGGTCAGAGCATAGAAACGATCGTCGGACCATCACATACTTCGCTCCCAAATCAAAAGAATTTACTCAAGACCTCGAAAAAGCAAACAAGCTTTGCAAGAAATCTGGACTGACAA
Source organism: Candidatus Melainabacteria bacterium (assembly GCA_012965515.1). Taxonomy (GTDB): domain Bacteria; phylum Cyanobacteriota; class Vampirovibrionia; order Obscuribacterales; family Obscuribacteraceae; genus QKMZ01. Next base: position 6,063 of record DTSE01000303.1, on the reverse strand, counting down.
TCGGCTCCATCGACTTTATCGGCAATGACATCAATGAAATCAACGGCGCCGGAACTACATTCATGCAGTATGATGGAATGACAGTCATCACAGACGCCCGCAAACCGCTGATCGATTTTCTAATAGCTGCAGTCACAGAGTAAGTATGTACAGGTTCACCGCTGTAGGGTCGACGCCATGCGTCGACCACATATTGCAAAGTTCGATGCATGGCGTCTACCCTACAATAGAATCCAGCTGCCAACCAGATGAAGAGAGTGCTACGGTTAACTGAAGTCATACGTAAGTATTCTTCAAATGGGAGAATATGACCGAGATCGAGGTTCCAAGAAAAACATGCATGGAATGCGGAACAAAGTGCGAGCCGCTCGTTTTGGTCTGTCCAAGCTGTAAGTCTGTTCTACCGGATGGTGACTTACCTTCCAAAAGCCTCGCTTCTTATGAGATTCCTCCAGAAGTAGCACCTTCTAGATTGCCTTCCGCGATTGGTTCCGGAAGCACATCAGGAGACGTCGCAATTGGAAAAATCGCGATCTTTCTTGGCGTTCTGGCTTTCGTAATCTTGTATCTTTCCAGCGTTCAGAAATAGAGTTGGACTCACGTAAGGCCTTTTCGCAACTCAGCGCACTAGCTTTGCGCGAACCAGCGAGTCGAAATAAGCGGCGATGGCTTTGCCGAACTGTGGCCCCTTCTTTGAATAATTCGCATATATCGATGGATTCAACAACTCAGCCTCGACAAGCTTGGGGCCACTATCAGTGGTGACAAAGTCTATTCGGCTGAAATGAATCGGACAGCCAAATGATTCATAGACATTCAATAGATTGGCGCAATAATCCAACTCTTCTTTCGTGGGTTCATAAACAGCCACTGTTCCTCCCAGAGATTCGTTGCAGCGGAATTCATCAGTGTTCTCTTTACTCGGCTGTTTGATAACAGCATGCTGAAACTCGAACCCAAGATACGCGAGACTCTTTTCGCCTTGTCGAATCTCTTTCATGAATTCTTGGGCAATATACTCGCCTTCCTTTCCTTCAATTACTTTCAAATCATCGACAGTTCTCGCCAGCAAAACTCTATTGCCTCGCTCACCAAATAGTGGCTTGATCACACATGGAAGATTCTTCTTAAGGCGTTGTTCCAAAGCATCTTCGATAGTGTACGGATGCCCAACAGCGACGCCCCTCTCCTGTAACTGGAACAAATAACTCTTATTGATGTTGTGCCTGATCGTCTTTGGGTCGTTCACAACAACTGAAATATTTTTCTCGAACGCTGAAACCATCGCAAAGAAGCGAGGCATGTCGAAATAAAAGCCTTCCATTTTGTACACAAACGCGAGTGCAAACTCAGACAGTGCAAGCGGTTTTACAAATCGCGATTGCTGGTAGTCGAACATACGATTGAATTGAACTTTCGCGGGATCCGGCTCGTTTTCCAAATCGAGATCTCGCCAATTCACGAAATAGACGTCATGTCCGATTTCTCTGAGTCCGGCAGCAAAATCAAAACAATCGTTTTCGTCAACCGGATAGCGCACGGCAAAATGACTATCGGTGCTCGCACCTACTTCTTCTGCCAAAGTGAGCAGTATGTTTGGCAATCAAAACTCCTTTGACGGTCGATGTCGCACATCAACCGGACGACGCATGCGTCGCCCTTACGTTTTTGACGCTACACTCCAGCCGCAGTCGATCTTCGGGTTGATACGAACCTTCCCGCTTGTGCTTTGCTCAACCCGTTGCGCGAACAATTGATTGCAGACTGCGCGATCACTCGCATCGGATCTACGACGGGGACAGGGAGAGAGTCAGGCTCCACCACTAGAGAAATTTCAGTACATGCCGTGACGACCACTTCTGCACCGCGTTTTGCCAAAGAATTTCCTACCGCAACCAAATTCTCTTTTGCTGTTTCTTTCTTACCGGCCTTGATGCCGTCAGGTCCATAAATTGCGGACATTACCAATTGCTGTTCAATTTCATTCGGTCTCAACCCTTCGATGCCCCAATCGGAAAATGGGCGCGTGTAAAGCCCCGTCTCCAAAGTCGGTGTGGATGCAAGCAATCCGACAGACTTCGCACCAGGGAAATCCTCGACAATCTTATCGACCGTCTCCTGAATCATGTCGAGTACCGGCACGGAAATTTCGTCGCGGAGGGCACGCAAGTAAAAGTGCGCGCAATTGCAGGGCATAATCAGAAAATTAGCGCCAGCCCGAACGAGGGCACGCGCGGTCTCTACCAGAGCCGGCAAGCAATTCTCCCCCTGCCCGCTAATTGAATCGACTCGGCTAGGGATATTCGGGTTATTGAAACAGATGACTGGAACGTGTTCCCGATCAGATGACGCATTCGCTAATTCAACCATCATCTGCGACAGGCGATTAGCCGCCTCCGGTCCAATACCGCCGATTATTCCTACTGTGAGTGGTTTGAATGACATGACTCGTGTTTTCGCTAAATGCTCATTGAACCCAAATCCGGAGCAGCAAGGCGATTTGGACTTCTTTGAAGGAGTACTTGAGGGAATCTGTCCGGTTCGCTCTGAAACCGGTATGAACTAAGTATATGTATAACCCCCCGGACCACAAGGGAGGGCTAATAACTTGTTACAAAGGTGCCGGAAAGCGCCGCCAATAGGAAGATCTCGGTTGTGCTGTTCCCGCGGGAGAAACCTACGGAAGCTGATAGAATAAGGAGGCGGCAGAAACAGACAGGGCACGGTCAGGCACGATTGATGCAGCCAGAAGAAGAGCAGGCGCTAGAAAAAGTGAAGGCAGGCAGGGTTGCTGCTTCATCCGCCGAATTGCCGGATGCGACATTGCCTCAAGTACTCGAAGCGACAGTCAATACGAATGACAATCAGGACGACACTCGAGTCGATAGCAAGCAAATCGCAAACTCGTTAGGCAACACTTCTCGCCCAAAACTGACGCGCTCGCAAACCGACCTTTCCGGCCAGATTGTATCCGGAAAGTACGCCATTGAAGAAAAGCTGGGCGAGGGCGGAATGGGCTCGGTATTCCAAGCCTATGACGGAATGATGAAGAGGGTTGTTGCGATCAAGCTTCTTAACCAAGACCGCGACGCTTCGCAAGAGACACTGCTGAGATTTCAACAAGAAGCGCAAGCGACCTGTGCGCTCGACCACGTTAACATAGTTCGCGTTCACGACTTCAGTGTCTGCGACATACACGGTCCATACCTGGTCATGGACCTCATCGAAGGCGAGCCGCTCAGCTCCTTGATCGCTCGGAAGCAGAAGTTAGATCCGCATTTCGTAGCGGAAATAATGATCCAAGTTGCAGACGCTTTGCAGCACGCACATGAAAAAGGCGTTGTTCACAGGGATTTGAAGCCCAGCAATATCTTGGTTGCATCGGAGCCAGGCAGTTTGCCGACGGCGAAAATTGTAGATTTTGGAATCGCAAAACTGCAGGACAAAATCGATGATCTCAAACTGACGAAAACAGGGGAGGTCTTCGGAAGCCCCCTGTACATGAGCCCGGAGCAATGCCTGGCAGCTCCGCTCGATCGTCGCTCGGACATCTATTCTCTCGGCTGTGTAATGTACGAGGCTTTGTGTGGAGAACCACCATTCAAAGGGAAGAACTTTGCTGAAACAGTCATAAAGCATACGAAGGAAAAACCTCAACCGTTTCAACAGTCTTTGCAAATTCCTGAAGCGTTGAAGCGAATCGTGTTCTGCGCGCTGGAAAAATCGCCGGATGATCGATATCAATCGATGCAGGATCTGAGAAAAGAGTTGCTGAATTTCAAGCGCGGGCAGTTTGTTCGCGTCAAGCAAAAGAAGCGGTTCTGGAAGATTGCAATTCTCGCCTGTGTGGCCACAGTTCCCCTGACCGTGTTTTTCAGCCTCCGAGACGCAGTCAAAGATCAGCCAGAGTTCATTTCGACGATTTTCATGAAGTACCATGTTCCGCAAATCGTCGAATGGTTTGTGTTACCTGATGATGAAACACGAACGGCACTGAATGCAGTAAAAATTGCAATGCGCAATTATAGAAAACATGAATTCGCGCAAGCGGAAAGTGTTCTCCAAGGGATTATTGAAGCAAATCCGGATTCAAACACATTCCAAAGGCTAACTGCATGGCCCATGGCAAGAACACTGGCGCGCCAGGGCAAATATGAAAAAGCCGAAGAAGTGATCAGGTCAACATACAAAACAGACAAGAAAGTGGCGATGAACCTTCGAATCGTCGGCGTAACATTGCAGTTGCATGACGGACACAATGAGTTTTCGAAGTTCTTTTTCCAGCGATCAATCGATTACTTCAAGAAAGCAAATGATCCTTTAGAAGCGGCACGAAGTCAGTATTTGCTTGCCACCTATGAGTGGCGCGCCGGGCTTCCGAATGACGCGAAGAAAACCTTACAATCAGCAATTCCTGTTCTCGAGACAGACAAAAAGGACGGGAAGTGGATTGTGAATGCAAATAACGCACTCAAAGCCATTGAAGCAGGTCAGCCCCCGCCGCCGCTTAAGCAATAAGGAAATTGAACCCATCTTTTTGGAGAAAACGGCTCACAAGCGGAGCGCACTATCCTGGGAATGGGAAGTGAGAAGATGTGCAAATTCCGGGCGCATTGACGCAACGGTTGCCAGCGCTCTGCTCAAGAAACGATAAGTAGTGAGTGACGAACAGTTTCCGATCAAACTTGCAATCGGGCTTTCATCTTCTCCTACAATAATCAAGGTTGGGAACGCGAACACTCGATAGCGCTTTTGCAAGTCAGCGACAAAACGAGCATTGACACCGAACTGCTTCTGCGTGTCATTGATTCTGACTGGCATAAAACGATCATCGACAAGTGCGGCGACTTGCGTGTTACTCATCGAAGTTGCTTCCATTTTTTTGCACGGGTCGGACCAATCTGCGTAAAACTCCAACAACAAAAGTTTGCCATTCAGCTTCGCTTCCGCCAACAACTCGTGCAGCTGCTCCTGGCTCTTCGGACTAAGCTCCTGCACCGGTTTGGCTGGTGTAGCAGCGACTCTTTTTGCTTCGGCAATCAACTGTTCTTTACTCGGAATTTGCGTCCAAGCAATTGCCTGCGTAGATTTTACCTTCACCGCATTTGGTTGCACTCTGCTCAGCAGAACGTCGCCAATTCTAAGAACAACGAATACCGCCGCCGCCGCAATCAGCCACTTCGGCATATATGAAACTGATTTTTCAGATTTAGGATCCATTGAAGCTTTCCTCTGGGAGCACGGGCAGATCGCCCGCTTCGGTGCAAGTGCAGCTACGAAAAAAACAGCGCACATTCTCGATGACGACGGCCGGGCGATGCATGGCATCGCCCCTACGCTTAACTCGTACCATAGAAAAATTCACGCTTGTTAGTCACATTGACGGCGAAGAGCAGATACACCGATAGCGCGGCAAGGTAAGCAATGAGCGCTCCTGCAGCCGTCGCTGGATTGCTGAGCAAGTCGTATACGTTCACTGTCGGCAAAATGAAATCGGCAATGTACTGCGACATATTGAGCAAGAATTTGGTTGTTTCAATCGACAAATCTTCGAGAGCTTTGCCGCCGGTCGCGACGCTGACCGGTGGGATGGTCTGACCGGCCAACCAGATGTAGAAGGATAAAACTGCAATGATCTGAAAGGCAGGATTGCGGTTTAGCATAGTCAGTATCATTGCTGCGGAAATCAGGGCGGCATCCATGAAACGCTCCAGCACCATACTAAGTAATGCTTGCGCTGTGATTGTTTCTCCAAAGTGCAATCCAATGGCAGCAATCACCAGGTTTTGCAAAGCTGCGAATCCGCCGCCGATAAGTGTGATTGTGATCCACTTGCTGAGAACATACTCGCATCGCGAGATCGGACGAGTGAAAATCAAAGGAAGGTATTCGCCACCGCGACCAGACTGCGTAGCGGTATTACCGGCTAAGCCGAGACACAAAACCATCAGCACAAACGCGACCCCGACCTTACCAGTGAGCATTTCGAACGTTTGAGAATCGGAGGCTCCATGCAGCATTGAGGCAATTTTCATGCCTACTGGCATTACAAATCCAAGCAAA